>JAGQWM010000003.1:0-49038 GCA_020437365.1 Chitinophagaceae bacterium | reverse complement strand
ATTTGCATGAAATGCGGCAATGTGGCCAATTATTCATACCGGAAAACGGCCGGGAAAGAACAAGTGATGCTGGGTGCCAAAGATGCATACGAACCGAGATGCAGGAATTGTTATGATTTAAAATAAAATATTATCACAGCTTCCAGACACATATTTACCTTATTTAAAAAAGAACTACTGCTGGAAATAAGACAACAGTATAGTTTTTATGGTGTGTTATTATATATAGGTGCCACCATTTTTGTGCTGTTCAATGCCATGAATACGCCGGATAGTAATGTCTGGAATGGCTTATTTTGGGTAATTCAATTATTTGTCAGTATCAATGCCGTGGCAAAAAGTTTTTTACAGGAAAGCCAGGGCCGCATGTTATATTATTATTCCATCACCAGCCCCGCCAATTTTGTATTAGCCAAATTGCTTTTTCATTCCATTTTGATGTTGGTAATGAGTTTACTCAGCCTTTTACTTTTTGTTTTATTGCTGGGCAATCCTTTGCACAAAGCCGGTTCTTTCATCGGGTTGGTTTTATTGGGTGGTTGGAGCTTTAGTTTACTATTTACTTTCCTGGCAGCCATTGCCGCCAAGGCACAACAAAATGCTGCTATCATGGCGGTTTTGGGATTTCCCATCATTATTCCGCAGGTCATTTTATTAATGAAATTGTCGAAAGCGGTTTTTGCGCCTTTGCTTACCATCTCAATGTCCACAGTATTACTACTTATTGCTTTGGACGTCCTGGTTATTTTGCTGGCAGTGATTCTTTTCCCTTTTCTTTGGAAAGATTGAGGTTCGATACTATTTCCATTTTTTATCAGGGCTTTTCTAAAAAAGGAAAATCCATTTCAGTAAAAAATAATCTCAGGAAGAATATTCTTATTTCCCCTTACTTTTGCCTAATAAATTTTCGCCGAAGAAGCCCGGCTTTAAGATGACAGAATCAAAAAATTATATGTACAAAAACTGGTGGAAGAGGTTAGCTGTTCTTTTGCTGGTGTACACATTTACCGCAGGTTTATTATTAAAAGTTCCCCGACTGGCACCCTTGCAGGAAACGATACGCAATTTATATTTCCATGTTTGTATGTGGTTCGCCATGATGATTTTGTTTACCATTTCTGTGGTCAATGCCATTCGTTATTTACGCACCTTGCAAATAAAATATGATATTTATGCCCGTCAATTTGCTACGGTCGGCATTGTTTTCGGCCTTTTGGGTTATGCTACCGGCGTGGTGTGGGCATCTTATACCTGGGCCGATCCGAATACACCGATTCACGAATCTTTCAGCAGCATTGCCAGGGATCCGAAACTCATTGGCGCCGCCATTGCTTTATTAGTTTATTTTGCTTACATGATACTACGGGATTCTATCAGTGATATGGACCGCAAAGCCAGGGTGAGTGCCGTGTACAATATTTTTGCTTACACAATGCTATTTCCCGCTATTTGGATTTTACCAAGAATTTTACCCAGCTTGCATCCGGGCAATGAAGGCAATCCGGCTTTGGATGTAAAAAATGACATTAGCGGCAATATGCGAATGGTCTTTTACCCGGCGGTATTGGGCTGGACTTTATTGGGCGTATGGATTACGACTTTAAAAATAAGAATGGCCTTATTAAAAGAAAAAAAATGGAGAAGATGAAAAAAATAGTTTTGAAAATATTTTTTTTACTGCTACTGGTGCTGCCTTCGTTGCTACTGCATGCACAAGATAAACCCGTAGAAATGGCAGATACCATGCGTAGTAACGGCCGAATTTATGTAGTCATTGCCGTGATGCTGATTATTTTAGCCGGTTTAATTTTATACCTTGTACGGTTAGACAGAAAACTGAAGAAAATAGAAAAGGAAAATTAATTTTACAAGACAATATTTTTTCATTTATAATAGCTTTCTTTACATTTATAAATAAGAAACAAACTTTTTAAATATTTATCAATATGTCTGACCAAAATTATAGTTTTTTCGGAGCCGTAGAAGAGAGTTTCGATAAAGCTGCCAAGCACACCAAATGGGATGAAGGAATACTGAATCAAATCAAAGCCTGCAATGCCGTTTATCGTATGCGGTTTCCCGTTAAAAGAGATAATGGTTCTATTGAAGTGATTGAAGCGTACCGGGTGCAACACTCACATCATAAAACTCCCTGTAAAGGTGGTATTCGTTTTAGTGAAGCCGTCAACCAGGATGAAGTCATGGCCTTGGCCGCTTTGATGACTTATAAATGTGCTATTGTCAATGTGCCCTTTGGTGGCGGAAAAGGCGGTATTAAAATCAATCCAAAAGCATATTCTGCTTATGAGTTGGAAAAAATCACCCGTCGATATACTGCAGAGCTTATCAAAAAAGATTTTATCGGTCCGGGTACAGATGTGCCGGCACCGGATTACGGAACCGGGGAAAGAGAAATGGCTTGGATTATTGATACATATTCAGCGATGCATCCCGGCGAAATAGATGCAGCCGGTTGTGTTACAGGAAAACCGGTTTCGCAAGGTGGTGTTCGTGGTAGAAGAGAAGCTACCGGATTAGGCGTATTTTTTGGCCTTAGAGAAGTGTGTAATACACCCGATGTAATGGAAAAATTGGGATTGACACCCGGTGTAAAAGATAAAAGAGTGGTTGTACAAGGATTAGGAAATGTGGGTTATCATTCCGCTAAATTTTTTCAGGATGCCGGAGCCAAAATCGTTGGGCTTGCAGAATATGAAGGAGCTATTTGGTCAGACGATGGATTAGACGTTGATGCTGTTTTTCAACACAGAAAAAATACAGGTTCCATATTAAATTTTCCGGGCTCCCAAAATTTCGCCAAAAACACAGATGCCCTGGAAATGGATTGTGATATTTTAATTCCTGCCGCATTAGAAAATGTAATCAATGGCGAAAATGCACCAAGGGTAAAAGCAAAAATTATAGGCGAAGCTGCCAATGGGCCTTTAACGCCTGAAGCAGATGATGTGTTTGTAAAAAAAGGGGTGCTCGTAGTGCCGGATATGTATTTGAATGCCGGTGGTGTTACGGTTTCATATTTCGAGTGGTTAAAAAACCTTAGCCATGTCCGTTATGGCCGTCTGGAAAAAAGATTCACGGAAAATATGAATGCACATATCCTGAGTCAGATTGAAGAACTGAGTGGCAAACAGGTGAAGGATAATGAAAGAGAATTCATCATGCACGGCCCCGATGAAGTGGACTTGGTGTACAGTGGCCTTGAAGAAACGATGATTACTGCAACCAAAGAAATTATGACCAAGTGGCAGGAAGATCCGAACATTCCGGATATGCGTACGGCTGCCTACGTTGTTGCGATCAATAAAGTTGGAACCAGTTATGCCGAATTAGGCATTTTCCCATAAACAAAAAGCCAAACTAATTGCTTATTTTTTGCAACACCATCTCCTTCAACAGAGATGGTGTTCTTTTTTTAGCGGGAAATATAGGCCAGCATTTCTTTGATTTGCTCGGGATGAAACCAACGAATTTCTTTATCTTTTCTAAACCAGGTAAGTTGCCTTTTCGCATACTGGCGTGTTGAAATTTTGATTCGTTCTATCGCTTCATCCAATGACATTTTATTGTCTAAGTATGCAAATAATTCTTTGTAACCAACCGTTTGTAAAGCATTCAAATTTTGATACGGCTTCAATGCACGGACTTCATCGAGCAGGCCCTCATTCATCATAGCATCAACTCTTGCATCGATTCGATTTTTTAATTCTTCCCTGGGCAAATTCAATCCCAACTTTATGATTGAAAAATTTCTTTTTACCGATTGTTTTTGGTGAAAATACAAAATAGATTGTCCTGTCGTTTCTACAACTTCTAAAGCCCTTATCATTCTCTGCGGGTTTTGCATTTCACCTTGTTGAAAAAATAACGGATCTTTTTCTTTCAATTCATTACAAAGCCATTCCATTCCTTGCTTATCATATTTTGCAATAATTTTTTTCCGTAGTAAAGGTTCAGTTTCAGGAATGGCATCCAACCCTTCACAAAACGCTTTGATGTACAAACCGGTTCCGCCTACCATAATAACCTGCTGATAATTTGAAAATAAATTTGTTACTTTTTGCAAAGCAAATTGTTCAAAACTTACAGCGGTTACATCGTCCCGAATAGAATGTGAGGCAATAAAATGATGCCTGACCATTGCTAATTCTTCTTTCGATGGCCTTGCCACACCAATATTCAATTCTTTAAAACATTGTCGGCTATCAGCAGAAATGATTTCAGTATGAAATTGTTGTGCCAATTGAATAGCAACAGCCGTTTTGCCAACGGCAGTTGGGCCAACAATTAAAATGACAGTCTTATTTTTTTTTCTTTCTTCCATCTATAAAAATCCCGTTCAATAATTGAAGTTGAACGGGAAAATTGTGAATGTAATAATCTTTTTATTCTTCGTCTTCATCACTTTCATCAAACTCTTCACTGATGGCATCTTCTCCGTCGGCATCTTTTTCACCAAAACCATTTCCGACTTTCGATAAATCATATTTTTCTTCTATGTCGGCAAATTTATCTCCTAACAAACCTTTTGTTCCATATTGACTGGGGGCAATGCCTTCCGTTCTTGCAATTGAAGGGTAGGTAATTTTAGGATTTTCTTCCTTGGCGACATTAATCAATTCAATGTGAAATGTCCAACCTTTATTAAAATCATATAAATAAACAAATCGTTGATTGGGGTCTCTGATTTCTGAACCAATAGATGTATCGGCCATTAACAACGGCGGTGCTTTATATTCCACTTCATCATATACAGCCAGCGTCACTTGTTTTCCTCTTTTCCATTGATCATTACTCCTGTAAAAAGTAGCCTGGTGTTTGGAATCAAATTCATAGGATTTTAAAATAATTTCATGCAGTTGCAAAAAACTATGCGTGTGTTTAATCACTACATCCCGGTAAACACTTTCATCTTCCTCAAAATAAATTCTGAATTTTAAAATAGCCATATACAAATTTACAATTTAGATTTTAATCGCTTTCAATCCTAACTCTTTGCCTTTTTTCAACATAAAATCGTAAGCAGCTGCGTAAGTATTTTCAATTTGCCCGTCCAGCATCGCTTCTTTCAAAGCATCTTTTATCAAGCCCACTTCTCTTGATGGAGAAAGGCCAAAAGTTTGCATAATAATTTCTCCACTAATGGGTGGTTGCCAATTCCGGATATGATCTTTGGCTTCAATTTCTTTACAACGTTCCCGCACCATTTGAAAATTTTCCAGAAATCGTTTTACTTTCTGTTTATTTTTTGAAGTAATATCTGCTTCGCAAAGCAACATTAAAGAATCAAAATCATCACCGGCGTCAAATAATAATCTACGAATGGCGGCATCCGTAATATTTTCTTTCGTCAGACTGATTGGCCGCAAATGCAATTCTACCATTTTTTTTACGAATCGCATATTTTCATGTTGCGGCAATTTCATTTTAGCAAAAATCCGGGGAACCATTTTGCCACCCACTACTTCATGCCCATGAAATGTCCAGCCATGACCTTCTTCAAATTTTTTTGTTTTCGGTTTGGCAATATCATGAAGCACTGCGGCCCAACGCAACCATAAATCATTTGTTTTCCCTGAAATATTATCTACTACTTGTAGCGTATGATAAAAATTATCTTTATGCCCTTTGCCATCTTTGTATTCCGCTCCTGCCAATGCCGTCATGTCCGGAAAAATAATTTGTAACAATCCGGATGTAAACAATAAGTCGAAACCGATGGATGGTTTTTCCGCCAGGATAATTTTATTCAATTCGTCGGTGATTCTTTCTTGCGAAATGATTTTAATTCTGTCTTTTGTATCAATAATACCTTGCCAGGTAGCTGCTTCAATGGAAAAACCCAATTGCGTAGCAAACCGAATGGCTCGCATCATGCGCAAAGGATCATCGCTAAAAGTTTGTGCCGGATCTAATGGTGTGCGAATCAATTTATTTGCAATATCATCTTTCCCATTAAATGGATCAATCAATTGGCCAAAATTTTCGTCTTGTAAACTAATGGCAAAAGCATTGATGGTAAAATCACGACGCTGCAGATCTTCTTCCAATGTTCCTGACACTACTGCTGGTTTACGAGAATCCGGATTATAACTTTCTTTCCGGGCGCCAACAAATTCTATGTCCATTCCATTTTGCAATCGAATATGTGCCGTTCCAAAATTTTTAAAAATATCGATCGTTGGCCGAGGATGCATTCTTTCTGCTAATTTTTCAGCCAGGAGTACACCATCTCCAATGCAAACAAAATCCATGTCTTTTGTATTTCTTCCTAAAATTTTATCACGCACAAAGCCACCAATCAAATAGGCATCGACAGCTAAAGACTTCGCCGCCGCTGCTACTTCTTTTATCAAAGCCAATTCTTCTTTTGTACACTGGATATCCATAAAGTTGTAAAGATAAAAAAGAGAAAATTGAAGTAGCATTTTTTGATTAGGAGCGAATCACTTCAATGGCCCCGTTCTTCCACTTCACAATAGCTGAGGGTGCATATTCCCTAATGTCATCCTGCCGATAGTTGACAATATAATCAACACCTTGTCGGATTGTTTGTGCAATTTCCCGAAAATTTTTGGCTGTTGGTTCTCCGGCTATGTTGGCGGAAGTTGATACTAACGGCTTTTTAAATCGTTGCAAAAGATGACGGCAAAATTCTTCTTTACAAATGCGTATCGCAATGCTGCCGTCAGGTGCCGTCAGGTTGTCTGCAAAACCTAAAGCTCCTTCATAAATTACCGTTGTTGGTTTTTGGGTAGTTTGCAAATAGTCAAACACTTGCAAATCGAGTGCTGCAATATGCCGTAACAAATCTTTTTCATTGGCCAACAGAACTATCATCGCTTTTTGTCCGGGCCGTTGTTTTAATTGATAAATTTTTTCAACAGCCGCAGGGTTTGTTGCATCAGCACCAATACCCCAAACCGTATCCGTAGGATATAAAATAATGCCGCCGGCTTCCAATACTTTTAAAGCAGCTTGTATATCGTTTTCAAAACTTAACATAGCGATTGATAAATTTTCATCATCTTATGAGCGTACATTTCTCCTGTATTTTGCAACGCATATTTTTTACCTTTTTCTTTCATCTTTTGTACATACATTTTATCGCCATAAATTTTCTTCATGCCGGTCGCAATTTCTTCGGGCTGTGCTGGGTTTACATAAAAAGCAGCATCGCCACCGGCTTCGGGCAATGAAGATACATTGGAAGTAATAACCGGTACTTCGCTACTCAATGCCTCCATGACAGGCAAACCAAAACCTTCATAAAATGATGGATATATCATTCCCAGCGATAATTGATAAATGGCAGCTAGTGTTTCGGGTTGAGAAATCCGGGAATTATCGCCAAATTGTTCTGACAAAAAAATTACCGATTTTTCCAGTCCATGTTCAGCAATAAAAGTTTTGACCTCTTTTTTGTATTTCCTACCATTACCAATCACGACGAGCGGAGCCGCAATTTCCGGTTGCACTTGTAACAATGCTTTACAAACATTCAGTAAATTTTTTCTTTCAATAATCGAACCCACTGAAAGAAAAAATTCTTTGGGTAAATGATATTCTTGTGCCACCTGTTGTTTCGTTTCTTCATTTATTATTTTTGAAAATACCGGATCGCAACTTTGCACACAAACCGCTATTTTTTCTTCCGGGATTTTATACAAGTCAATAATATCTTTTTTTGTGTGTTCGCTGATGGCTACAATTTTATCTGCATGTTGACAAGCATAACGATATTTCTGATTATAAATTTTTATATCAATTGGGTTGTATTGTTCAGGAAATTTTTCGTGAATTAAATCATGAATCGTCACAATTGATTTGACGCCGGTTTTGTGAATCCCCATAGGAATTTCATGACTCAGGCCATGAAAAATATTGATTTTATTTTTTACTAAATCGTTTGTCATCCAACGGCTACGCCAAACCGAAGAAAATAAACGATGCAATGCCGAAGCCGGTAAAACCCGATGAACATGTTTATCGTTAAGATTAAACAACGAAGTAGATGCTTTGGGTGTAAACAAATAGTATTCCTCTTCTGGGAAATATTTGGCCAGCAATGAAATCAAGGTTCGGCTGTAATTCCCAAGTCCTGTTGCATTGCAATAAGCCCTTTTTGCGTCAAAGCCAATTTTCATTGGGCAAAGATAGAGAGCCTGCCGTATAATTGAATTTGAAATTGAATCATGACGGATAAACTTTCTGTATCTTCTCTACATTCTTAACCTGATTAGAAGTATTTTCGCAAAAAAAAACTCATGCAAACATTGATACAGGAAGCCTGGGCTGACCGTTCATTGCTACAAGAAGAAAAATATATTGATGCCATTCAATCTGTTTTAGAAAAAGTAGATAAAGGGCAACTCAGGGTAGCTACACCCGGTGCTGATGGTTGGCAGGTAAATGAATGGGTGAAGCAAGCCATCCTTTTATATTTTGGTATTCAAAAAATGAAAACCTGGGATGTACCGCCTTTTGAGTTTTATGATAAAATGGAACTGAAGAAAGGATTTCAATCTTTGGGTGTAAGAGCCGTTCCACATGCTGTGGCGAGGTATGGTGCCTTCATTGGAAAAAATGTTGTACTCATGCCTTCTTATGTAAATATTGGTGCCTATGTTGATGAAAATACAATGGTGGATACCTGGGCTACTGTTGGCAGTTGTGCACAGATTGGCAAAGGTGTTCATCTTAGTGGCGGTGTTGGTATCGGTGGCGTGTTGGAACCTTTACAAGCCTCACCGGTAATTATTGAAGATGGTTGTTTTATCGGCAGCCGTTGTATTGTAGTAGAAGGTGTACGGGTTGAGAAAGAAGCTGTGTTGGGTGCCAATGTTGTGCTGACGCAATCGACAAAAATTATTGATGTAAGCGGAGAAAAAGCCATTGAAATGAAAGGCAAAGTGCCGGCACGAAGTGTGGTTATTCCCGGAACGTATCCTAAAAAATTTCCCGCAGGTGAATATGGCGTAAGTTGTGCTTTGATTATTGGCCAGCGAAAAGCCAGCACAGATTTAAAAACCAGTCTCAATGATGCACTGCGTGATTTTAATGTAAGTGTTTAAAATTTTACAACCATCAGGCTTCATACATCCATTTTCGAAAAACCGGTGCCTGCTCCTGGCTGACAATAATTTTATGAGAGATGTCTGGTAAGTCAACAGCTACCAATAATTTTACCTTTTCATAAGGTTTGTATCCTTTGATATAATTGATGTTGACAATATACTGCCTGTTGGTTCTGAAAAATACTGAATCATCCAGATCCATTTCCATTTCCGTAAGGTTTTTGTCACCGATAAATTTATTTCCTTTATTGTCTAATACAAATACCATTTTATTTTCTGTATATAATAAAACAATGTCATCCATTTTCAAAGCAATATGTTCCAACCCACGGCGCACCAGCAACCTGGTTTTTTTACGATTTTCAAAATGATGAATTAATTTTTCCAATTTGGCATCCTTGGTTGTAAAGTGGTTTTTAAAATTCAAATACTTTTGCAATGCATTTTCAATATCATCACGGCTAATGGGTTTCAATAAATAATCAATGCCATTAAAATGAAAGGCATTCATCATATATTCATTGAAACCAGTAGTGAAAACAACCGGGATTTCAGAGCTAAGATTTTTAAATATTTCAAAAGAATAGCCATCGGCCAATTGAATATCACTAAAAATAATATCGGCCCGGTGCTCCTGTGCCATGTACTTTTTCCCTTCCTCCACTGAAGTTAATTTTGCTTCTACATGCACTTCTTTACTCGATTCCATTAAGTATTTTACCAATAAATCCCTGGCAGGTTTTTCGTCTTCAATAATAATAGCATGTATCATAGTCGTAAATTTTAGGGTTCTATAATTTGCCCGACCGGCAACAAGACAGTAAAGTTTTCTTTTCCCGTATGTACCCGGATATCAGTGTCAAATAATAATTTATATCTTGCTTGTAAATTTTTCAATCCAATTTGTGTCGAATCAGCTAAAAATGGTTTGGGCCTTTTTTTGTTATACACTTTAATGACATTTTCTTCAATACTTACATTTACACACAAAGGTTCTTTTTCCGTAAATGAATTGTGCTTGATGGCATTTTCCAATAAAATTTGCAAAGAGCAAGGTGGAATTTGAATATATTTTCGGGAAGCCAATTCTGTTTGAATCGCTAATTGTAATTTTTTTCCAAATCGCAATTGCAATAAGAAATAATAATCGCTGATAAAATTCAATTCCTTTTCCAATGAAACCAGTTCGTTATTCCTATTGGTTAAAAAATATTTATACACCTGGGCCAGTTTATTATTGTATGCATGGGCCGTTTCCGGCTTCGTCAGTATCAGGTGATTGAGTGTATTTAGCGCATTGAAAAGAAAATGGGGATCCATTTCATTTTGCAAAGCATATAATGTGGCTTGCGATTTTTCTTTACTTAATTGATCAACTTTTAAATGATCTTGTTCTTTTTCTATCGCCAGGTATAAAATTTCGTACAGTAGCGTAAATACAATAACAGTAATGGTACACACAAGACTAAAACTTAAAATCTTATTCCACCCAAATATTTCATTGGCAAACTGGAACCAAGCCAAGGCAGACAAGCAACCTATACAGATGCCATACAATGCGGTGGCCATACATACGGATACCAATTTTTTCATAGAAGTCATAAATGGAGAAAGCACCCGTCGCAAGGTAGCATGAATCCAATTGCATCCTGCCCAAATTATAAAAGAAGTAAAAATGAAATAAAGATTACCGAATACAATTTGTAAATGCGAGTAGTGAGCATAGTTGAAAATGCCAGCTATTACGGGAAGAAATATTCCGAGTAGTGGAATACAAATTATACGCATATACACATCTCTTGTCATGGCAATACCGATTGGGTCTGTTCAAATACATTGTTATATCAAGTTTGTGGTGAGATTGGTAGTATTGATTAAAAATAGTTTAGGGTGTTGTTAATAAAAATGAAAATCACATTTGCTGGTATAAAATTGGTACAAACGGCAAATCCTCCATTTAAAGTCAGCCCACTTTTCCGCCCGTACCAACTCCCTAGTTATAAGATTTATTGTAGAATCAAATTGCTGCATCGTTTATCAATAAACTAAATTTTTTTTGACAAATTATTACATACAACTGTTCGTAATAATTTTTTTTTCACTTCCATTCTTGACCTTTCATTTTTAATGTTTGGGGAAATATTTTTCACGGCTCAGTAAATAGAAAGCCATTCTGTGAAGCAGTCTTTTCAATCTATTGTCTTATCAACAGAAGCAATTATTTACCTAATACATTTATTATGAAAAGACTCATTTTACTAACAGCATGTATGCTCACTGTAATGTTTTTGTTTGCACAAAATGTCATTACAGGAAAAGTTACAGACCGAAATGGCAATCCAGTTGCGGATGCTACTGTAACAATTAAAGAAACCGGCGAAGGTGTCAGCACCGATGGCAAAGGACATTTTTCTCTCCAGGCAAGTGCCGCCGCCAAAACCCTGGTCATTACATACATTGGCCATGCGCCTAAAGAAGTGGCGATTGGCAACACCCGTGTTTTTGACATTAAACTTTCTCAAGTTGATAAAAAACTTGATGAAGTTGTAGTTGTGGCCTATGGTACACAAGTCAAAAGAAAACTTACGGGCTCCATTTCTGAAGTATCGGCAAAAGATTTGGAAAACAAACCATTTACATCATTTGACAAAATGCTGCAGGGAAAAGTACCCGGCTTGCAATCTGTTTCTGCCAATGGCCAACCCGGTTCAGCACAAACGGTTCGCATTAGAGGTGTAGCATCTGTAACGGGGAATAATAGCCCATTGTATGTGGTAGATGGTGTACCCGTAAATGCCGGTGATTTTTCCAGGAATACATCGACTACTAATTCACTGGCAGGTATCAACCCCAACGATATTGAAAGTATTTCTGTTTTGAAAGACGCTTCCGCCACTGCCATTTATGGTTCGAGGGCTGCAGCAGGTGTTATATTAATTACCACCAAACAGGGCAAAGCCGGCAAAACAAAATTTCATGTAGATCTTGAAAGAGGTGTGGGTAATGTAGCCTATCAAAATAATATTTCAAAACCATTGTCTAGAGATGAATATTATGACCTGACAAGAGAAGGTTTAATCAATGCAGGTGCATCGCCTGCACAAACCGAAAGTATATTAAATAGTATCGGTATCAACAAACCGTATATTGAAGACTGGTTAGACTTGGTAACAAGAGAAGCGAAATTTACCAACCTCAACTTCTCTGCATCCGGTGGCAATCAAAATACAAATTTTTATGCATCGGTGGGTTACACACAACAGGAAGCACCGGTCATTGGTTCTGATTTCAAACGCTATTCCGGTAATATTAATTTGAACCATAAAGCCTCCGAAAAATTTAGTTTCGGTTTTAATGTACTGGCATCTTATTCCAGGCAAAATTCGCCTACAGCAGGAGGCTATTTCCGCAATCCTGTTTTAGCAGCTTATTTTCTTTTGCCTACGCAAAATGCTTACAATGAAGATGGTTCAGTAAACTATGATCCAAATGTTTTTAACCAGGCTTATAATCCTTTAGCGATTGTAGAATATGACCACGGTTATTATAATAATATCAAAACCATTTCAACTGTAAATGCGGCTTATAACATTTTGAAAAATTTGAAAGTTTCTTCCAAATTCGGTGTTGATTATATCGGCATTGAAGAAGAAGAATATCAAAATCCATTCTTTGGCGATGCGGATACAAGAGGCGGTGATGTCAATTTACTCTCTACCCGACTGGCCAATTGGGTTTGGACAAACATGTTAGAATACAATCAGAATTTTTTGAAATCAAAAAACCTGGTGATGAATCTGAAAGTGGGTTATGAAGCACAACGTTCCAAAGAATTAGATGTAGATGCTACAGGTTCGGGTGTACCGTTGACAACTTTATTGAGTCTGCCCGTACCTTCCACACCTACATCCGCTTCCGGTGTACGTACTGATTATGCACAAACCGCTTTGTTTTCAATCCTGCAATTCAATTACAAAACTTTGTCATTGTCGGGTAGTTTCCGCAGAGATGGTTCATCAAGATTCGGCCCTGAAAACCGGTATGGTAATTTCTGGTCAACCGGTGCTGCCTGGAATATTGACAGGGAAAAATTCTTCGGCAACATAAAAGGCATTGACGCCTTAAAATTAAGAGCATCCTATGGTGTGTCCGGCGATAACAGGGGTGTTTCACCTTATGAATGGAGAGGCACTTATACATTTGGTAGCAGTTATAACCAATTGCCCGGCAGCGGTCCCAATACCGTAGGCAATCCTTTATTGACCTGGGAATTGAGTAAACAGTTTGATGCCGGCATTGATTTTAGTTTATTTAAAAGTCGGTTAAGTGGCACCATAGAATGGTACCTGAAAAAAAGTGAAAACTTATTGTTCGATGTGCCGCTGTCAAGGACTACCGGGTTTACTTCCGCCAAAGACAATATCGGTTCTATGGACAATAAAGGTTGGGAAATTGCCTTGCAAGGTGTTCCGGTAAGAACAAAGAATTTCAGTTGGGATATCAACTTTAATATTTCACTGAACAGAAACAAAATCACTTCCTTACCGGACGGTAATGATATCAGAAGTGGCAATCAAATCAGGAGAGTTGGGGAAAATGTTTCTTCTTTCTACACCCGGCTTTGGGCAGGCGTAAATCCTGACGACGGCAGCCCTCTTTGGTATATGGATGCCAGTAAAGAACAAAAAACAAGCAACCTTCCTTCATTCCGTGATATTATCGGTCAAGCTATGCCAAAAGGATTTGGAAGTTTTGGTACTACACTTTCTGTAAAAGGATTGAGCCTGAATGCACAATTCAATTACCAATACGGACACATGGTGTATGACAACTGGGGTTTTATTCTTTGGAGTGATGGAGCTTATCCTACTTTAAATAAAATTAAAAAACAATTGAGCCGTTGGCAAAAACCTGGTGATATTACCAATGTTCCGATTTACATTTTTGGTAATAACAACAATTCAAATGCAGAATCTTCCAGGTGGTATTATAAAGGAGATTTCATCCGCTTGCGGGATTTGACTTTATCCTATCAATTGCCGGCATCGGCACTGAGCCATGCGAAAATTAGCAGCTTGTCATTTTATATCCGTGGTACAAATCTTTGGACAAAAGCATTCGACAAGAATATCACTTTTGATCCTGAGCAAGGTTTCAATGGCACCAATAATCTGCAAGTACTCATTCAAAAGAATGTGGCTTTCGGTGTACGAATCGGACTTTAATTAATAACACTAAAATTTTAAGTTATGAAAATAAAATCAATCATAATAAGTACGGCCAGCCTGTTTTTGCTCTGTACTTCATGTAAAAAAAGCTTCTTAGATGAAGTGCCGTATGACCAGATTTCTTCGGACCTGGCCATCAACAGCGAATCAGACATGCAGACCGCTTTGAATGGTGCTTATGCATCTTTCAGAGATGCCGACCTCGTAGGAAGAACGCTTCCTCTCGTGGGAGATTTAATGGCCGATAATGTTTCGATTGCGGTTGTGAATAGTAACCGGTACCTGGCCGAGCTGAATTACAGCTATACCAACACTTTCGGTAATGGACTTAGCACTTGGTCTGATGCTTATGCAGCCATCCTGAGTTTGAATAATATCATCAATGCCAACATTCCGGTAACGGCCAACGCTAGCCAGATGAAAGGAGAAGCATTGACCTTAAGGGCCTTGATGTATTTCTATCTGATTCGCTTGTATGCAAAACCCATTGCTGTTAATCCCAATAGTGAAGGCGTGCCGATTGTATTGAGTTATGACCCGAACCTGAAACCTTCACGTAATAGTACCGCCGATGTATATGCGCAAATCATCAATGATCTGAATGACGCTTTCGGTATGATGAGCAATACGACCAAGAACTCATCTTATGTTTCAAAATATGTTGCAAAAGCTTTATTGGCAAAAGTATTATTGACCAAAGGTGATTTTGCCGGTGCAAAAACAGCAGCATTGGATGTTGTGAATAATGGAGGTTACTCTTTGACTCCGGCTGCCAATTTTGCTAACTATTGGCACAATCCGGTTCCGGTAAATACAAAAGTGGAAACTATTTTTGAAATTTCTACTGACGCCGTTGCGGGATTGGGCAATACCAGCCTGGCTTATTTTTATGACCAGGCCGGATATGGAGATGCATTTTGTACAGATGATTTGTATAATCAATATAGCAATACTGATGTCCGGAAAAGTTTGATTGTTCCGGGACTGAGAGCAGGTTCCAGTCAGCCCATCCACATTGTAAAAAAATATACAAATGTCAGCGACCCGAATGAAAGAGATAATTTCAAAATTCTCCGTTATGCAGACGTTATTTTAATCCTCGCAGAAGCGTATGCAAATACAAATGACGATGGTAATGCAAGAATACGATTGAACCAATTGGCACAAATGAGAGATCCTTCTTTTGGCGGGTATTCTTCTTCGGGTGATAACTTGAAAGACGATATTTTAAATGAAAGAAGAAAAGAGCTGGCTTTTGAAGGCGACCGTTATTATGATTTACTTCGGTTAAACATACCTGTGATCAGAACCAACCTCAACAATAATTATTCATCCAATACGCCTTTATCATTGTCGGTATCGAGTGATAAAAGGATATGGCCTATTCCCCAAGTGGAACGAGATGCCAACCCCAATATCTCTCAAAATCCGGGATACTAATTACAAGAATTTGGTGTGTAATAGAGTCTCGAATCAAGGCTGCCCGAAAGGGCAGCTTTTTTTATGTCAAGTGCTTTGATAAAAATATTTTTAAGTTGGATAAATGGAAACATTGATGGATAAATTGTACTAAAATTTTTTCAGTAATAAAAATTCACGGTACAGTAAAAGAGATATGGAAACGGCAAAAACAACTTGTAATTTTATAGGAGAAACATACGTTTTTCTCATGTTAACGTAATTTCTAAAGCATTGATTCGGTCTGCTTTTTCTAAAGCGGACCTTTTTTTATACAGAAATGTTTTCTCAATTAAGAGCAAAACGATAATTTTGCCCTCCACTTCATTGCCCGGGTGGCGAACCTGCCTGCCGGCAGGCAGGATTGGTAGACAATTGAAAATGATTTATGTATATGCCATACGAAGTTTAAAAAGAAACTACATATATGTAGGTATGTCAAATAATATTGAAAGAAGAATTAAGGAGCATAATAATGGAATGAACCGCTCAACAAAGGCTTATAAACCTTTTGAATTAATTTATAAGGAAGAATATTATAGTAGATCTGAAGCTAGAATTAGAGAGAAATATTTAAAAAGCGGAATTGGAAAAGAGTTCTTAAAATCATTGATATAATTGCCCGGGTGGCGAAATTGGTAGACGCACTGTCTTCAGGTGGCAGCGTTCGAAAGGATGTGCTGGTTCGAATCCAGTCCCGGGCACCATTTCCCTTTTATTTATTCAAACTTTCCATATAGCGAATAATCGCTTTTCTGATATCGGACCTTGGATCATCTTTATCTGTATATTCCGGAAATACTTTTACAATATCAGGATTGTCTTTGGTCAGAAAACCGAGATTCGATTCGCCACCGGTCAATAGAAAATCGGTAATGGCAACACGGTACACTCTTTCCGGATCAATTGCTTCACCATCTAAAGACCAGGTATGTGATGTACTATCTTTTACCATGGCTTCAGAATATTGTAAAAAACCGCCACTACCCCGATTAGTAATACCAATATCCAACACTTTTGTCAATAATTTACCTTTCATTTCCACTTCCAATATAGAACCACCAAACGGAAGACTACGGATGACATCGTATTCCGTAACGGGCATGTGTAAAATATCATCGACCCGAATAGAACCTGAATTGACAATCGCTACTTCAGCTTCCGGCGATGCTTTTTCAATTGCTTTTACAATCAACTTCGTAAAATTAGTTTGTGTAGATCTGATATACGCTTCTCTTCCATCTAAAGGCTCCCCTTTGGTAAGACAAATTTTCGCTGCATCAAAACCCAGCGAAGCATAATTTTTATTCCCAATATCTGTCCATTTCTGCACTACAACATTGGTAGCCGAATCAATAGGCACGGTTTCATTTACGTCAATGATTTTGTCCTTGACTTTCACCTGTTTTGTTTTTTTATTTATTTCAAAATGGAGGATATAAGCAGACTTGGCATTGGCATCTGCTTTGGTTATATATACATTGCCGATTTTGGCAAAATGCCTTTCATGTTCATGCCCACCGATTATGCATGTTAGTCCGGGAATTAATTTTGCCAGTTTAATATCATCCTCCATCGCCTGGTGGGTAATAGCAATGACAGCATCACATTTATCTTTCAGTGCCGCATAATTTTTTTCGGCGGCTTTAAAAACATCTGTATAAACAACATAGGGAGCTTTATTGAATGGAATAGTAATGCCTATAAATCCGACATTCACTTCGGTACCGTCTTTATCTTTTAAATGAAGGATATAATTTTCAGGCAGCGGTTCTGTTTGTCCGTCTTTTGTTTGGGTAAAAGGAACATAATGATCTCCATCTCTTTGAAAAGTATTGGAAGAAATCCAGGTAAAATTGGATTCGTTTATCCGGCTTTCCAATTCATACTGTTTTATATCAAACTCATGATTGCCGAAAATGGCAAAATCCATCCCTGCTGCATTCATGGATTCCACCATTTGCTTACCCCGAATTCTTTGACCTTCATATTTCAAACTATTATATACAGAAGGGCTTAAAAAATCGCCGGCAATGATTAAAAACGTATTGGGATTTTGGGCTTTATACTCTTTTTTTAATGTGGCAACTCTTGCCATACCGCCCCATTTTCCATCATCCAACGGTGCTATTTCATAAACGTCATTCACTTGCACAATTGTAAAATCCAATACTCCATCGTCTTTCGTAATCGTCGATGTTTTTGTGGCTGTACAGGAAACCAAAAACAATCCGATACAACCCATCAGTAAAATACTTATTTGATGGGTTATTTTTTTGTGATAAAAAGAAAAAATATTGATCATGATAATAAATTATTTGAAATTTTGAAAAAGAATGGATTAAAGATAAATGAATCTGTATAAATCTATCTGCAACGTATTAAATTGTCAATAAACTGCAGCCCCGAAGGTCGCTGCCGTCCATCCTGCCCAATACCTCAAACACTTCTTTTACATCATCATTTTTATTTTTATATATTTTTCCCGCATCATCCGTGGCAATAAAAGAACAGGAATAAATATTAGCCAGGTCGATAATGTTTAATAAACCTGCCCCTTCCTCCTTTACAAAAAATGGGTCATCTTCACTCCTGATAAGCACTTTCATCCAGGGCGGTGTTTGAAAAATGTTTTGTTCCAATGAATACGCCTGGGATAACAATTCTGTCATACTGTATTCCGAATGAATTTCGGTAAGGCCGAAAGCCTTTTGCAAAATGTCGTGTACTTCTTTGCGAATTAATTCTTTTCTTCTTCCTTTCATGCCGCCAGTTTCAATGATGGTTGTATGTTGCAATGGCATCGGACATTGTTTTGCAAAATCAAGCAGGGCGAATGTAACACCAATCAATATGGTTTTTTGTTTTTTACTTTCGACAGATGCAAGTGTGGCTGCCAATGCATCATAATCATTGAGGTAAAATCCTCTTTCCTCACATTGACTTTGCTCAGTCAGTTTTTGCACCATGTACACCAAAGAAGAATTATCTCTTTCGAGGTAAGAAGGTAATAAACCAAGAAAACAATATGCTTCGCTATTGCCATAAAAATGTTCAAAGCCTTTTATTAAGCTTTCTTCATATAAGGAGATTTCTTTTATCCCATGCCGGCTATTGCCTGTTGCTGTAGTACCGCTGCTTTCGAATATTTTTTCCGGGGTAAAAGATGTTGTCTGTACCAGGGAAGATTTAAAAAAACTTATGGGAAGAAATGGAATTTTTGTCAAGGAATCGACCGCTGTTATTTGGGGCAGAACCAAATCCACAAAAGATTGGTAAACTGGGTTATGTTCATACTGAAAACGGAAAATTTCCAGGGCCAAAGCCTCAAAATCAGCTTTTGAGGTGTTAAAAATTTTATGATTCCATTGATGCAACATTTCGTTTTGTTTTAATAAAAAACGTAAATTTGTTTTACGTAAAACTTTCTATGCGACGACTATTATTTATATGTTCCTCTTTATTGCTAATTGCCATAGCTTGCAACAAAGATAAGTTTCAGACCAAACCCAGGATTGAAATAAAATCATACAGCTCTAAAATTGTGCCCTTCAACAGTGCATTTATTGTCAATTTGAATTGCTTCGACAAGGAAGGCGACGTACAGGATTCGTTAATCATTATAAAGAACAGGCAAAATATAAGAACTGTCGCCACCATTCGAGATACATTGCGATATAAATTTCCGGTTTTCCCGAATAACAGCACCACAGAGATTCAAGCCATTTTAGATTATCAAAGTATTTTATCTGCCATCAATCCGCCAACAATTCCGGGTTCCAACCCACCCATGAAGGAAAATGATACACTGATTTTACGTTTTGCAGTAAGAGATAAAGCCGGCAATACCAGCGATACTATACAATCTGAGCCGATTATCGTCATCAGGTAATACCTTTACATTGTGGCCAACAAGATTTTTACATTTTTCATCAACAGCAACTTGTTTATTGCATGTTGTTCGGTAGTGATGGTATATCAAACGGATACCTTAATTATACATATACCTTCCAATCCGAATTTTCTATTCTTTGTTTTTTTCGCTACCATCACCAGTTATAGTTTTCATTGGTACCTGACGAATGAATCCGTAATTCACTCGCCACGTATTGACTGGGGCGTCAAACATCGATTTTTACATCTTTCTTTTTTACTATTAGGCCTTATCGGTGTGGGGATATTTGCTTATTATCTTTTACCCTATTGGCATTGGCTGGCTGCTTCTGCAGTGATTACTTTTTTCTATTCAGCGCCCAAAATACCGCATCCTTTATTCAGGTCATTGCGAAAAATTGCCGTTGGCAAAACTTTATTTCTGGCTATGGTGTGGATGTTTGTCACAACAATACTTCCCATGG
Organism: Chitinophagaceae bacterium; assembly: GCA_020437365.1. GTDB lineage: Bacteria > Bacteroidota > Bacteroidia > Chitinophagales > Chitinophagaceae > JJ008. Next base: position 28,899 of record JAGQWM010000003.1, on the reverse strand, counting down.
AAATAGCGGAGTTGCCTTGGCAGCATGAATATTATTTTTTTATTGCTCATCGTTTTTTCCTGATATATGCTATTTGTATTTTATTCGATTATCGTGACAGGGAAGATGATAAAGTAGCCGGCATCAGAAGTTTGATAAGTTATCTGAGTGAAGAAAATATAAGCCGGGTATTTTATTTGATGATTTTACTTTGTTTTGTTGCCAGCATTTCACTTTATTATTATGGCATAACAATTTTACAAATTCTTATACTACTGTTGCCGGTGGGCATTGTTAGTTTTATCTTCACGCATCATAAAACTCGTTTTACAGATTTACTTTATTATTTTGTGCTGGACGGCATGATGGCGTTTTCATCGATTCTCATGCTTATCCCGGGCATTTAATTATTTTTACTCAAAATTTTAAAAATGGCAAAAGCAACAAGCAAGAAAAAATCACTGATTACAAAGAACTCATTCGAATTTTTTAAATCATATATAAATAATGCTTCACCGGTAGGATTTGAAACCTGGGGCCAACAACTTTGGATTGAATACCTGAAACCTTATGTAGATACTCAATTTGTGGACGCATACGGCACTGCTGTTGGTGTACTAAATCCCGAACATCCATTTAAAATTGTCATTGAAGCTCATGCTGATGAAATCAGTTGGTTTGTCAATTATATTACACCTGAAGGTTTTATTTATTTGAAAAGAAATGGCGGAGTGGATTCTCAAACAGCCCCTGCTTCCAGGGTTTTTATACATGGAAAAAAAGGAAAGGTAAAAGCCGTTTTTGGCTGGCCTGCTATCCATATTCGTATCGGTAATCCCGATCAAAAAGATCAAAACCCGAGGCCCGAAACTTTATGGCTTGACTGCGGCGCCAGGAGTAAAAAAGAAGTTGAAGCCCTCGGTATTCATATTGGTGCTGTCGTAACCTATGCCGATGGTTTTGATGAACTGGCCAATGGCAATTACATCGGACGGGCATTTGATAACCGTGTGGGCGGCTTCATGATTGCAGAAGTAGCCAGGCTATTGAAAGAAAGGAAAAAGAAACTTCCCTTTGGTTTATACATTGTCAATGCCGTACAGGAAGAAATTGGTTTACGTGGCGCCGAAATGATTTCGAGAAGAATAAAACCGAATATTGCCATCATCACCGATGTAACGCATGACACAACAACGCCAATGATAAATAAAAAAATTGAAGGCGATGTATGTACCGGCAAAGGACCTTCATTGGCGTATGCACCGGCTGTACACAATAAACTTTTGGCGCATGTAGAGAAAGTAGCCAATGATAAAAAAATTCCAGTGCAATGGAGAGCATTGAGCAGAAGTACCGGCACAGATACCGATTCATTTGCCTACTCCAACGACGGATGCCCTTCGGTATTAATTTCTATTCCACTTCGATACATGCACACAACCGTAGAGATGCTGCATAAAGATGATATTGATAATACTATCAAATTAATGTATGAAACATTATTAACTTTATCACCGAAAACAAATCTCAGCTACCTGAAATGATGCATTTATTATATATAGATCCAGGAAGTGGCAGTTTCCTAGTGCAAGCTATCGTTGCGGCCGCATTAGGAATTGTTTTTTATTTGAAAAGTTTCAGGAACTACATTGTTTCATTATTTACCAGGAAAAGAAAAAAGGAAGAAGAAAATAAACCCCAATAATGCAGCCCAGCTTTACAAAAGAACCTTCTTCATTCAGAGACCCTTCGGGCTATATCTTTGAAAAAGATGGCTGCCTTTTTCGCCAAGTCAATCAAATTTTTAAAGAAGAATTTGATTTTTTTAATCAAAGCGGTTGCTACCAAAAACTGGTTGATAAAGGATTACTGATACCACATAAGGTCATAAATGAAAACCTGACAGGCGATAGCCATTGCTACACTACACTTCAACCGGAACCTGTTCCATTTATCACCTATCCTTATGAATGGAGTTTTGACATGCTCAAAGATGCGGCATTATTAACTCTCCGCATTACAAAAGAAGCAATGGCTTCAAAAATGATATTGAAAGATGCTACACCTTTCAACATACAGTGGTACCGGGGAAAACTTATTTTCATTGATACGCTTTCATTTGAAAAATATGATGCTTCAAAACCCTGGATAGCGTACCGCCAATTTTGCGAATGTTTTTTATCGCCTTTGCTCATCATGCATTACAAAAAAATTACTTTGCAAAATTTAATGCTCAGTTATCCGGATGGAATTCCTGTGACGGTCACAAAAAATCTTTTGCCACGCCGCACAAAATTATCCTTGCATTTGTATTTACACATTCATTTGCAAGCAAAATATGCTGGCCGAAAAACAAATACAAAAGACAAACCTGTAAATTTTTCGGAGAAGAAAATGATCAACATTCTCACAAGCCTGGAATCAGTGATCAAAAATTTAAAATCGCCTACTACCACAACTGTCTGGAGCGATTATTATGAAGAAGCTGCACAACGAAATCAATATATCGAGGAAAAAAAATCCATCATTCGGGAATGGATAAATCATTTTGCTGATATTAAAACTGCCTTGGATGTTGGTGCCAATGACGGATTGTTTTCAAAACTGACGGCACAGAATGGAATATATACGATTGCGGCAGATGCCGATCATACCTGCGTGAATGCTTTATACAATTATTGTAAATTGGAGAAAGTAAAAAACATTCAACCGATGACAATTGATTTTTCTAACCCGACACCTGCCATCGGTTTTAATTTAACAGAAAGAAAATCTTTGTTTCAACGAGTACAAACAGACCTGGTACTGGCATTGGCCTTTATTCATCACCTCGTTTTTACAAAAAATATTTCATTTATACAATTGGCTACTCTTTTTACAAGACTGTCAAAAAAATACCTGTTGATAGAATTTGTGCCGAAGGATGATCCAAAAGTGCAGGAAATGCTACTCAACAAACCCGATATTTATCCCGATTATTTAATTGAAAATTTTGAAAATGCTTTTTCAGCTACCTTCACGATTGTAAAAAAGCAATCAATTGCTAATTCGGGCCGTACTTTATACCTGATGGAAAAACAATGAAAAATAAGTTGAACACCATATTCGGCAAAGCCTTTCTTTGTATTTTACTACTTCCTTTATTTTTTATTTGGCATGGTTATGTCAGGTTTTATAATCTAATTCCCTTACAAGATAGTTTCCTTTTGATATTGTATTACTTCGGCATTGGCTTCATTCTCGCCTTTCTACTTTGGCCCATATTCAAAAAAATGAATAAAGCCTTTTTGGGGGCATTTATCTTATTATTTTATCAATTTTTTTTCGGAAGTGTTCAGGACGTTTTAAAAAAACATTTCGCCGGTAGCTTTATTGTAAAGTACAGTTTCATTCTTACAATTTCTATTCTATTGATTGTATTCCTTTTTTACAGAATTAAAAAAAGAAAAGCATCACTGCAAAAACTATTTCTTTATATAAACACTTTATTGATTGTTTTATTTCTTATAGACTCAATACAACTTGCTTTCAAACCTGCACCGGATAAAGTGTCCATCAACAAAGATTTGAATTTGCAAATATGTGACACATGTAGCAAACCGGATATTTACCTCATTCTTGCCGATGCCTACGCCGGCCAAAAAGAAATAAAAGATTTGTTTCATTACGATAACACGCCATTTGAAAATTACCTACGTTCCAAGGGATTTTATATTATTGACAGTAGTTTTAGCAATTATAATTTTACCGGTTTTTCGATGGCTTCGATGTTGAGCTTGAACTATCTACCAGAAAATAATGGTAGCAATTCAAATAAAGACGACATTCTGCTTTACTCCAATACAATCAAACAAAGTGTGTTTCCCCGGTTTTTACAAAAAGAAGGATATCGGTTTTATAATTATTCAATATTTGATTTTGAAAAAAATCCTTCGTTTACACATCCTAATTTTTTACCCAGGAGAACACTCCCAATCATCAGTCAAATGTTTACGCAGCGGATTTTAAAAGACCTTGGCTATCATTTAATGACCACATTTAAGATATCTTATTTCATTAATAAAACAAAAACCGTTGACCTTCGTAATAATGAAAAAATATTTCGGTTAACCGAGGAAATTGCCTCTGAAAAAACTGCACAACCAAAATTTGTATATACACATTTGATGATGCCTCATCATCCATTTTATTATGACAGTATTGGCCATCGTATTCCATTGAAATATTTAGTCGATGGATTTTATTATGATAAAAATGCCCGAATCAGTTATTTGAAATATGCCAACAAGCAGTTTAAAAAACTCATCAATCACATCCTGGCTACTTCGCCTACGCCACCAATTATTTTATTTATGGGTGATCACGGTTTTCGGGAATTCAGGGAAACCGTTCCTTTGCATTATATTTATATGAATCTGAACGCCATTCTGCTTCCTTCGGGAAAATATGATGCGTTTTATAAAGGACAATCCAATGTCAATCATTTACGCAATTTTTTGAATACGCAATTTCATCAACAATTGCCGATGCTAAAAGATTCGACCATCTTCATCAGAGAATAAAAAATATCCCTTCACGTCGTGAAAGGATATTAACTATTTTTCGATTTAATTATTTTTTGGCCAGTGCCAAATCCAACACCTGGTTCATTGTTTTGACATAATGAAACTGCAGGCCTTTAATGAATTTCGGATCAATGTCCTGTACTTCTTTTTCATTTTGCCAGCAAAGAATGACTTCTTTGAGGCCGGCTCTTTTAGCGGCTAAAACTTTTTCTTTGATACCACCCACCGGCAACACCTGTCCACGTAATGTAATTTCGCCGGTCATAGCAAGATAAGATTTGATTCTTTTGCCTGTCAATGCCGATGCTATGGCTGACATCATGGTAATGCCGGCACTTGGGCCATCTTTGGGTACAGCTCCTTCCGGAACATGAATGTGAATGTTTTTCTGGTCGAAAATTTTGGGGTCGAGGCCTAAAGTTTTTGCATTCGATTTTAAATAGGTCAATGCCGTACTGGCACTTTCTTTCATCACATTACCTAAATTGCCGGTCAGTTTCAATTCGCCTTTTCCATCACTCAGACTTGTTTCAATAAATAAAATATCGCCACCAACGTAGGTCCAGGCCAGCCCTACAGCTACGCCCGGCATATTGGCTGTTTTATAAAGCTCGTTGGTAAATTTTGGTTTGCCCAAAATCCTTGTAACATCCGCAGCCGTCAACGTCGCTTTTATTTTTCCGTTTTGTACCATTTGCCTTGCCTGGTTGCGCATGATGGAAGCTAACTGCCTGTCCAATTCACGAACACCACTTTCTCTTGTATAATTGGCAATGATGTATTCCAAAACTTTATCGCTGATTGTAAAAGCAGAACTTTTTAACCCATGTAAATTCTTTTGTTTGGGAACCAAATGCCGTTTGGCAATTTCTTTTTTCTCTTCTACTGCGTATCCATTCAAATCAATAATCTCTAACCTGTCACGCAAAGCCGGTTGAATTTTTTGATAACTATTGGCCGTAGCAATGAAGAGCACTTTGCTCAAATCATATTCCGATTCCAAATAATTATCATAAAAAGAATGATTCTGTTCGGGGTCCAATACCTCAAGCAAAGCCGAAGATGGGTCGCCACGAAAATCGCTTCCCACTTTATCAATCTCATCTAATATCATAACCGGATTCGAAGTATTTGCTTTTCTGATGGATTGTAAAATACGGCCGGGCATGGCGCCAATATAAGTTTTACGATGTCCCCTGATTTCACTTTCATCATGCAAACCTCCAAGACTCAACCGCACATACTTTCTGCCAATGGCATTGGCAATACTTTTTCCGAGAGAAGTTTTTCCAATGCCCGGAGGGCCAATGAAACAAAGAATCGGGCTTTTCATATCGCCTTTCAATTTTAATACAGCGATATATTCCAAAATTCTTTCTTTTATTTTTTGCATTCCGTAATGGTCAGTATCGAGGGTCTTTTTTGCTTTTTTCAAATCATAATGATCTTCTGAATATTCTTCCCAGGGAAGGTCGAGCATAAAATCGAGGTGATTATACACTACTGAATAATCAGGCGTATTCGGATGCATCCGCTCTAATTTTTCAATCCCTTTTTTAAACATTTCTTTTGCCGACTTAGGCCATTTCTTTTTGTCGGCTTTATGTTGCATTTCTTTTAATTCCTGCAGATTGGAATCGCCGCCCAATTCGTCTTTAATGCTTTTTAATTGCTGTTGCAAAAAATAATCTCTTTGCTGCTTGTCCAGTTCGGTCCTGGTTTTCGAGGTTACTTTATTTTTAAGTTCTACAAACTGCAATTCTTTTTGCAATAACTGCATCAACAAATCGGCTCTTTCCCGAATCTGGTTCAGCTCCAGCAGTCTTTGTTTATCTTTTATTTCTGTATTCAAATTGCTCGAAACGAAATGAATCAAAAATGCCGGGCTTTCTATATTTCTTAATATGATAGAGGCTTCCGCAGGAATATTGGGTGACAACTGAACAATATCAGCCGCCAGGTCTTTGATATTGGCCACGTAAGCATTAAAGTCTTCGTCTTTGGGTGGATCTTCTTCATCCAGTTTTTTTATTTTGGCTTTGAAATATGGGTCTTCCGAAGCGATGGATTCAATCGAGAAACGGCTTTTTCCCTGGATGATAATCGTAGTGCCTCCGTCGGGCATTTTTATTAGTTTGACAATTTTGGCGATGGTGCCAATATTGACAAGGTCTTTTACCGAAGGGTCTTCTACCGCACTATCTTTTTGGGCTATGACACCGACCAATTTATCACCATGATAAGCTTCGTTCACCGCATTAATACTTTTATCTCTGCCAACTGTAATGGGCAATACAACACCGGGAAAGAGTACCGTATTGCGCAAGGGCAATAAAGGGATTTCTTCGGGCACGGTAATATTATTTATATCTGCCTGGTCGTTTTCGTTCAGGGGAATAATGGGCAAGAAATCGAGGTCTTCTTCCGGTTTCAATAAATATTTTTCTAAGTTCATATCCTTGTTTCTATTCTTCATAAGTCAATTTGGCACGTCTATTAGTGAGCCGACAAAAATATAGCGGGAATTTAGTATAGCCAAGTTTTATGCCCAACAGTGCAAAACTGACAGAATACCATATTTTTTGAAGAAAGATTGAAAGAACTTGTCAGTAAGATTTATAAACAAAATAGCTCCCGAAATTTGGAGCTATTATTTTTAATTATTATTACTTTATTTTACAAGGCCAATCCAACTGATACCTGGAAGCCCTGGCTTTTCCACTCACCTTCGTGAGGCAAATCACTGATATTATTTAAACCAATCGCATACCGGCCATTGATGCGCATGGGGCCTATTTTAAATAAAACGCCTGCCAACATTGACAAATCTCCTTTTTTAAATGCATCGCCGCCATTTTGCAATAGCGTCCGGCTTTGATCAATCAAAATTCCAAACTGAGGGCCTGCTTGTAAAGAAAGAAAACTTCCAATCAATTTATAATTCAACACAATGGGAATGGATAAGTAATTCAGTTTTATATTACTCTTTCCACCAAAAACATCATCGAATACAGCTTTGTAATTACTGTCTAATTTGGTCGCATACTGGTTGAACAATACTTCGGGTTCCAGGACAAATTTATTGCCCATCCTGATTTCTGCAAATCCACCCAGGTGATAGCCGTAGCGGAATTGGTCTTTAAAAGATTTACCATCTACTTTGGTAATATTTGCTCCACCTTTTATGCCAAGGTGAAATTGGGCCATCATCGTTTGCGATAATAAAACGGCCGTAAAAAGCAAGAGAAATTTTGTTTTCATGTTGAATTCGTTTAAATGATTAATTGTTTTTTTGGGTAACTAAATGACAGGCATTTAATCCCAAGTTTAGTGCCATGAGTCGTTTACTGCTGTTAAATTTATTGTAACGATAACCGTCAGATAGCAAAACAAAAAATCGGGATTTCTATTGCCCAAAAACTGTTAAGATTTGTTAATCTGTTAACAAATTCATTTTATAAAAAAGCACCCAGGTTGAGTTGAAAATAAGTGGTGAATCGGTCCGTTGGCGCCGGAAAATAATAATCCAAAATAAATTGTGGCTGTATATAAAATTTACCAATGGTATATTCACCACGCAGATTGCAGGTAAGCGATAAAGGTTGAAACTTCACTGTTTCATCCAGGTAAATATTCTCCGGATTTGTAAAAACGGTAGTATTATCTCCACCATTCAAAAAAATACTTTTGCTCCTGTTGAAACCAAATTTTTGTGTGCCTGTCTCAAAAGATATTTGTGGTGCCAATCGAATATAATCTTTAAAAGAAAATACGCCCAACCAATAAAAATTATGGCTGATAGATGTTGTCATTGAAAAATCGCTAATCGATTCTTCTGTATTAATAAAAATATATCCACGCCGGCGAAGCCTGAGGTCCGTAATCCGGTTGAGTCGTTTCTTGTAATCGCTTCGATTGCCCCAACCATAACTAACGGCTACCGATGGACGCAACCATGATTTTCGATACATAAAATAAGCCGCTACTTCATTCTGTAAAGGAGTAGTGTAAAAAGGTAAATCATCTTTTGTAAAAAATCTTGTAAGTGAAATACCAGTTGCCAGGGATTTATTTTTCAAATAATCAAATGAGGGCCGCAAAGCAGTTTGGTACCAATTCAACATTTCACCATCATGGACCATAGCACCGGATAAATTGATGCCCCAACCCGATTTATGAAAATAACCAATCGCCGGTATATAAGCCAGTTTCGATGATGATACAATTCTTGCATTATCTTTTTCTTCAAACTGGTAATAGCCTTTTCCTACTGAAAGGTTGGCCAAAAAATAACTGTGTGGTGATAAAATGGAATCTAAAAAAGTTGAAAAATCACGGAACAGGGCATCGTAATCTATTGTAGTATCAATGACGGCCATTTCTTTATTGGCCATTAAAGTTGAATCCTTGGTTTCATGCTGCGCCAAAGCAGCCGTATTTATTAAAAAACTAATAAACAGGAAGATGCATGCCCTTGAACAGGACATCAAATTTGATAATGGTTTTGTGTTTACATTCAATGTATATAATTGACAATAAAAACAAAGGGAAGTTTAAATTCTTCCCTCTTAAAATAACGAATAAATGCAAAAATTATTGAATCTTTATGTTACCAATTCAATTACGGTAATCTCCGGTAAAATGCCCACCCTGCCAGGGTAACCGAGAAAGCCAAACCCCCGATTGACATATAATTTTTGCCGATTTTCGTTGGCTTCATTTTCGTACAACCCGGCCCATTCTTTATACACATATTGCACAGGGCTCCATTTCAACCCGGGAATTTCTACGCCAAACTGCATTCCATGTGTATGTCCCGAAAGGGTTAAATCTATATCCGGATATTGGGGCAATACTTCTGCCCGCCAGTGCGATGGGTCGTGACTCATCAATATTTTAAAAGGATATTTTGCTGTTCCGGCATGCGCATTTTCCATTTTACCATATTTAGGAAACCGGGCTTTGGCACTCCAGTTTTCGATGCCGAGCAAAGCTATTTTTTCACCCTCTTTTTCCAATGCCACATGTTCATTCATCAGCAATCGCCAACCCAAAGCTTCATGTACTAATTTCAAATTTTCAAGATTTTGTCTTTTTGCTTCCGCCGAAGGCCAATGCACATAATCGCCATAATCATGATTGCCTAAAGTGGAGTACACTCCCATCGGTGCATTTATTTTTGCAAATACATCCATGTAATCCTTCATTTCATCGCTTGTATTATTGACCAAATCGCCGGTAAATAATACCAGGTCGGCTTTTTCCTGCAAAATCATATCCACTCCTTTCTGCACGGCTTTTTTATTGGTAAAACTGCCGGAATGAATATCTGAAATATGGACGATTTTTATGCCCGAAAATGCTGAAGGTAAATGCGCAAAACGCAACTGCATTTTTTTCAGCCGGTATTTATATTTATTGCCAAAACCATAAATGAGCGACCCTAACAGGCTTCCACCCACAAACATTCCTGCCCAACTTAAAAATACGGAGCGGGAAATGGTATTGCCCGTTGCGGATAAACCTTGCTCTTTTTTTGATACAAATATTTTTTCTACCAGCCATTGTACTCCTCTTCTAATATCATCAATGAGGAAGAAAACCGAAGCAAGTAATTTAGCGAGAAATAAGCCGATTATAATTGCAAAAATAGTGGACCTCGTAAGGCGTGCCTGCTTTTCAAAATGTATATAAGGCAAAAAAACCAGTAGCAAAATGGCGGCAACTGCAACTACCCAGTAACAAGAAAAAATTATTACCCGGATTCTTCCAGAAGAAGCCGATGTCAGAAATTTCAATACCTGGAAAAAATATATATCGAGCAGCACGATAAAGCCGATCAATATCCACCAAAAAGGAGTATTACGCATAGAATAATTTCAAAATTAGCAGTGTCAAATGTTATTGGAAAGCTTTCTTGTTGACAAATATTGTTGTATTATGGGCAAAACTTAATTTTGTTATCTTGGTAGCAAGGGGCAATTTTACCACTTCAATTGATAATTAAAAAGAAGAATTCGGCAAATGGCAAGAATCATCGGCGTAGCCAACCAAAAAGGTGGCGTAGGAAAAACAACAACGGCTATTAACCTGGCTGCGAGCCTGGCGGTTTTGGAATACAAAACACTGCTTGTAGATGGCGACCCGCAGGCCAATAGCACTACCGGCGTGGGCTTTGATTTGCACAATGTTACGCAAAGCCTCTACGATTGTATGATTAACCAGGCCAATGCCAAAGACGTAGTACTGAAAACCGAAATTCCCAATCTTGATTTAATTCCATCGCATATTGACCTCGTAGGTGCCGAAATTGAAATGATTAATCATCCCAACAGGGAATTGGTATTGAAAAACCTGCTCGAACCCATTCGGAAAGATTACGATTTTATCATTATAGACTGCTCTCCTTCTTTGGGCTTAATTACCGTTAATGCATTAACTGCTTCCGATGCAGTGGTAGTACCGGTACAGTGTGAATTTTTTGCGTTGGAAGGATTGGGCAAATTATTAAATACCATTAAAATCGTTCAAAACCGGCTGAATACTGCCTTAGTCATTGAAGGTATTCTTATGACAATGTACGACGGCCGTTTGCGCCTTTCCAACCAGGTGGTGAGTGAGGTCAGGCATCATTTCGATGATTTGGTATTCCGTACTATCATTCATCGCAATTCAAAATTGTCTGAAGCTCCCAGTTCCGGCAAACCCGTCATTTTATATGATGCTAATAGCAAAGGCTCAATGAATTACCTGAATCTTGCCAAAGAGATTTTACAAAAAAACGACCTGACGAAGATTAAAAACGAAGAAAGAATTCTTGAATTATAATGCCGTACTTTACGCTTCCCATTCCCATTTGCCAGGTAAAATGCTTAACATAGACTTACCGAAAAAATCCTGCTTCTTAAAAATTTAATCCGTAAATTGATACAGCTGAATGCAAAGTTTCCATTAATATTGTAGCCTTTTAAAAATCATGAGTTCACCGAAACAAAAAAAAGAATTATTAGGGAAAGGAATCCGTTCCTTACTGCAAAATATTGATGCAGATCTGAAAACCACTTCCGGTGCCTTGAAATCTACTGCTGTAGAATCAGTTACCGGCATTACCCGTATTCCCATCGCCGACATACAAGCTAATCCCAAACAACCACGAAGAGATTTTGATGAAAAAGCATTGCAGGAACTAGCCAATTCTATCAAAATGCATGACATCATTCAGCCAATTACTGTCATGCAAACCAAGCAAGGGAAATACATCATTATTTCCGGCGAAAGAAGATGGCGGGCTTCCAAGCTGGCCAATACCAAAGATATTCCGGCTTTTATTCGCCATGCCAATGACACCCAACTGCTGGAGTTAGCCTTATTAGAAAACATGCAGCGGGAAGATTTGAACGCCATGGAAATTGCTCTTAGTTTCAAAAGGATGATGGAAGAACTGGATTTCACCCAGGAAAAAGTAGCTGAAAGAATGGGCAAAGACCGGAGTACTGTAGCCAATTTTGTTCGATTGCTTAAACTACCTCCCAATATTCAATTGGCTGTCAGGAATGGCGAAATCAGCATGGGACACGCCAGGGCATTAATCAATGTAGATACCATTGACCAACAATTGTACATTTTTAAAACCGTCAAAGACAAAGGCCTTTCCGTAAGGCAAACTGAAACATTGGTAAGAAATTTATACAAAGAAAACAGTGGTGTTAAAAAAACTTCAAAAACTAAATTGCCGCCTTCATTTCAAAGAATAGAAGATAAATTAGCTTCGCATTTCAGTACCAGGGTAAAACTTAAACAAAGCCATAAAGGCAGCGGCCAGATTATTCTGGATTATTATTCGCAGGAAGAATTGAATAAAATCCTTCGATTGATGAATGCACCACTCGATTAATACTAATATTTCGGCAGCAAAAAATCATGCATTTACTTTTTAACCATAAAAGAAAAACCTGTTTCCTTATTCTTTTTCTCCTGGCAGGATTTTTATCTTTTTCGCAGGAAGAAATAAAAAGTATTCCTACAAAAGCCGATACCACAAAAAAAGAAATCAAAACAAAAACTTTCAATAGATACGATTCGGCTACCAAAGCTCATAGTCCGAAAACTGCCGCTATTCGTTCAGCTATACTGCCCGGGCTGGGACAGATTTACAATAAAAAATATTGGAAACTTCCCATTGTCTATGGCGCTTTAGGTATCAGCGCCGGCGTTTTTTTTTATAACCTTGGGCAATACAAAAGCACAAAATTTGCGTACCGGGTGAAATATAATATGCGAGTGAATCATACCGATTCTTCATTGTATTCACAAATAAAACCGGAGCTGGTACCACTGAGTGAAGAGTCACTAAAATTTTATCGCAATCAATTTCGAAGAGATATCGATTATTCTGCGTTGGTGTTCATTTTACTCTGGGGATTGAATGTAGTGGATGCCACGGTAGATGCACATTTACAAACTTTCGATGTAAGTCCTGACCTCAGCCTGGAATTTAAACCCGGCTACAGTCAAATGGCGCAAACCAGTGGTTTGAGTGTCATTTTACATATTGGTAAATAATCCGTACTGGCACGGGTATCTTCCTTTTCTTTAATAGTTACATTTGTACTGAACTTTCAATCAATACAATGAAAATTGCCATCATCGGTTACGGAAAAATGGGAAAAGCCATTGAAAAAATGGCCCTTCAAAAAGGACATACCATTGTGCTGAAAATCACCGGTAAAAATGTGGGAGAAATGACATCCGAAAATTTACAAAAGGCAGATGTTGCTATCGAATTTTCCGGGCCGGCTGCCGCTTTCGAAAATATTAAAATATGTATGGATTCCGGCTTGCCTGTAGTTTGTGGCTCTACCGGATGGACCGATAAGATGGACGAAATAAAAAATTATTGCACAGCCAAAAACGGAGCTTTTATTTATGCCAGCAATTTCAGTGTAGGAGTCAATATTTTTTTTGAAATCAATAAACGCCTGGCGCAATTCATGTCAACACAGGAATTGTATGAAGTGATTTTAGAAGAAACTCATCATACGGAAAAAAAAGATGCGCCGAGTGGCACGGCCATTACACTGGCCAATCAAATTCTGGAATCGGTAAAAAGAAAAACAAAATGGGTGAATACTTTTAGCGACGACCCGGCCGATTTAGAAATTATCAGTCAACGAATAGACCCGACACCGGGCACTCATCACGTAAAATATTCTTCCGTCATTGATGATATTGAAATAATACACACAGCACATAATCGCAATGGTTTTGCACTGGGTGCTGTATTGGCTGCATCTTTTTTGCAAAATAAAAAAGGATGTTTTACCATGAAAGACGTTTTGCATCTTTAACTGATATAATGAAAAGAATTGTCGTTTTTTTGTTTATCGTTTTGTCGGCTCCGATATGTTTTGCACAGTCGAAAACGGATAGTTTGAAAAAAATTATTGCGTTAAAAAAGCCGTATGAACAACAAATTGACGCTTCCATCAAACTGGTGGAAAGCTACCAGTTCAAGGATTTTGATTCGGCCATCCTGACGGGTGAAAAAGCTTTAAAACTGGCTCGCAAACACACCGATTCCATTGCGGTAGCCGATTTAAAAAGAGAAATTGGTGTCGCTAATTATTTCAGTGGAAAATATGACTTGGCAGCACAAAATTTCCAGGAATCAATTGCCATTCTTGAAAAAGCCAACAAGCCTAAAAAACTGGCTCCGGTGTATAATGAATTAGGAAAATTATACCGCAAAACAAAAGATTTAGATAAAGCCTTGAGCAATTATGATAAAGCAGAAAGTATTTACGACAACCTGAAAGACACGGCCGGCATTGCCATGATTTTAAATGAATCGGGAGTGGTCTTCGAATATAAAAATGATTATACTGAAGCAATAAACCGCTACACTCATTCGATGAAACTGGCTGAAAAAACCGGCGATTCACTGAGTGTTTCTTACTCGCTGAGCAATATTGCCGGCGTTTATGTTATTCTGAAAAACTATATTCCTGCTATTCAAAACCTGCAAAGAGCACTGGCCATACGGCAGGCATTAAAAGATAGTTTTGCCATAGCCCTGACCTATTCCGATCTCGGTGCAGCATATAGTGGCAAAGGGGATTACAAAAAAGCCATTGACTATTTGGTGCAAAGCAATAAAATGGCGGAAAGAATTAAATATCCTGAATTGCAATCCAATAATTATAATGAATTATCAACCGTAGCACAAAAACAAGGTGATTACCAAAAAGCGTATGAATTTTTTACAAAGCGGTCCGTTTTGCGTGACAGTTTATTCAGCATTGAAAAAACAAAACAGATTGAAAAACTAAACTCACAATATCAATCAGCAAAAAAAGAACAACAAATCCGCGAACAACAAAATAAAATTCGTTTACAAAATTTTTTATTTATCGGTATTGCCGGCTTAATCTTGTTTTCGGGCTTGCTCATCCATTCGCAATACAAAAGATTGAAATTGAAAAAAGAAAGTCAGCTACAAGCAGCCGTTATGAAACAACAACAACTCGCTGTAAAAGCCGTCTTGAAAGCGGAAGAAAACGAAAGAGAAAGAATTGCCAAAGAACTGCATGATGGTGTAGGCCAAATGATGAGTGCCGCCAAAATGAACCTTTCTGCTTATGAATCGGCAGCCAATTTTTCCAACGAAGAAGAAAAAGAAAACTTTGAAAAAATCATTCACCTCGTTGATGAAAGTTGTCGGGAAGTGAGAACCGTATCGCATATTATGATGCCCAATGCCTTATTGAAAAATAATTTGGATACAGCTATCCGGGCATTTGTCAATAAACTGAATACAAAAATTTTGCAAGTGGCCGTTTACACGGAAGGATTAGATGAAAGGCTGGATTCCAATGTAGAAACTGTGCTGTATCGTGTGGTGCAGGAATCGGTACAAAATGCCATCAAACACTCCGGCGCTACCCGGCTCGACATTTCTCTCATCCGCGACAAAGACGGCATCAGCGGAACCATAGAAGATAACGGGAAAGGTTTTGATATGGCTCACAAAAATAAAATTGAAGGTATTGGCCTGAAAAATATTACCACCCGCATCAAATTTTTGAACGGCAGTGTCGATTTTGATTCCAAACCCGGCAAAGGCACTTTGATAGCCTTACACGTTCCGCTTCATGCTTAAAACGATCCCGGCTCCGTTTCTTTTAACATTTTAACAACAAAAACAAGGGATTGGCCTGCATCCTGTTGGTCAGGAAATGTATCGCATACAAAATGAATAAAAATCTTTGTAATTTTCCTACCAACTGTAACATGAAAAAAGATAAAATAAAACTGGCCTTAGTAGATGATCATCAAATAGTCATTGATGGCATCACTGCTTTATTGAAAGGGCATGAAAATTTTGAATTTGTTTTTGCAACAACAAACTCAAATGAAGTTCTTGATAAACTGAAAAGCACACCGGTCGATATCTTGTTGACAGACATTATGATGCCACAAATGCCGGGCAATCAATTGGCCAGGAAAGTGAGAGAACAATTTCCAAAAATAAAAATCCTTGCTTTGTCTATGAGTGGCCAGGGAGATTTGGTCAATGAAATGATAAACGATGCAGATATAGCCGGCTATGTATTAAAAAATATTGGCCAGAAAGAATTGATTGAAGCATTGGGAAAAATTGCTTCCGGAGGAATTTATTTCAGCAAAGAAGTGCTGGATGAAATGCAACGTGCTGCACAGCGAAAAAAACAAAACCAAGAAACACATCTTACAAACCGTGAAATTCAAATCGTACAGCTTATCGAAAAGGAATTGAATAATAAACAAATAGCCGAAACTTTATTTATTTCGGAGAGAACAGTAGAAACCCATCGTAAAAATATTTTCAGGAAAACAAATACTAGCTCAGTCATTGGTTTAGTAAAATATGCTTATGAGCACCAACTGATAAAAGCTTTGCAATAATGCAGCCTTTCGCTGTCAATTTCCTTCCTTACAATTGGAAAAAAGAACGTATTCTGTTAGTTTCGCAATCTATAAAATCAAGTTATTGTAATGATGAAAAAAATTAATTTTTTACTATTTAGTTTATTTAGTATTTCTATTGCTCATGCCCAATTGCAGGAAATAAGATTGACATCTTATGAAATTTCATCCATTACTTTACCGAGTGAATTGAATAATGAAGTCAGCATTTCCGGTATGAAATATTTTAATGGAAACTTATACCTGGCATCTGAGCGTTGCCCCGAAATTTTTGTTGTAAACCCTGCCGACGGAAAAGTAAAAGTAAAATTACAGCTCAGCATGCCGCATAGATTTGAAAATGAAGCCATCACTTCTTATGGGAATCATTTATATATCGTTTCAGAATCTGATGTGGCTGTTTATGAAGCCAACCCCACAACCGCCGCATTAAGAGAGATTCAAACATCTATTCCATTGCCTCCCAAATCAAAACACGGCGATGGCATGGAAGGCATTGCCGGCAATGAAAAACAACACAAAATGTATTTATTGCGGGAAAGAAATAATGAAAGGACAAATGCAGAGATTTACACCTTCAACGTAACTAAAAAAAACGGGACTACCTATTTAGACTTTCTATCTAAAATCGACATTCCTTTAGAAAGCAACGATTGGCGATATTCCGATATTTGTTTTGATCAAATCAACAATCGCCTGCTTTGTTTAAAATCCTTTTCAGGAAAAAAAACAAGAAGACATTTTATAGAAGCATTCGATCTGGATAGCGAAGGTTCTTTAATAAAAGGCAGTCTTCATCAAATATCTTCTTCACCCTTTTCATCGCTGCAAAAACAATTTGGCGATGATGGTTTTAGTGTAAATATGGAAGGTTTAACGATGGATGATGAAGGAAATATTTATGTCGTCAGTGATAATACATCCGGCAAAGCTCATTGCAACAGAAAATCAAAAGAAAAGACCTTGCTCCTTCGTTTACGGGAAGAAAAACGTTAAAAAGTATTAAAGAATACAGCCGCACAACTATTTGGCACGAATTTGCGACCTTTATACAGGTATGAAAAAAACTTTACTTTTTATTGTAATCCTCATGGCTGCCAATTCTTTGTCGGCTCAAAGCGTTGAAAATATTTATTTCCATTTATATACAGACAGTTTAAAAAAAGGCCAACACAATTACATCAATGTGGATGCCCTGCTTTCCAATAAGAAATGGATGCCACTGACAGATAAAGAGTTGACATTTACCTGCCCGGAGGCAAAATTTTCCGGCAATGAATTAATTATTCCACCTGATTTTTCATTGCCGAAAGTAACAGTCAAAGCCGTTTTAAAAGCAGATACTACGAAATCAATTGAAAAAACAATCTGGATAAAAACCATCCCTGATGGTGATTTACCGACTAAGGAAGAAATCCTGAAAAAATACAAACGGCAACTTTATTAAACATCCGGTTAAGTTCGTTTTTACTCCTTCTCTCTTTTAAAAAATACGACAATCCCCCTATCTTTGCGGCGGCAGGTCTTACACGACCAGCTCCTGCTGAAACCTCCCAGGGCCGGAAGGCAGCAAGAGTAGGTGGTTGAGCGGTGCGATGTAATTAGCCTGCCATTTTTATTTATTTTTTTAGATTGAAGATTTTAGCAATCTTAAATATCAATTCGTATGAAATTTTTTATTGATACTGCCAATCTTGACCAGATAAAAGAAGCCAATGAACTCGGCATTCTTGATGGCGTAACCACCAACCCATCATTGATGGCCAAAGAAGGTGTGAAAGGCGAAGCAGCTGTTATGAATCATTATAAAACCATTTGCGAAATGGTGGATGGCGATATCAGTGCCGAAGTAATCAGTACAGATTTCAAGGGGATTGTGGAAGAAGGTAAAAAACTGGCGGCCATTCATCCGAATATTGTTGTAAAAGTTCCGATGATAAAAGACGGTGTGAAAGCTATCAAATGGTTTAAAGATAATGGTATCAGAACCAATTGCACCTTGGTTTTTTCTGCAGGTCAGGCCATTTTGGCTGCTAAAGCCGGAGCCACTTATCTATCTCCTTTCATTGGTAGAATTGATGATAGTAATTGGGATGGTATTGACCTCATTGCCCAGGTTGCACATATTTATTCTGTACAAGGATTTAAAACAGAAATCCTGGCTGCCTCTATCAGGAGTTCCATACATATTGTAAAATGTGCCGAAGCCGGCGCCGATGTGTGTACTTGTCCATTACCATCCATACTTGGTTTGTTGAATCATCCACTGACGGATATTGGCCTTGCCAAATTTTTAGAGGACGCCAAAAAAACACAATAAACTTTTTACCGCTGGAAATTAGAATTGAATTGAGCATAGCCAATTAATTCATCGGCACGGGCACCAAACTGACGGAAATATACAAGCACCATGTATTCGTTTTCTGTACCCCAATAATTGCCTTCCGTATTTTCTATATCGGCAGCTTCTCCTTGTTGCATTTTATCCGATAAAGTAACGTAGGAATAATTGTAATATCCTTGTTTCAGATACAAGGTTTTTTCATACACGCCTTGTTCTTCATTGAAAGCCATCTTTGCATTATCATCCTGTGTATAATTCGTCAACTCTCCAAATACATAAACCGACCGGCCAATGTAGGGACGATTTCCCGGCGGTATAAAAGTGAAATGCACACGGGCATAATCGCTTTGCCAAAGAGGATTAGGATTGTCGCGGTTTTCAATTGTATAAATTCCGTTCAGGTCACGATAATAAATATACAACTGCTGTTTTCGCTCTACATCCGGTTTTACATATACATCCGTTATATGATCTGCTTCATTATAATGGATGTCTTCCATTCTTTCACTCATCAGTCGCAAGCTGCGCAAATCAATCCAACGCCATTCTTTCCCGGCCGGAAAAGTCGTTTTATTGTCATCGCTGTATTCATAATAATTGCCTCTGAAAATAGTAGGCCTATCCAATAAAGAAGCCGTTTGCCAAACCCTGTTTTGTACAATGACTACTTTCAAATCTTGCGGCGAAAATGCATTCAACTGGCTTCCTGCCGTACTTACATTTACTTGTACTCTTTGGTGTGTTCTGAATAAACGATTGTCGAATGGTTGTGAAATTTTCCCGGTAATATTTGCTTTATTACTCACTACTAACATTCTTTTTGTAAATGCCAATTGCGATGTATCGTCATTCAAAAAAACTTTTAAAAGATAATTACCGGCTTTGGTAGGCCCGGCATTTCTTTCCGGCAACATGGCCTGGTAATGCGTATAACGTGTATCGACAATCGAAGAATTTCGGTAATTGGAAATTCGGTTACTCGTAAACCCTCGTATGTAATCATAGATTTGTACATTGGCCGGTGTCCAATCTGCATTGCACAACTGGAAAGCATAATAATAATTTTTTACATCAGCATCCATGTCATCAAAATGCAAAGCCAATTGAACATCTGAATTTAATGTCAATACAGGATAACTGTAAATATCACCGGATTTGTACAATTGTACTGTGCGGATATTTTCTTGATAAATATGATCGGGTATTTGTGCAGACAAAGATTGCAAGCCCAAAATCGCCATAATACTCAAAACTATTTTCATAAAATGTAATTGGAATTATCTTTCAAATATTGCTTAAAATACGAAAAATGAAAGAGAAATATTCAGAAGCTCCTTATTTTTGGAAAAGACAAACAATTTAATTTGAAGGTTGCAGGTTTTATAGCAAACCGGGTAGCATTTAACCGGTCGGCGGGAAATGCAGGAGGACAGAAATCTTTTTCCCGTTTTATCATTCGCCTGGCGACGGTAGCCACCGCCATCAGCGTAGCCGTGATGATTATTACTATTTCGCTGGCCAATGGTTTTCAGCAAACCGTCAGTCAGAAAGTATTCAGTTTCCTGGGACATATTCGCATCAATGAAAAACAACCCGATAAGGCTATCATTTCGGAAGAAACACCTATTCTTAAAAACGATTCATTGGTGGCGGCCATTCAAGAAAATCCGGAAGTCAACAGTATCCATCCTTTTGCCACAAAATATGCCATTTTAAAAACAAAAGAAGACCTGGAAGGTGTGTTGGTCAAAGGATTTGACAAGACCTATGATTTCAACCATATCCGGCAATTTATTATTGCCGGCGGGCCTATTATATTCAATGATAGTACCTATAGTCGGCAAATTATGATTTCGGATTACACAGCCCGGCAGTTAGATTTACACGTAAATGACAGGGTATTAATTTATTTTATTCGGCCGGGGCATAATAATGCTGCAACCGGCATGCCCAATATTCGACCGGACAAACTAACGATAACAGGTATTTTCAAAACAGATATTGAAGATTACGATAAAACTTTTGCCATTGGCGATTTAAAATTGATACAACAATTGAATGGTTGGAATGCTGATGAAATTGGCGGTTACGAAATCTTTTTAAAAGATTATCATAAAATAGATGATGTAGCCAACGATATTTATGAGTTAAATTCATTTCCCATAACCTGGAATACTGTCAGCGTCAAACAAATTTCACCGAATATATTTGATTGGCTGGGTATGCAGGATATTACCCGCAATGTGTTGATTGGCTTTATGATTATTGTTGCATTAATTAATTTAATTACCTGCCTCATTGTTTTACTTTTAGAAAGAGTCAGAATGATTGGTGTTTTGAAAGCCATTGGTGCCCGCGACAGAACGGTGCAGGAAATTTTTCTTCGACATGCCTTATTCATTACGGTTACAGGTATATTTTTCGGAGTATGTTTTGGATTGGGATTTTTATGGTTGCAGGAAGCCACCGGGTTTATCCGGCTGAAAGCCGAAGCATATTATATGAGTACCGCTGCTGTAAAAATTGTTTGGTGGCAGGTTGGGTTCATCTGTGCCGGAACTTTCTTCATCTGTCTTTTGGTATTAATGATTCCCACCTTGCTTGTAAGGAAAATAAAACCCGTAACGGCTATTCAGTTTCGGTAAATTATACCAAATGTGAAAGTATAATACCGGTAGCTACAGCCGCATTCAATGATTCAGCTTTGCCATATTGAGGAATGGTAATTTTTTTTATGGCCGCAGGCAAATTTGATGTATCTACGCCATTCGCTTCATTGCCGATAATAATAATTCCCTCTTTTAATTTCTTCATTTGGGAAACATCATCGCCTTCGAGCATGGCGGCAAATTGCGGTACGTCTTTTTGTTTCGCTAACCATTTTTCAATGTCCAGATAATGTACTTCGACCCTCGCAATACTGCCCATCGTTGCTTGTACAACTTTCGGATTATACAGTTCGGTCGTGTTGTGGCTGCAAATTATTTGCGACACGCCAAACCAATCAGCAATTCTGATAATTGTTCCCAGATTTCCCGGATCACGAAGATTGTCCAATACCAGTGTAATTTTATTCCTTGCTGAAATATTTTCTGAATTTTCAAACTGGTTGACGACCGCTAAAACCTGGTTGGGTGTTTTTAATTGTGAAATTTTTTCTAAATCTATAGCAGAAATTTCATGCAAGTCCACATCTGCAAATGCCATCTGGTTTGCTTCCATCCATTCCGGCAAAGCAAAGACTTCACTCACAGACGTCTTTTTCTCGAGCAATAAATCATACACTAACTTTGGCCCTTCGGCAATGAATCTTTTTTCCCGGTCTCTGAATTTTTTCTGGCCTAAACTTTGAATATATTTGACCTTCGATTTAACAAGCATATTTTCATTTTATTTTATGTCTATCACCTTATTATTGAAAAGTCGTTTTTTAGTAGCCGCCGCAATGTTGACTTTGGTGATATGGCTGAGTTCCTGCGGTGTTATTCCCAAAGATTATCCACCCAACAAACCTTTTGTCTTCAAATATACAGTGACCGTAGAAGGAAATTACACGCAGGCTGAAAAAAATGACCTTTCCAACAGGCTATCACACCAATTAGATGATAGTATCCGGGTCAGGACTTCATATAAACTATTCTATAAAGGAAGAATCAATGCGCCGGTACTTGTCAATCCGCCCGAATATAAAGTTGCCAATGTAGAACGGTCCATTCAATATATGCGGGCTTTATTGATTTCTATCGGGTATTTTAAAGACAGTATTACCTATAATACACAAATCGACACGGTCAAGTCTGATGAATACAGGACTACGGTAAATTTTATTGTTAAGCCCGGAAAATTAGTTCGGATCGACTCCTTTGCCTACAATTTCAAACAACCGGAATTGCAAAAAATTGCGTTGGATCATCAAAAAAACAGTTATGTAAAAAAAGGAGATCCATTTTCAAAATCGGCTATATCGCAGGAGCTGGACCGCCTGGTGAATCTGTATCGTGACAATGGATTTATGCGTTTTGGCCGCGAAGAATTAGTAGGCATTTGGGACACACTCGATATTTCCTTATTGCGACCCACATTGGATCCATTAGAGCAATTAGCAATTTTGCAAAAATTAAAGGAACGCAGAGAGCACCCTACAGCCGACCTCGAAATCAGGCTTCATGATGGTGTTGACAGTAGTAAGTTAAAAAAATATTTTATCGGCAATATCACGGTTTTTCCTGATGTAACGTATGACAGTACTTCCTTGAAAAGAAAAGAAGAAATAGTGGATGGTGTAAAAGTTGTTTACTATCATCGTTTATTCAAACCAAAATTATTTCCGCAAAATATTTCATTTAAAAAAGGCGAATTATACAATCAACAAAAATATTATGAAACCATCAACCGGTTCAATTCGCTTGGAGCCTGGCGATTGGTCAATATCGATCAATTGGCCAGAAGCGGTACCGATACGGCCGATATGAATATCCGGCTGACACCTGCCCAAAAATATTCTTTCACTGCCAACTTAGAAGCCGATCAAAATATCAGCGCCGTGTCCGGAAACCTGGTTGGGTTGGGTTTCAATGTCAATTTACACAATAAGAATTTTGCAAAATCAGCAATTCAAACGAATACCAGCCTGCGTTATGGTGTAGAATTAGGTTCCGATTTTGTACAAACCAAGCAAACCAGTTTCAGCCATACTATTTATTTCCCAAAAGTTATTCCACTGATAAAAAGTTTATCCCGTAAACACCAGAATAATATTCGAACAGTTTTTTCTTTTAATGCGGCCAATACAGAAAGAAACAAACTGTACAATCTGACGTCGGTGAATGGTTCCTGGGGTTATGAATACCAAGGTAATATTACAAAGAACAACAAGCAACTGCGGTTATTCTGGAAAATTCCCAATATTGAATATTCGCTTTTAAAACCAAGAGACAGCCTCTTAAAATTGATTGCCAATAACCCGGTATTGAAAAACATTTTTACTGATGGATTTATTTCATCCACCCAAGCCGGCATAACGATTAAGAACAACGCTGAAAAAAGACCCAACCTGTTTTCCTTCAATGTAGAAATTCCTTTTATTGCCGGCGTATTTAAAAGTAAATTCCTCGACTCGCAATTATATCGTTTTATTAAAGTCAATACAGAATTTTCACAGGCTTTTAAATTCAACAAATCTTCACTAGTATTTCGTTTATTTGGTGGCATCGGGTATGCCTTAAATAGTACGGTAAACCCGAATAAAAGGCTTACGCTTCCATTCTTCAGGCAATATTTCGCCGGTGGCCCCAGCAGTATGCGAGCCTGGCAATTACGACGGCTTGGCCCGGGTTCAGTTGTAAAAAGTTTCGACGACTTTCCCGATCGATTCGGAGATGTACAATTAGAATTCAATACAGAATTTCGTTTCAAAATTGCCAAAATAGCCGGCACTGTAATTGAAAGTGCATTATATACAGATATTGGCAACGTATGGCTCTTGAAAAAAAATGCAGGGCAACCTGAAGAAGTTTTTAATTTCAGCCGTTTGGGAAAAGATATTGCTATCGGCGCCGGTACTGGCCTTCGTTTTGATTTCGGTTTTTTCCTGATTCGGGTAGATTATGCTTACAAAGTTAAAGACCCTTCACCGGCTGTGCTGGCCGACCAGAATAAATGGTTTCATAACTGGCAACTCACCAACGGACAATTACAAATTGGCATCAATTATCCTTTTGGTTTGTAGCATTGGCTTTTGTAAATGCTTTTTCAAAATCATCTATTTGCCAGGCATCCTTTACATCGAATTCGCCAATTTTAGTCCTGCAAAGTTTGCTAAGATATGCGCCACAGGTAAGTGATTCTCCAAAATCGAATGCTAAACTTCGTATATAGGTGCCTGTTGCACAAACGACACGAAAAAATATCTGCGGCAATTCAATTGTAGTGATGTCAAATGAATGAATTGTTACCGGCCTTGGTTCGGGTACTACTGTTTGTCCTTTCCGGGCTAATGCATACAATCGTTTACCATCTTTTTTAATAGCTGAATGTGCAGGAGGTATTTGCAAAATATCACCATTGAATTTTTTCGCAGTGGCATAAATTTCTTCTTCTGAAATGTTGTCAACGGATTTAAAATTTTCCGGTTCCGATTCTAAATCATACGTAGGCGTTGTAGCACCTAGCGTAAAGCTACCGGTGTATTCTTTTTCTTTTGCCATGAACTCATTGATTCGCTTTGTAAATTTTCCGGTACAGACAAAGAGCAACCCGGTGGCCAATGGGTCGAGGGTTCCTGCATGTCCAATTTTTTTTATTTTAATGATATGGCGCAGTTTCCGAATAACATCGAATGAAGTCCAACCAAGTGGTTTATCAATCAACAACATCTTACCTGCTTCAAATTCAGATTTATGCATACCGCAAAAATAAGGAATGCTATTTCAGATTGACATCCTGGTTTTCAATTCGAGGTATTTATTGATGGTATTTACATTCAGATCTGCAGGCGTAGTTAAAATAGATTGAATCCCATTTTTATGCAATTCTTTTACCATCTGTCTTTTTTCAAAAGAAAATTTTTCAGCAATGGTTTTGATATAAATATCTTCCAATGAAGTGGCTGAAGAGTCTGTCAATGCTTTCAATTCTGTATTTTCAAAAAACACCACCAGCAACAAATGATATTTAGCCATTTTCTTCAAAGTATTCATTTCCCTGTTCAGGCTTTCCAAGGATTCAAAATTGGTAAACAACACCAACAAACTTCGATTGGTGACTTTATGGCGGATTACAGAAAATAATTTTTCAAAATCTGCTTCCAGGAAGTCGGTTTGTTGACGATACAAACTTTCGAGGATTAAATTCATCTGTACAGGCTTTTTATCGGCCGGTAAAAAAGTATCGAGGTTTTTTTCAAAGCTGATAATGCCGGCTTTGTCTTGTCGAATGAGTGCTACATTACTCAATACCAATGAGGCATTGATAGCATAATCCAACAAACTCATTCCTTCAAAAGGCATTTTCATCACTCTTCCTTTATTGATCAGGCAATAAATCTGCTGGCTTTTTTCATCCGTATAATTATTGACCATCAACGCATCTTTTCGGGCTGTGGCTTTCCAATTGATTGTGCGGTAATCATCGCCCCGAACATATTCTTTTATTTGTTCGAATTCCATGCTATGACCCAGTTTCCTTATTTTTTTTATACCGGCAGTTTGCAATCTATTACTGATTGCCAATAACCGATAGCGCCGCATTTTTAAATAAGACGGATAAACTTTTACCACTTGTTTGTTTTCAAAAACAAATCGCCGTTTGACCAATTGCAAAGGGCCTTGCACCAAAATATTTGTATTGTAAAATACATATTCGCCGCGGGTCATGGGCTGCACTGCATAGGTTAAGGTAAATGTTTTGTGTCGGAGCAGCAGCAAATTCCGCTTCCAATTCCTGGCTTGAAATTGCTCAGGCAATTCATCTATAACTACAATTTGTACTTGAAATCCGTATCGGTTTTTCAGGACAATGGAAACAATCCCTTCATCACCAATACTAAATCTATCCGGCAATCTTCTTTCTGCCCGGATTCCATTTTTATTGGTATATAACAAAATTGTATCTACCAAAATAGCCATGGCCAACATTACTAATATCAATACAGTGGCTTCAAAAAAAGACGGGAAAAAATAACTTATCACAAAAATGACAGCTGCCAAGGCGGCAACGTAGTAAGCAATTTTATTTAAAAAAAACGATTGTAGCATAGTATAATAAAATCAGCAATCAAATTTTAGATCCCGGGTTTAAAAAATTTTTGTTTCAGTTTTGCCGAGCGGTTTCATTTCATTTTCAAACTTTTCACTTCATTCATTATCGTGGTACATCCATTGATTGAATGATTTGTTGAATGACATCATCTTCAGTTATGCCTTCCATTTCTTTATCGGGCGAAAGGATTATTCGATGCCGCAATACGGCCGGTGCAATCATTAAAATATCTTCCGGCGTTACAAAATCTCGTCCCTGCATAGCAGCTGCAGCTTTTGATGCATTCATAATGGCCAATGAAGCCCTAGGCGAAGCACC
Source organism: Chitinophagaceae bacterium (assembly GCA_020437365.1). GTDB lineage: Bacteria > Bacteroidota > Bacteroidia > Chitinophagales > Chitinophagaceae > JJ008. Next base: position 1,971 of record JAGQWM010000003.1, on the reverse strand, counting down.
GAGGTAAATTGATTTGTGATGCCGTGTTTGATGAACCAGTTTCGCAATAAACTGCAACAGTCTTTCTTCTATAACCTGTTTTTTTATTTGTGCCCGCAATGCTACGATAGTATCACCTTGCAAAACCGGTTGTATCAATTCCATGGCCGCTGTATTCTCCATTTGATGAAACTTTGTAAGCAATGCTACTTCTTCTGTCTCATCAGGATAAGGCACAACGATTTTAAATAAAAAACGATCCAATTGAGCTTCCGGTAAGCGGTATGTACCTTCCTGTTCCACCGGGTTTTGTGTGGCCAACACCATAAAAGGTTGAGCCATGGGATACGTTTTTCCATCGACAGTGGCTTGTCTTTCTTCCATTATTTCCAATAAGGCAGATTGAGTTTTGGCCGGTGCCCTGTTGATTTCATCCACTAAAACAATATTACTAAAGACAGGCCCTTTTTTAAAATCGAACCGGGCCTCTTTGGGATTGAATACCGGCGTTCCCAACACGTCGGAGGGCATCAAGTCGGGAGTGAACTGCACTCTTGAAAAATCAACTGCCACAGATTTGGCAACCAGTTTTGCAGTTAATGTTTTGGCTACACCGGGCACACCTTCCAATAAAACATGCCCATCCGTCAGCAAGGCCGTAATAATTAAGCGAACCATTTCTTCCTGGCCCACAATGATTTTTTTTACTTCATTGTTGATAGCTTGAACTGCTTCACGCAAAGATGTAAGGTCGGTTCTTGATTGAAATACATTATCGTCCATAATTTATCCTTTTTTATAAAATGATTCGAGTTGTTGGTGAAATTGAATGACATCCTGCGCCGAAACTGATTGACTTGTTTCTATCTTTTGAATAAATGTAACAATTTGCCCAATGTCTTCTTCACTAATCTTTGTTTTTTGATGAAGGTCTTGTATAAATTCCTGGTTCAACTGATTCGTTTGTAATTTATAACGGTTTCTGACATGCTCCAGAAAAAAAGCTGACATTTTTTTACAAAGATTCAAATGGTCACTTTTATCGTAATACAAACGGCCAATGGTTTTGACAAAATCAAGCGATTCATTCTTTGGCTTTTTTACCACCGGAATGATTCGCTGTTTGCGGCGCATCTCTGAAAGCACATACGCTAATAAAGCAAAAATGGCTGTCAGCAAAGCGGCTTTCATGGCTTTATATTGCATCAGCACCGACCACCAGCCTGATTTACTTTTGGCCCTGCCTTCCTTCTCCTTTTTTAATAAATAATATTCATCCCAAACAATTCTTTTCACATCGGGATTGAGCATCGAAAAAACTTTTTCAAAATAATGGTAATTGTTTTTGTGTAATAGAAAATAATTGCTCAATGCAATGGGCGCCACATGAATAAAAATATTTCCTCTTCCCGCTTGCAGGCGAATAAAATAAGGCCGTTTCTTCGCATCTAAACCCAGCACTTCTGTTTTGGGTGCATTGTAGTCAGCAAAATAGGAATGTACGCCTCTGCCGGGATAAATATATTCTATCGGAGCGGCAAATGGCGGTTGTTCCAACGTCAGTTGCAAACTATCATACAATCCTTTGTTGATAGGGAAATTAAAAAAATTACCAGTAATAATTTTACAGTCAAAATATTTTTGCGCTGCAGGCGAAATCATCCTTGCAGCAATAAACAAATCATTACCTTCTTTTACAAAATCCATCAACTTTTTTAATTCAGTATTCGTAGCCGAAAAATTATCGGCAACAATAACCAATGCCTGCCCATCTTCATACTCAGATAAGGAATCCCAATAACCGGGCTCCTGATGAGTAGTCGTAACCGAGCTGTTCGGATACAAATTTTTTAACCCCTGAAAAGCAACAAACATTCCGTAAGGTTTCTTATCCACTCTCCTATAAGTCACTTCATTATCCATCACCCGCTGCGACCTTCGCAGGTATATAAAAAATGCCAGCACGAGGCACAAAAAGAATAAGATGATATA
>JAGQWM010000039.1 GCA_020437365.1 Chitinophagaceae bacterium | reverse complement strand
TTCTTCTTTGCCGTGATTAGGCGCATGAGTGGCATTGGTCAATATTTCTCGGATTATTTGGTCATCAACCTGTTCGCCGGCGGCCAACTGATCGGGAAAAGTAGAACGGCGTTGCCGAACAAATGCATTAAATATGGCTGCATCCATTGTAAAAATTTAGCACAAAAATAAATGCTATCAGTTGAACAAAATACTACGATTTTGTACCTTCAATGAAAACATAAAAAGATGATTAATAAAAAAATGCAAAAGGCGCTGAACGACCAGGTGTTGATGGAAGCAGAATCTTCACAAGCCTATCTCGCCATGGCTGTTTGGGCCGATGTACAACCCGGTTTGGAAGGAATTACAAAGTTTTTTTATCAGCAATCTGATGAAGAAAGAGGACACATGTTGAAATTGGTACAATTTATCAATGAAAGAGGCGGAAAAGCCGATATTCCAGCTTTGCCCAAACCGATGAAAAATTTTAAAACGGTGAAAAATATGTTTGACCAGTTTCTCAAACATGAATTAAAAGTCAGTAGCAGTATCAATAGCCTTGTCAGTTTATCATTGAGCGAAAAAGATTATGCCACACATAATTTTTTGCAGTGGTATGTGAATGAACAAATGGAAGAAGAAAGTGTAGCCAGGACGTTGAATGATAAATTGGAATTGATAGGCGATGATAAAAGTGGCTTGTATTTATTCGACCGAGATATTTTAAATTATCGAAGCAAGTCATAATTACATTTCCTTTTTTATAAAATTTATTTCAAGAGGCTAAATTAATTTTTGATGAAAGCATTCTTTCTTTCGCTGAGTATGGCGATGGCCGTATCGATAGCTGCTCAACCAACTAACACATCGTACAAAATTTATAATACCGCTACGCAACAAGTCACAACAGTTGAAAAAATAGTGGCGGATTGTAAAGACGTCAATGTTTTATTTTTTGGAGAAGAACATGATGATAGTATTGGCCATACATTGGAATTGAAAATTTTGCAGGAATTGGAGCGGCACTATGCCGGGCAACTGGCATTGAGTATGGAGATGTTTGAAACCGATTGTCAATTGCCACTCGATGAATATCTGGAAGGTTTCATCAGTGATTTTCGATTTCAAAAAGCGGCAAGAGTGTGGAGCAATTATAAAGATTATAAACCACTGATTGAATTTTCCAAAACAAATCATATTCCCGTAATAGCCGCCAATACACCCAGAAGGTATGTAAGTATGGTGAGCAGTAAAGGCATGGAAGCATTGCAGGCTTTGCCGAAAGCGTCTAAAAAATTCTTGCCACCTTTACCTTATGATACTTTGGCCGGCAAGTACTACGAAAAATTTCAAGGCTTTATGCAAGGTGGCAGCCCGGGTACCAATAATCCGAAAATTTATTACAGCCAGTGTTTGTGGGATGCAGGTATGAGCTACAGTATTTATAAATATTGGAAGAAAAATAAACGCAAGAAAATATTTCACATGGCAGGCAAGTTTCATCTCGATGAAAAATTGGGCACCATTGCGCAGCTCTTAATAAGAGATGCAAAATTGAAAGTCAAAAACATCAGTTGCTTCAGCGATGCATCTTTTGATAATCCTGATTGGGAAAAATTTAAAAACCTTGGTGATTATATTATCATCACCGACCCGGGAGTGAAACGATCATTTTAATTGCGGAGCAATAAATCACAAGGTTTTAAACCGGTGTGCTTTTTAAAAGCAGTAGAGAAATGTGAAATGGAAGAATAGCCAAGCATCAGGGAAACTTCTGTTACACTCAATCCTTTTTCGTATAATAAATATTTGGCGTGTTCCATTCTTTGACTTTGGTAAAAATCGAATACTGTAGTGCCAAATAATTCTTTAAACCCTTTTTTCAGGTAACATTCGTTGATGGCTACTTTGCGGCTCAGTTCTTTAATAGTAATAGGTTCGCCGATATGTTGAATTAAAATTTCCCGGGCTTTTACAATTTTTTCACGGTCCAACTCATTGGCCAGGAATTTACAATTGACAACATCTATTTCTTTTTCACCAATCATACAATCAAGGCTGTACAATAATAACATTTGCGTTTGCGCATTGATGTATATATTTTCCAAAGTATCGGTGTAAGTATGGTTTAACACACCTTCCAATACCATTCTTGTTTTGCCACAAAGAGGTAAAATGCGGGTGAAAGATGTTTTATGCGTAAAACTCAAAAGTTCATCTGTAAGTACTGAATCTCCTTTTCTGGGTTTGATAAACTGGCTCAGATGCTTGGGCGAATATTTGAAACTAACAACATCCACACTATCTACTCTTTCCACGCAGGTTTTCGATGCACCATATTGGCATAAATCACATTCAGTTTCTTTTTTACGGCAATACACATTGCCGCTGACACAAAATCTTAATTCGAGGTAATTATTTTTATCGGCTTTTTTCTCATAATGATAAATTAACATACCGGTATCATCTACATTCCATTGTGGATTTCGATTGTACCGATGGATGGTATATTGCACCGAGCCTGGAATTTCCTGTACTCTTTCCTGCAACAATACCATTTGGTCTTGCATCAGGTGCTGTTTGTAAGCAATGGCTAATATATCTTGAGGTTGATTCATCTGCTACGCAAATTTACAGTATTTTTTAGAATTTTGATGGTGCAACGTTGAATTTATAAATCACTGGCTTAGTTTTAACAATATATGCTCAAAAAAACTTCTGTTTTTCATGGTATCTGCTAACTTTGCCCGATACGCAGGTGAGTAGCCCTGAGCATTTTTAATTTACTGCATGATTCATCCCCATACTTATATTCATCCTAATGCCAAGTTGGCTACCAATGTAAAAATTGACCCTTTTTCGGTCATTCACCAGGATGTGGAAATTGGCGATGGCACATGGATTGGTTCCAATGTCACCATAATGGAAGGCGCAAGGATTGGGAAAAACTGTAAAATATTTCCCGGTGCCGTCATTTCAGCCATTCCGCAGGATATAAAATTCCAGGGTGAATATTCCAACGTATTTATTGGCGATGGCACTACGATTCGTGAATTTGTTACCATCAACCGTGGCACAAAAGACCGTGAAAAAACCGTCATCGGGCAAAACTGCCTCATTATGGCTTATTGTCATTTTGCGCATGATTGTATTGTTGGCGATAACTGTATCACCAGTAATAATACACAAGTGGCCGGCCATGCAGTGATTGGCGAATGGGCCATCATTGGTGGAATGTGTGCCGTTCACCAGTTTGTCAAAATAGGACAACATTCATTTGTCAGCGGCGGTTCATTAGTTGGCAAAGATGTACCACCTTATATCAAAGCCGGTAGAAATCCATTGACGTATGCCGGTGTCAATTCTATCGGGCTCAAACGCCGTGGATTTAGTGTAGAAAGAATTAACCAGATTTTAGATATTTACAGAATACTTTACAACAAAGGTTTGAATACCAGCCAGGCGGTCGAATATATAGAAGAAGAAATGCCGGCTACTGACGAAAGAGACGAAATTGTAACTTTCATCCGCAATAGCGGCCGGGGTATTATCAAACGATTTGTCAAAGGGAATAACGATGACGATCTCCCTATCTGATGCGGGTAAAAGATATAACAGAGAATGGATTTTTCGCCATTTCAATTATCAATTTGATGCAGGAAAAACCTATGCCATAACCGGCGCCAACGGTTCTGGAAAAAGTACTTTGCTGCAAGTCATCAATGGTTCCATGTATGCCAATGAAGGCAAAATAAATTATACAATCGATGGGAAACAATGTCCTGCTGAAACGGTGTACAAGGCAATTTCTATTTGTGCACCTTACCTCGAATTGATTGAAGAAATGACCTTACAGGAATTCTTACTGTTTCACCAAAAATTTTCTCCTTTTTTACCAACGGTAGATGCTGAAAAAATCATTGCGTTGCTGGGATTAGAAAAAGCAACTCATAAACAAATCCGTTATTTTTCTTCCGGTATGAAACAAAGGGTAAAACTGGCACAAGCTATTTTTTCTGACACCAAAGTAGTGTTGCTGGATGAACCATGTACAAATTTTGATACCGAAGGCGTCGATTTATATCATCAACTGATTCAGGATTTTTGTAAAAAAAGAATGGTGATCGTTAGTTCGAACGACCACCATGAATATACTTTCTGTAGCGACATTCTTAGAATGTCTGACTGGAAATAATTTTATTCCTTTTTATCTTCTTCACTTTTTTTATAGGTATAAGTTCTTTTTACAATTTTTGTCGGCTTTCCGTTTTCATCCATTTCGGTTCTTTGTGTCCAATTGCCATTATCGTCGTGTGCATCGTATCTGTATTTAGTGACTTTGGTTGTTGTAGAATCATTTTTGCCGATAGTGGTCATGGTTTGTTCAGATAATTCGCCTTTATCATTGTAAGTGTTGTTCGAAGTATTCACTACTTTGCCGGAGCTGTCGGTAAAACTGCTTGTTAAACGCTGGTGTTTATTATAAGTACTTGAAAACTGGCCATCCAAAGTGCTGTCTTTTTTCCATCTTTTGCCGGAAAGAATTTCACCCACATCATTTTGTGTTAGATCTGTATAATAATGGCTCATATTGCCGGCAGAATCGTATTCCGTGCCACCGGAATATTTACCGTTTTCGTCTTGTATGGTTTCCAATTTGCTTTCTTGTTTGCCGTCCTTCATGGTACTAGAAGATTTGAATTCACCATTATCATACCTGGTGATGGAAACTTCAGTTTTTACTGTGCCATCGCTGCCTTTTATGGTATTTTTTATCACATTCCCGTTTTCGTCGTAATCTGTAATATCAATACAGCAAGAATCCATAGCACCTATGGCACCGGAGCTATCTACTTGATAGGGCGTTTCTTCTATGGAGGTAATGTCTCCCTTCAAATTGTCATTGACAAGATCGCTAAACATTGTTTTGTCATTGGTTTTATCTTTGCTATTACATGCAAACAATAACAGGCCTGTCACCAGGATGAATAATTTTTTCATTTGGTTAATTTTTTAAAATGAATAAAAAAGGGAGAATTAAAAGAGATTTCTTTTGGAACGGAAAGTGAAAGTATGTTTTTTTAATAGGAAAAGGCAAAAAATAAGAAAATAAAATTCTTCAGACAGGTAATCTTCGTTTAGAAAGTTTGTAATCAATACTTTAATGAATCATATTTGCAGCATCAAACAAATGGATTAGCGATAGAGTTTGTAATTCTATATTAATGTGTGCCAATAAAAAAATTAAAACAAATACTATGACCATTCATTTTGGTTACGAAAAAAAGAAAGTCATACAAGCATTGCGGTATCATTTTATCAGTCGTCCTGAAATAAGGATTATGGTTATTGTAGTCAATATTTTTGCCATTGCTACGTTCACTTTATTTTTTTTAAAAAAAATTCAACCGTTAGCTTTTCTGGCAGGCTCATTTGTATGGATGTTACTGATGTTGAGTTTTTGGTTTTTTCTACCGTATATGGTGTACCGGCGAGCCATTACATTTAAACATCGCTTTAGTATGACATTTACCGAAGAAGGTTTCAGCCTGGAACATGAAAAAGGGGCAAAATCTTGGCCTTGGTCGGCATTGAAAAGCTACTTGGAAAGTCCGCATTTCTTTCATCTTTATTTTGATACGAGGTCTTTTCTCCTGGTACCCAAAAGTGGTTGTAAAGACCATGAAGAAGTATTTGATTTGCGGGGATTGATAAAATCGAATGTAAAAAAAGGATAGTGGTTATAATTTTTTCACCATCACATAATGTGGAATGGTTATTTCTGAAAACTCTTCGCTGGCAACTTCGTAACCCATTTTTTCATAAAAGCCGACTACATTTTTGCGGGCATGCATAATGATGGTTTTATAACCCTGGTCTCTCGACAAGTTTTCGGCAAAGTTCATTAAGGCCCGGCCAATTCCTTTTCCCTGTAGGTTATTAATAACGGCCATTTGTCGGAGTTTGACAGTATCAGATTGTTCCTGTACCAACATACAACAGCCTAATAAATCATCATCTTCAAAAGCACAAATGAGAATATTGTTTTTTTCATTGGCCAATTCCTGCTCTGTAAAATTGAGTCCCAGTGGCTTACGCAAAATATCATTGCGCAGCTTTACCATCTGCCAATATTCGGGACTTCCATGATCAATAATTTTCAATGCCATAACCAAAAATTGAATCGCCTGCGGTTCAAAATACAAAGAACTTACAATACTGCCAACGGAATGAAAGCAATTTTTAGGCCGGTTCGTTTGTCAAAATTAAGTTCTTAGTGATTAATACTCAGGTATTTGGGAGAAAATTGGAAAAAATCATTTTTCCGATGATTACTTACTTCAAAAAGTATATTTTTGCAACCAATAAACAAAACTTTAAGAACATGTCAGACATTGCATCAAGAGTAAAAAAAATTATCGTTGACAAATTAGGCGTTGACGAAAATGAAGTCACCAATGAAGCATCTTTCACAAACGACCTTGGCGCCGATTCTTTGGATACGGTAGAATTAATTATGGAATTCGAAAAGGAATTTAATATTTCTATTCCTGATGAGCAGGCAGAGACCATTACATCCGTAGGTCAGGCTATTTCTTATCTGGAAGAGCATGCCAAATAATTGGATATTTCCTGCTGTTGCAGGATAAAAGCTTATGCCGCCTTCGACCTGTAAGAAAACAGCGAAGGCGGTATTTTACTTACACCTTTCCCTTTTTATAAAGAAGTCAGTATTTTGCAGAAATACTATATCTTAACAATATGGAATTAAAAAGAGTCGTCGTAACAGGAATGGGTGCTATCACACCGCTGGGCAATACTGTTCAGGAATATTGGAATGGATTAATCAATGGTGTATCAGGAGCCGATATGATTACCTTATTCGATGCCTCCAAATTCCGAACGAAATTTGCCTGCGAAATAAAAGGGTTTAATCCCACTGATTTTCTCGATAGAAAAGAAGCCCGTAAAATCGACCGCTTTTCGCAACTGGCACTCGTCGTCAGCGACCAGGCGATGGCCGATGCCGGATTGCAACAGGAGCATTTTAATCCCGACAGGGTGGGTGTTGTTTTTGCCAGCGGCATAGGTGGACTGATTACTTTTCAGCATGAAGTCACCGATTTTGCCAGGGGCGATGGTACACCTCGGTTCAATCCTTTTTTCATTCCTAAAATGATATTGGACATTGCTGCCGGACAAATCAGTATGCGGCATAATTTACGTGGCCCCAATTTTGCCGTTGTCAGTGCTTGTGCCAGTAGTACCAATGCCATCATGGATGCATTCAATTTAATTCGACTGGGCAAAGCCGATATCATTGTTACCGGTGGAAGTGAAGCCGTCATCAGCGAAGCCGGTGTAGGCGGATTCAATGCGATGAAAGCCATGAGCGAAAGAAATGATGACCCCAAAACAGCCAGCCGGCCTTACGATAAAGACCGGGATGGATTTGTGATGGGTGAAGCTTCCGGAATTTTGATTTTGGAAGAATTGGAACATGCCAAAGCCCGTGGTGCCAAAATTTATTGCGAAGTGGGCGGTTGTGGTGCCACCGCCGATGCACATCATATTACAGCGCCACATCCCGAAGGTTTAGGTGCCCGCAATGTCATGTTGGCCGCCTTAGATGATGCCGGTATGCAACCGGAAGAAATTGATTACATCAACACCCACGGAACTTCCACACCCATTGGCGATGGTGCCGAAGTCAAAGCCATATCTGCCGTCTTTGGTGAACATGCATATCATTTAAATATCAGTGCTACAAAATCAATGACCGGCCATTGCCTCGGCGCTGCCGGTGTAATAGAAGCCATTGCCAGTATTCAGGCCGTTATGCATAATATCGTACCACCCACAATCAATCATTTTACCGATGACCCTGAATTGGATCCAAAGTTGAAATTTACATTTAATAAAGCTGAAGAGCGGCCGGTAAAAGCAGCCCTGAGCAATACTTTTGGATTTGGTGGCCACAATGCCTGTGTGATTGTAAAAGAATACAATGACAAATAATCGCATCGAAAACATGCATATTTTACCCCGCACAATTTATTTTTTTTCAGAATCTTTTTTTGCGAATCAGACTTTATTCGTAGCTTAACAACTGTGGATTTTCAACATTTAATTTCCGGCAAACCCAGGGTTTCTTTCAAAAAAGAATTAAAAAATATTTTGGGTTTCAAACCTTCCAATATGTCATTGTACCAAACGGCATTGACACATCGTTCCGTCCGCGAAAATGCCGATGAAAATAATGAACGTTTAGAATATCTTGGCGATGCAGTGTTAAGTGCATTGGTCGCCGATTATTTATTTAAAAGGTATCCGTATAAAGAAGAAGGTTTTCTGACGGAAATGCGAAGTAAAATGGTGAATCGGCAACAACTCAATGAAATTGCCGTTCGCATGGGATTGAAAAAAATTACGCAATACAATAAAACAGATAGTGCCTTAAAAGTGAGCCAGATTTTTGGCAATACACTGGAAGCTTTGGTGGGTGCCATTTACCTGGATCGGGGATATAAGAAAACATCGAAATGGGTGTTGGATTGTATCATTTTGCCGCACATGTTTATGGAAGATTTGGAATCTTTGGAAATCAATCATAAGAACAAACTCTATGGCTGGGCCAATAAAAACGGAAAAGTTTTAGAATTTGAAACCCTCAGTGAAAGATTGGAAAACGGGCGTCGGCTTTTTACAGTTGCAGCCGTAGTAGATGGGAAAAAAGTAACACAGGGAAAAGCATTCAATAAGAAAGACGCTTCCCAAATTGCCGCACAATTGGCGGTGGAAAAACTCGGTATCGTCAATGCTGATTCTGTAGCTGAAGATTTTTGAAAAATTAATTAACCAAAACCATAAAAAAATCATTATGAAAAAATTCACTCTTATCGCATTCGCAATTGTATTACTGGCTGCTTGCAAAAGTTCATATAAAGGGCCTAACGGTGTAAGTTATAAAACGCCGGTTCAGTACAATGATTATATCATTAACAGGCAAACTGATTTGTTGAAAAAAATTATGCATTTTGCCAAAACCTCCAGAAATGACCTGGATGGTGCCGAAAAGTTATTGGATGGATATGTAGATGATGCTGCTATGATGGTAACAGAAATAAAAGGGATGCCTCCTTTTAAAAAAGATTCTTCATTTCGGGATGCTGCTATCAATACTTTTAGTTTTTATAAAAAAGCATTGGATACTTATTACCGTGATTTGATTCAAATTCGAAGAGACACCCTGGAACGCAAGCAAGAACGCCTCGATAGCCTTGTGAAAACAATTACAAAAGAAGAAGCCGGATTTGACCGTAAATTTCAATCGGCACAGCGGGAGTTTGCCAGGAAAAATAATATGAAACTTAAGCACAATACCATGCAGGATAGAATTAAAAACATAGATTAAAAAACTAGTTTTAAATATTTTAAGTAGCAATAGGTATTCGTAAATTGATTTATGCAGGATTTAATTATCGGGCCAGCTTGTTTACAGTGATTACTTAATAAAATCTGGTTCGATTTTCATGCAAAAAAGGTGATTGATTTTTCATTGTATCAATCATAAGGACGGTTGAATAAGTCCATTATTGCTTTTTTATTTCATTCGTAAAAAGTGAAATGAGATAGAATTTTTCCTATAGACATTGAAAAATGTGTTGGCAAAAGATGGCCAAAATCCTTGTAATTCTACTCTTTTTATTGGCAATTTTTAACTACAAGATATAAATAGGAATTTTACTATCGTATAAATACGATAGGGATAAGCGATTAAGTATCAACTTAGTAAAGCTTTTTGAATTCTTAAATTTTAAAAAAGTAAAAATTAAAACCTAATAAGCTTGCATCTGCACAAACTACGTGGTATTTTTGCAACGTCTTTCGAAAGAAAGATAAAAATTCAAACCCTAATAAAAAACAATTCGTATTCATGAAAAAATTTTACGCCTTTCTGGCTATTATCTTTCTAGTAAAAATTGCCTCTGCCAACCCGATTATTACTGCTGTAAAAAGCGACAAATGGGATCATGATCACACCTGGGATTTAGATAGAACACCACAGGATGGTGATACCGTTGTGATTCCAATTGGTTTTAAAATTGAAATCGATGAGAACATTAATTTGTCGCATGCAACTATTTATTTAAAGATTGGAGGAGAGCTGAAGTTTGACGATGGAAAATTAAAAGTTGATGAAAACAGCAGCATATTGATTTATTATGGCGCTTCTATTACCGGGCAAAAAAATAGAGATAAAATAAAATTGGGTAATAAAATTAAATACAAAGGCTCACAAGGGACTTTAGTAGGTCCATTGCTTGCAGATATGACTACCGGAGAAGCACCCAATGGTTTTAAACCTGCCAATTATAATCCATTACCTGTTCATTTTGCAGGTTTTACCATTGCTGTTCAACATAAAGATGTTTTAATACAATGGAATACAGCATCAGAATCAAACAGTGCCTATTTTGAAATACAGCGTAGCGACAATGGAATTGATTGGAAAACAATAGGAACCATGGATGCAGCAGGTAATTCATCTGAATTAAGAAAATATTCATTCACAGATTATGGCGTTTTTGTTCCGGTGGTTTATTATAGAGTAAAACAAGTTGATATTGATGGCCGCTTTATTATGACCGAAATCCGTACTGCCAAATTGGGTTCAGAAAATAGTTCAGACCCACAAATCAAAATTTCCTCAAGAAGCAATCATCATATATTCCTTCATTTTACTTCAAAAGTTGAAGGGAATGTTTCTATCAGACTGGTTTCATTATCCGGCCAAGTAGTGTACAATACTACAATTTCAAATCCGGTAGGTCAGCAGATTATAAATGTAAATTCCAATATGAATGGTATCTATATTGTTGCCATTTCTGATGGTAAAGGATTTAAAAAAGCAGGCAAAGTAATGTTGTAAAAAAATAAATTCTAAATATAATTTAATAAAGACCTTTATTCCGAAAGGTCTTTATTTCTTTTCCATACATAATTCAATCAATACACCGGTTGTATTTTTGGGATGCAAAAAACAAACGAGTTTATTATCGGCACCTTCTTTGGGTTCTTTGTTGAGCAATACAAACCCTTCTTTTTCCAATCGTTTCATTTCAGCATCAATATCTTCTACCGCAAAAGCAAGGTGGTGAAGCCCTTCTCCTTTTTTTTCGATAAAACGAGCAATGACGCCATCCGGTGTTGTACTTTCCAATAATTCAATTTTACTGTCAGCCACCCGGAAAAAAGCCGTTTTTACATACTCCGATTCTACGGTTTCTGTTTTATAGCATTTCGTATTGAGCAATTTCTCATACACAGGAACGGCCATTGATAGTTTTTTTACGGCAATACCGATATGTTCTATTTTTCTCATGTATTTTTCTTAAATTTTATGACTTGCGATTTCGGTAAAATCGGCCAATAATTCGAAATTACCCCTTTCATTTAGAACCTTTTAGTTTAATTTTGCTTAACTTAACAAGTTGATGAACAAATAAAAAATTATGTTGAATTTCCCGATTTATTTAGACCATAATGCCACAACACCTTGCGACCCAAGAGTTGTGGAAGCGATGTTGCCCTATTTTACCAATACTTATGGCAATGCAGCCAGCCGCAACCATCCTTTTGGCTGGCAGGCAGAAGGCGCTGTAGATGATGCCCGTGAGCAAGTAGCCAAATTAGTAGGTGCCAGTGCCAAAGAAATCATATTTACTTCCGGTGCTACCGAAGCCGACAACCTGGCCCTGAAAGGCGTTTTCGAAATGTATGCCAGTAAAGGAAATCATATCATTACCTGCAATATAGAACACAAAGCGGTGTTGGATACATGCAAGCATATTGAAAAAGAAGGCGGAGAAGTTACTTATCTGAAAGTGAAAAATAATGGGTTGATAGACCTGCAGGAACTCGAAGCAGCGATTAAACCTACCACCATCCTGATTGCCATTATGTATGCCAATAATGAAATTGGTACTATTATGCCGATGAAAGAAATCAGTGCCATAGCCAAAAAGCATGGTATCCTTGTTTTCAGCGACGCAACACAGGCCATTGGAAAAATTCCGGTGGATGTAAACAAAGATGGTATCGACCTGATGGCTTTTACAGCCCATAAAATGTACGGCCCGAAAGGAGTAGGAGCATTGTATGTAAGACGTAAAAATCCAAGAGTAAAAGTTACGGCACAGATTGACGGTGGCGGACATGAAAGAGGTATGAGAAGCGGTACATTGAATGTGCCCGGTATTGTAGGTTTTGGTAAAGCCTGTGAATTATGTATGAACGAAATGGAAGCCGATGCTGAAAGAATCAGTAAGTTGAGAGATAAATTACAAAATGCATTGTTGCAGATTGAAGAATCTTACCTGAACGGCGATAAAGAACATAAGCTGCCACATGTTACCAATATTTCTTTCAAACATGTAGAAGGCGAAGGACTGTTGATGGGTTTTAATAAAGAAATTGCCTTGTCATCCGGTTCGGCATGTACCTCTGCGTCATTGGAACCGTCTTATGTATTGAAAGCATTGGGCCTGGGCGATGATTTGGCACACAGTTCGCTGCGATTTGGCTTGGGAAGATTTACTACGGAAGAACAAATTGATTATACCATTGAGCAAGTAACAAATACTGTCAATAAATTAAGAGAGATGAGCCCCTTATGGGAAATGTATAAAGAAGGAATTGATTTGAATACCATCGAATGGGCACATCATTAACTATTTTTAAAACTTTAAAACCATACAATTATGTCATATAGTGATAAAGTAATTGACCATTATCAGCATCCCAAAAATGTGGGTACATTAGACAAGACGAAAGCTTCTGTAGGAACAGGTCTTGTAGGTGCTCCCGAATGTGGTGATGTGATGCGCCTGCAAATTGAAGTAGATGAAAAATCTGGCGTTATTAAAGATGCTAAGTTCAAAACTTTCGGTTGCGGTTCTGCCATCGCTTCTTCTTCATTAGCGACAGAGTGGCTGAAAGGTAAATCAATCGATGAAGCCGTTACCATTGATAATATGACTATCGTAGAAGAATTGAATTTACCACCGGTAAAAATTCACTGTTCTGTGTTGGCTGAAGACGCTATTAAAGCAGCAATCAATGACTATCGCCAGAAAAATGGTTTGGAAGCATTGAAGTTTGACGAAAAAATTGTGCATTAAAAAATTGTCAACGACACCATGAGTGAAGTAGCTGAAAATTCGATTTATATAAGTGATAAAGCCAAGGCAAAAGTGGGCCAGTTGATGAAAGATGCCGGCATAGCCGATGATGCATCATATTTTGTGCGGGTGGGTGTCGTTGGTGGCGGCTGCTCCGGCCTTAGTTATCAATTGGATTTCGATAATGAAGCCAAACCTATGGACCAGTCATTTGAAGATAACGGTGTAAAAATTGTAACCGACCTGAAGAGTTTTTTATACCTCGTCAATACGACATTGGATTTTTCGGACGGACTCAATGGCAAAGGATTTTATTTTAGCAATCCCAATGCCAGCCGTACTTGTGGTTGTGGCGAAAGTTTTGCAGTTTAAAAAATATTAAATCCCGGGCATGAAACTCAATATCCCTCTCTTGGAGGGATTTTTTGTTATACCTAACAATAACAATCCTTGAAATATAAGTGCTTTAACTTATTTTGCAGCCTCCAAGCCTATGTGGTCAGTTTGTAAAAAAGAACTCCGACAATTTTTCAGTAGCCTTACGGGTTATATTGCCATTATCGTTTTCCTGTTGGTGAACGGGTTAGTCCTTTTTGTTTTCGATGGCAATATGCTTGACTTCGGGTATGCCACATTGGATCGTTTTTTTCAATTGGCACCCTGGATTTTGCTATTATTGATTCCGGCCATTACTATGCGTAGCTTTTCAGAAGAATTTAAAACGGGAACCTATGAAATTTTACAAACCCGTCCATTGAGTAAATGGCAAATTATCGGTGGTAAATATTTTGCCAGCCTCATTGTTGTTTTTATTGCTTTATTGCCTACTCTCATTTATATTTTTACGATTCAACAGTTATCTGCCACCGAAGGGTTGGACATTGGTGCTACCATTGGTTCTTATATAGGTTTGTTTTTTCTGGCAGCAGTGTTTACGGCTATCAGCCTGGCCTGTAGTAGTTTTTCCAGCAATGCTATGGTGGCATTTATAGCCAGTTTGATTGGATGCACTTTATTATATTACGGTTTTAATGCCATTAGTAAATTACCGGCTTTGAGCAATGGGCCAGATTATTATACCGAAATGCTAGGCATCGATTTTCATTATCACAGTATCAGTCGTGGTTTGATAGATACCCGTGATGTAGTCTATTTCATTTCTGTTATTTTATTATTCCTGACCATTACATTTAGAAATTTAGTACAACGTAAATGAAAAAACTGATACATAAAATTTTTCTCTCCGGTTACTGGTGGCTTTTCCTTTTGCTACTGTTATTGGGTGTCAATTATATGGCTTCGGTTGTGCATGCCCGTTTCGACCTGACCAAAGAAAAAAGATATACACTCAGTCATACAACCAACGAACTCATCAAAAACCTGGACGATAAATTAACCATAGAAGTTTTTCTGAAAGGAAGTTTTCCAGCCGGATTTCAAAAACTGGCCAATAGCACGGATGAATTTTTAAACCTGTTGAAAGATAGAAACAGTGATAAAGTATTTTATGATTTCACTTCACCGCAGGATAAAATACCCGGCACCAACCAGTCTTATGAAGATACATTGGTAAAACTTGGTGCCAATGCCATCAACTTATCGGTTCAGGTAAAAGAAGGGGAAGAAAATAAAAGAGTGTATCCCGTTGCTTTATTAAAATATAAAGACCGGCAGGCTTTGGTTCCATTATACACGGGTACACAAAGAATGATTACACCAGTAGAAATGAATAGTGCCGAAGCATTGATGGAATACCAGTTTGTTAAAACGATTGACGGTTTGGTGCATCCTACAAAACCACTAATCGCCTATTCAAAAGGAAATGGTGAACCCATTGATTATAGTACCTATGACTTGCAACAAACTTTGCAAAAGCATTATAAATTGTTTTTGCTCGATTTAAAAAATCAACCCAATATTCCGGACACTTTTAAAGTGTTGATGATTGTAAAGCCCACGTTGCAATTCACTGAATCAGAAAAATTCAAAATTGATCAATACCTGATGCGAGGCGGCAAACTGTTATGTTTTATTGATAACCTGATTGCCGAGCAAGACAGCCTTCGATTTAAACCCGAAACAATCGCATACGATAGAAACCTGAATCTTACAGACCAGTTTTTCAGGTATGGCGTTCGTATCAATACCGATCTGGTGATGGATTTGCAATGTGATTATATGCCTTTTGCCGTAGGCGGTAGTTCCGACAAGCCACAATATGAATTTTTAAAATGGAATTATTATCCTTTGTTTGAGTCTGATGGCAATCATACTATCAACAAAAATATCGGATTAGTAGCCGGTAAGTTTGTCAATTCGATGGATACAATTAGTGCTCCGGGTGTGCAAAAAACACCATTGTTATATTCTTCAAATAATTCCAGGACTATCAGTACGCCGGCATTAATCAGTATCAATGAAAATAAAAATGTTCCGGTAGATGCCGCATTTAATAAAAAACATATACCGGTGGCGTATTTACTGGAAGGGAATTTTCAATCCTTGTTTAAAAACCGTGTTTCAAAAGCTCAGATAGATACTTTGAATGCCCAAGGCACACCATTTCTGGCAAACAGCCGGGCAACTAAAATGATTATAGCAGCGGATGGCGACATAGTACTCAACGAAATGTCGCCCAATGAAGGGCCCTTGCCGATGGGAATGAATTTTTATACTTTGGGCACACAATATGAATACCAGTTTGCCAATCGGGAGTTTTTGCAAAATTGCCTGGAATACCTTGTCAATAAACCGGGGATTATAGAAACCCGCAATAAAGATATCGTTTTACGTTTGCTGAATCCTGAAAAAGTAAAAGAACAAAAAACAATGTGGCAGTTTATCAATATTGCATTACCGGTATTATTGGTTTTGTTTTTTGGTTGGTTGTACCAGCAAATAAGAAAAAGAAAGTATGCCGGATAGTTTTTTCTTCGCCACGTATTCCATGTTATCTTTGTCTGACTTTAAAAAATAAACATGACAACAACGGAAATCACCTATATCGTTTTTGGTGCAGTTTTATTACTGGCATTGATTTTCGACCTTGGATTGTTAAGTAAAAAAGGAAAAGTAATCACTCTACGGCAGGCATTGTATCAAACTTTTTTCTGGGTAGGTTTGGCACTGGCGTTTTTCGTTTTTATTTGGTTCGAAAAAGGAGAAGGCATTGCCCTGGAATACCTCGGGGCTTATTTTATGGAATGGAGCCTGAGTATTGATAATATTTTTGTATTCATTTTAATTTTTTCAGCCTTTGGGGTAAAAGAAATAAATTACAGCCGGGTTTTGTTGATTGGTATTTTGATGGCCATTGTCATGCGCATCATTTTTATAACTGTTGGTGTGGCTTTGGTACAAAATTTTCATTGGGTACTTTACATCTTTGGTGTTTTCCTCGTTTATACTGGTTATAAAATGTTTACTTCCAATGATGATGAAGAATACAATCCGCAGGAAAGTAAAATTTATAAAGTGTTGAAAAAATATTTACCATTATCGTCCAGCGACGGAGGTGGTAAATTTAAAATTATTGAAAATGGTAAACCGGTTTATACTACTTTATTCGTCGTAGTTATTATGCTGGCAGTAATTGATTTGGTATTTGCCCTGGATTCTATTCCTGCTGTTATGGGCATTACGAGAGATAAACTGGTGATTTATACCTCCAATATTTTTGCTGTTTTAGGATTACGTTCTTTGTTCTTTTTATTGAGAGGTGCTGTCAATAAATTTGATTACTTGCAACAAGGTATCGCCATTGTCCTGGTTTTTATTGGTGTAAAAATGCTAGCGGAAAACTGGATTAACCAATTTGTAGATAAAAAAATTCAAGTCGTTATTTCACTTGGCGTCATTATGGCTTGTATTTCCGGGTCTATATTTTATTCCATCTTTATCAATAAAAAAGGAGTGCCGAAAAATTGGAAAGATTCATAAAGAAAATATTTTTTGAAATATACCATTCAACATATTGCCTCACTGCTGGACGCAAAATCCAGTATTCCACATGACTGTATCATAGAACATCTTTTGTTCGACAGTCGAAAAATTTATGCGCCGGCTTCATCTTTATTTTTTGCTATCAAAGGCGATAGGAGAGATGGCCACCAATTCATAGCTACTTTAATTGAAAAAGGCGTTGGAAGTTTTGTGGTGTCTAATGAATTTAATACACGAAAATTTAAAGAGGCCAATTTCATTTTTGTAGATGACACTGTCAAGGCTTTGCAGCAATTAGCAATATTGCATCGGCGAAAATTTACAATCCCGGTTATTGGCATTACCGGAAGCAATGGAAAAACGATTGTCAAAGAATGGTTGTATCAATTATTACACGAAGATTATGCTATTGTCAGAAGCCCGAAAAGTTTTAATTCGCAAATAGGTGTTCCACTGAGTGTGTGGAATATGAATGAATTTCATACGCTGGCCATTTTTGAAGCTGGCATTTCACAGCCCGGAGAAATGGAAATATTGGAACAAATTATTCAGCCGACTATTGGCGTTTTGACCAATATTGGCGAAGCACATAGCAGTGGTTTTGATTCATTGGAAGAGAAAGAAAGAGAAAAAAAAATATTATTCCGCCATGCTGACATACCGGAAGCCCTTTCTATAACGGATATTCAAAAAGGAAAATGGACAACCATTACGGCAACAAAAGATGGAATATCGTTTCAAATTACAATTCCATTCAATGATGAAGCATCTATACAAAATGCCATCACCTGCTGGCAGGTTTTATTACACCTTGGGTACAAAAACGAAACGATTGCTAAAAGAATGCAGCAACTAACGCCAGTGAATATGCGCCTCGAACTAAAAAAAGCTATCAATCATTGTGTGTTAATCAATGACAGTTATAGTGCTGATCTTAGTTCCTTCGAAATTGCCCTTGACTTTCTTTCCTTGCAAAATTCATTTACTCGCAAAACAGTCATTTTATCTGACTTTCTGGAAAGTTCATTGCCGGATAAAATTTTATATGGACGCATTGTTGAAAGTTTAGTGAAACAGAAGGTGCAGCAGGTTATTGCCATCGGGCCAAGAATAAGTAGTGCACTGCAAAATAATGACTTACTCAAAAATATTACCTTCCAATCTTTTCCTTCGACAGAAAAATACTTGGAACAATTTTTATCTACACAATTTAAAGAAGAAGCCATCCTCATAAAAGGTGCCCGTGTTTTTGCTTTTGAGAAAATAGTGCAACTATTAGAGCAAAAAGTACACCAAACGATATTAGAAATTAACCTGAACGCAATTGTACAAAATGTAAAAGCGTATCAGCGGTATCTCCAACCTTCCACAAAAATGATGGCGATGGTAAAAGCATTTGCTTATGGAAGTGGCGGCGCCGAAATTGCAGGTGTACTCCAAAATGAGAATGTAGATTATCTCGGTGTAGCCTATGTGGATGAAGGTATTGAATTGCGTAAAGCTGGCATTACCTTGCCTGTCATGGTTATGAATGCTGATGAAGACTCTTTTGAAGCGTTGGTGGAGTATAACCTGGAACCGGTTTTATATTCATTTGAATTCTTGAATGCATTTCATTTTTATTTACAACAAGAAGGGCTTCAACATTTTCCTGTTCACCTGGAAATAGAAACCGGAATGAACAGACTGGGTTTTCCATTGGAAGAAATGAAAGAGTTGGCGACATTTATCAAACAACATAAAACAATAAAAATACAATCTGTATTTACGCATCTCGCTGCCAGCGATGATAAAAAATATGATGATTTTACCCATCAGCAATTTGAAAAATTTCGGGAAGCTGTACAGTATTTAAAAAAGAAAATAAAGGATTCCTTCCTGGCGCATATAGCCAATTCTTCCGCTGTCGTTCGTTACCCGGATATGCAAATGGATATGGTGCGTTTGGGTATTGGAATGTATGGTGTTGATTATTCCAATACAAAAAGTTTGAATTTACAAACAGTGGCCACTTTAAAATCAACTATTGCGCAAATAAAAATTTTGCAAGCTGGTGAATCGGTCAGTTATAACCGGCAAACGATAGTCAATAAAGAAACAAAAATTGCAACCATCCGTATCGGCTATGCCGACGGTTATCCAAGGCGGTTAGGTAATGGCATTGGCCGTGTTTGGCTGAAAGGAAAACAAGTGCCAATAATCGGGACATTGTGTATGGATATGCTGATGATTGATATTTCTACTGTAGCGGATGTAAAGATTGGCGATGAAGTACAACTTTTTGGTGACGCCATTTCTATCCGTGAAGTGGCTGCATGGGCCGGTACAATAGCATACGAAATAATGACCGGTATTTCTCAACGTGTGAAGAGAGTGTATTTTCAGGAGTAAGAAGCCACAAAAATAATTTTATAGTACTTACATTTTTTGCGATTCTTTGACCTTTTGGCTGGCGGTTTCTTTCCTATATTTGCAGCTACTATGAAAGTGAAGACGCTGAAAATCCGCCATGTTGTTTTTATCATTGGCATTATCATATTTGTTGACCAGGCATTAAAAATTTGGATTAAAACACATTATCCAACCGGGGAAGTCGTCAGGGTATTTGGTATGGATTGGTTTCGGCTACATTTTATTGAAAATCCGGGAATGGCCTGGGGTTGGAAATTCGGCAATGAATCGGGTAAAATTATTCTCACTTTATTCAGGCTGGCTGCCGTCATCTTTGGTACCTGGTATATCGGAAAAATTATCAAACAAAAATATAAGCGAGGATTTATTATTTGTGCAACATTGATATATGCAGGTGCACTGGGCAATTTACTCGATAGTATGTTTTACGGAATGATTTTCGATAAAGGATTGCACTATGATCCTGTCTTGAAAAACTATTTATCCTACTCCGGTATTGCTTCTTTTTCTGCTCCGGGATATGCTTCTTTTTTGCATGGCAGCGTTGTCGATATGTTATACTTTCCCATGTTCGATGGCCGGTTTCCCCAATGGCTGCCATTTGTCGGCGGACAGGATTTTGAATTCTTTAGTCCGATATTTAATATAGCCGATGCTTCAATTTCTGTCGGCGTCATTACATTGTTGATTTTTCAAAAAAGATTTATTAAGAAACCCGGTTCTGATGATTCGACTGAAAAAGTGGAATCGCTTCCCAATCAGACAGACAAAGCTCCAGTCGTTTAATTGTATCGAGTTGTAATTATAAAGCAAAACCCCCAAAATAAAGTGGAGGTTATTGCCGCATAAATGCTCAGGGTAAAGTTATTTTTTGAGTGCTGCTGATTGATGAATGTATCGTAAGGCAGCTTTCAGGTCTTGTGTAATATGTGAACCATTTTTTTCTGTTTGCCCAAGTGCTGACTTGGCAGATAAAATAGCTTTTAAATAAGGAGTTCGTTGTTGGTTGGGAGTGGTAGCTAGAGGCTTTGCCACTTTCAAAGGGTTGGTGTACAAACTACGTACGGGTGCAATATTTTTCATATGGCGGAGTTTTGTTTTAAAGAGGATTGGATTGATTCGACTGTTAAATTAATTTAAAGATTTATTAATTGCAAGTATTTTTTCAAAATTAATTAATTTTCTCAATGATTTACACTCGTAAAACTACGATACCGTTATTTAATTTTGCCTACCATATCCTCCGGTTTCACCCATTTGTCAAACTCATCCGCTGTAACGTAACCTAATTTTATTGCCATCGCTTTGAGTGTAGTTCCTTCTTTATGTGCTTTTTGTGCAATTTCCGCAGCTTTGTAATAACCGATTTTTGTATTCAGCGCTGTTACAAGCATCAGGCTATTGTCGAGATGTTCTTTAATATTTTTCTGAATAGGCTTCAAACCGACGGCACAATGATCATTGAAAGAAATACACCCTTCGCCAATCAATCGGGCACTATGTAAAAAATTATAAATCATCATTGGTTTAAATACATTCAGTTCAAATTGACCGTTGCTGCCGCCAACATTTATTGCTACGTCATTACCTAATACTTGTGCTGCAATCATTGTCAATGCTTCACACTGTGTGGGATTTACTTTTCCGGGCATGATGGAAGATCCCGGTTCATTTTCCGGAATGGCAATTTCTCCTATGCCACTACGTGGGCCCGAAGCCAACATACGTATATCATTGGCAATTTTCATCAGGCTGACAGCCACCGTTTTTAAAGCACCATGTGCTTCTACAATAGCATCATGTGCCGCAAGGGCTTCAAATTTATTGGCAGCCGTTTTGAAGGGCAACCCCGTTAATTTGGAAATATGTTTTGCAACTGCAACGTCATATTTCGGTGGTGTGTTGATGCCGGTGCCAACCGCGGTACCTCCCAATGCTAATTCGCTTAGATGTGACAGTGAGTTATTGATAGCTTTGATACCGTGGTCTAACTGTGATACATAACCGCTAAATTCCTGGCCTACGGTCAATGGTGTGGCATCCATAAAATGGGTGCGGCCGATTTTAACTACTTTTTTAAATTGGGTACTTTTTTTCGCCAATGTTGTTCTCAGCTTTTTAATACCAGGTAATGTAGTTTCCATTAAAATTTTATACGCTGCAATATGCATGGCCGTAGGAAATGTATCATTCGACGACTGCGATTTATTGACATCATCATTCGGGTGCAGTGTTTTTACTTTGTCAGTCAGCTTACCACCTTTCAATTGATGTGCCCTGTTGGCAATGACTTCATTCACATTCATATTGCTTTGTGTGCCACTGCCTGTTTGCCAAACAACAAGCGGGAAACTATCATTCAATTGACCGCTTAATATTTCATCACATACTTTACCAATTAAAATGGCTTTAGATTTTGGGAGAACGCCGGCTTCCTGGTTCGTCAGTGCGGCTGCTTTTTTTAAATAAGCAAATGCTTCAATGATTTCATGCGGCATCCTGTTGGTATCCCGGGCTATTTTGAAATTTTCTTTACTACGTTGGGTTTGGGCGCCATACAATGCATTGGCCGGCACTTTTACTTCGCCCATGGTATCCTTTTCAATTCTGTATTTCATCATACTGCGGTTTTTAAAATGCAAAGGTAAATCAATTGATGTAAGAATAAATGACTTGTTGGTAGGAAGAATTCCGTATTTTTAGTGATACCATTTTTGTTATTGTTTTTGTATGAAAAAATTTTTCATTTTTCTTTTCCTGGCCATAGCGGTTTCAACTTTTGCACAGGATACTGACCAAAAGATTATCATCATCACAACCGACGGATTTCGCTGGCAGGAAGTTTTTAATGGAATGGATTCAGCCATTGCCAATAATGAAAAATTTAACCAGGGTGATAGTGCTTATTTATTCAAAACATATTGGCATGATGATGCCACAGAAAGACGGAAAAAATTACTGCCTTTCCTTTGGTCAACTATCGCAATGAAAGGACAAATTTTGGGCAACAGGCAATATGAGAATAAGGTAAACGTCAGTAATCCTTATTGGTTCAGTTATCCCGGCTATAGCGAAATATTTACCGGCTTTGCCGATACAGCTATCAACAGTAATGGATACCCACCCAATCCCAATAAGAATGTATTGGCTTTCTTAAATGATCAACCGACTTACAAAGGAAAAGTAGCTGCTTTTGGCGCTTGGGATGCATTTGATAGAATATTAAATGAAGAGCAAAATAAATTTCCCGTTTTTTCAGCATTCGATTCATTCGGTGGTTCAAATCCTTCTGCTGCTGAGAGATTGATAAATGCCATGAATGTACAATCACATAAACCCTGGGGCGATGAAGAATGTTTGGATGTATTCACCCATTTTGGTGCGTTGTCGTATTTGAAAGAAAAAAAACCAAAAGTTTTGTATATCGCCTATGGCGAAACTGACGAATGGGCACATAGTGGAAAATACCGGTTTTATTTAGAAGCGGCTCACCAGGTAGATGCTTGGTTGAAATCTTTTTGGAACTATATTCAATCTGATCCTTATTACAAAAACAAAACAACTTTACTGATTACAACAGATCATGGCCGTGGCGATGCCATCAAAGAACAATGGACCAGTCATAGTCGTTCTATCGAAGGTGCTGATGAAATATGGATAGCTGCCATTGGCCCGAAAATTGAAAGTAAAGGAGAAAGAAAAGATCCGGTGCAACTTTACCAGGCACAATTGGCTCAAACAATAGCAAAATTGTTAGGGTATGATTTTAAAGCCCGGCATAAGATAGCTCCGGCTATTCCTGTTTTATTTAAAAAGTAGAAATGAAAAAATTTTTGTTTATTATTTTATTATTGAGTGCAATAGTTGGAAAAGCACAAAAAGAATCAACCTCACCGTTACCCAATAGATATCAACTGGCATGGCATGATATGGAGTATTATTTATTCGTGCACTTCGGCCCCAATACATTTGATGGAAAAGAATGGGGAAGTGGTAAGGAATCTCCTGATGTTTTCGACCCTACACAATTTGATCCACGACAATGGTGTCGTATTGCCCGTGCAGCCGGTGCCAAAGGCATTATCATTACTGCCAAACATCATGATGGTTTTTGTTTGTGGCCCAGCAAACATTCATCCTACACGGTTAAAGAAAGTAAATGGCGACATGGATATGGAGATGTACTCCGTGAATTATCTTATGCTTGCCGTGAATACGGATTGAAGTTCGGCGTTTATCTTTCACCTTGGGATAAAAATCATCCTGATTATGGAACCGATGAGTACAATGATGTTTTTAAAGACATGTTGAAAGAAGTGCTGAAAAATTATGGTCCTGTTTGGGAGCTTTGGTTAGATGGTGCCAATGGCGAAGGCCCCAATGGTAAAAAGCAAAAATATGATTGGGAAAAATTTATTAAAACAGTACGTAAAGTTTCTCCGGCAACAGTAATTTTTAGTGACATCGGTCCCGATACCCGTTGGGTAGGCAATGAAAAAGGAATAGCCGGCGACCCCAATTGGAATTTTTTAAATACTACAGGTTTTTCCATTGGTGCTGAGGCGCCGCCCTCTGATACTTTATTGCATGGCAATTATTACGGACAGGAATGGATACCTGCCGAATGTGATGTAAGTATTCGCCCAAGTTGGTTTTGGAAAGCCGATGAAGATGATAAAATAAAATCTGCTGATGAATTGTTCAAAATCTATTTGCGAACAGTTGGCCGTGGCGCCAATTTATTATTGAATGTGCCACCGGATAA
>JAGQWM010000038.1 GCA_020437365.1 Chitinophagaceae bacterium | reverse complement strand
GGTGGTGGTGGAGAATAATCATTTGGTCCGGCATTATAAATTTTTCTTCCTTTAAAAATGCCAGTATAGAAATTTAATCCATTTTGCCAATGATACCCAAATCCTATGCCCCCTAATAATTTCACCCTACCTAATCGGCCATGGCCAACATAACTGACATCAGGCGCAGCTGAAATAGAAAAGAAAAAATAATTTCTCTTTTCCGATTTATTTTTATTCAATTTTTCGTTTTTGCCAGATTGTTGATTCTTGCTTTTGTCATTTGTATTGGTTTTTTCAAGTTCAAATTTATCTTGTTGAGAAATTAAAATTGAATTCTCGTTTTCATTTGGATTTAAAATATTTGAAAATATTTTATTTTGAAATGTCAAAATTGGGTTCACTGATTTATATCTACCCAAATTAATGGTTATAGGCTTATCATTTTTTATTTTCTTGTTTTCATTAGCAATTTGAAAAGTAGTATTCTTGATTTTTCGATTGTCTATTTTTTTATTATACTTTTCCTTATGTTGACTTGAAAGTTGTAGTGAAATATTTTTATTTATACTCTTTGGCATATCTTTTTCCATATCATCCTTTGGATTTGCATTTTCATTTTTAAATGAAGGAAGCTTATTTTTCCTTACAGTTTTATCACTTATTACTTTCTCTAATCCTGTTTGAAATTTTGTAAATTTAGTTTGTTGATCTTTTGCAGTATAAATAAAATAGCCAACAGCAGAAAGGCCAAGTAATAAAACAGGAACCAGGAAAAAAATAAATCTTCTTTTAGTCTTTTCCTGAGGCAAATGCTTATCCAACAGCTTTTCCATTTTCTGCCAAGCTCTTTCATCATAATTCGGATGATGATTTTCAGCTGCTTCCTTAATTTTTTTATCAAATTTATCAAATGACATTTCTGGCTATTTCGTATTTATTTTTTTTTATAAGTATTTTTTGAATCTGTATCCGGGCTTTCGAAAGATTAGATTTTGATGTGCCAATTGAAATCCCCAATTGTTCTGCAATTTCATTATGAGAAAATCCTTCAATGACAAATAAATTAAAAACAGTTCTATAACTTGGAGACAATTCCTGAATTGAAGAAATAATTTCATCGTATGAAATTTTTTCAATCGCTTCTTCTGCAATAAAAGGTATTTGATAAACTATATCATCAATAGAAGAAGTGAAATGATGTTTTTTTTCTCGACGATAATGATCGATAGCAGTGTAAATCATTATTTTTCTTATCCAACCTTTAAAAGAACTGACCACATCAGCATACGCAGGTTGATACTTATGTATTTCTTTAAATACTTTTAAAAATCCATCATTTAAAATTTCTACTGCTATATCTTGTACTTTTGTGTAACGGCCACAAATAGCCATAGCATAACCATAAAATGAAGAATAAATAATTTTCTGGCTTTGCCTGCTATTCTCTTTACAAGCATTTAAATGATATGTTAATTCTTCTGGTTGTAACAAAAAACAATCTTTTCAATAATGTTTAGAGTCTGTTTATAAAGTAAAAGTTACAAAATTCTATCGCCAAATTGTGAATCTTCTTGAAATCGTAAACCCCCATCTAAACTGCCCTTTACCCCAATTAGTTATTGTTCTGGGGATAAAGCGGTTTTCAATAATCTCTGTTGCATTCGTAAAATTCAACCTGAATACATGGCCGCCAGTTATAATTTCAAATCCTACCCCCAAAGGGTCATAAAAATGAATATTCTCGTTAATTGAAAAAGAATCCTTAACTGCTCGTTGTCTAAATGGGTGTACATAATCAACTAATAAATTAAGCCTGTTAGAAACAATGGGAAATCTAATAGCACCACCTAAGGTGAAAAAGTTTTTTTGATCATAAGAAATGGAATAGTTACGAAGTAATAGCGATGGATTCATTTGCAAACTAATTTTACCTATTTTTTTAGAAATAATTAATTCCACTACAGAAGTAATTCGGTCGCCAAAATTTTTATAACTATTATCCTGATTCGGAAATGTACTTGCTGCATTAGTAGCAATTACAGAATTTAAATACAATGCCATAGATAATGGATGTGTAGATACATTTTCAGTTTGCGTAAGAAACCGATACTTCATTCCTAATTCAACTTCACGTTGTTGCAAGCCGGCTCCTTTCGATCGGGCAAGAATGGCATCTAAATTTGGCATAAGTCCAACTTCAAATCCAATCCTCACATCGGTTGTATTATCCAAACCGAAAAAATTTTTAATACCGCCAGCTTTACCTGCAATATCTCCGAAATTATGTGTAACCTTAAAATCCATTTTACCTTTACCTACTGTACTTGTAGTATTTGTATTAATGGCTTTATCCGAACTAAAAATTATAACAGGCTTTGCTTTCATGGTTTTGCCTGTAGATTGTGCAAAAACATTAGAAACCGGGAAGAATAACAAAAAACAAATCCATTTAATCTGACGCATAAGATTGACTATTTCTACCGTATTTAAATCGGATAGAATGTGTCAAAAGTTGCCTGTACTTAAAGAAATAAAATCTATGAACTGAATTTTATAGAAATCAGCTTTTGAGTACTTTATGAAATCTTTCTAAGTCTATTTTTTCCGAAGAACTCAAGGGTTCATTACGCTCAAGCTTTGTTTTAAAAACCAAAACCATTTTATGCTTTGGATGTTTTTCCAGAATAGCGTCAATTAGTCTTGCTGATTTTTCATCCTTTTTATATAAAGGCTCATTTTCGGGTAATGCAGAGCGGTGTTTACTATGCTTACGCAAAATAATGGCTTCCAGTGTAGCCATTTTCTGTGGCGGAATGGATTTTACTTTCTGCGCTTTATTGTACAATCCTTCTAATTGCTTTTTACTCAAACCACCTCTTTCCAGGTATTGGTGATGAATACTTTTGGCAAAACTCGACAAAGGCTGTGCTTCTATCACTGCTTCCAGTATGTCCAGAACAATATCGACGTTGGGTTTTAGTCGGGTCATTATTGTAGAAAATGCAATAGCTTTTTTGCAAAAAATATTACCCGGTTATTTTCCGGCAAATTCTTTCCTGATAACATTCAATGCACCACCCGCTTTGAACCATTCAATCTGTGTATCATTGTACGTATGATTGACCGGCACTTCATCACTTGAGCCATCGCTATGATGCAAGACAACTGTTAATTGTACGCCGGAAGCAAAATTGGTCAATCCAAGTATATCGATTGTATCGTCTTCCTGTACTTTATCGTAGTCGTCTTTGTTAGCAAATGTCAAAGCAAGCATTCCTTGTTTTTTCAAATTGGTTTCATGTATCCTAGCAAAACTCCTGACAATGATGGCTCTTACGCCGAGATGCCTTGGTTCCATAGCAGCATGTTCGCGGGATGAACCTTCTCCGTAGTTTTCATCGCCCACAACTACACTCCCTACGCCGGCTGCTTTATATGCCCTGGCTGTAGCAGGTACTGCACCATATTCTCCTGTCAATTGATTTTTTACGGAATCGGTTTCTTCATTAAAATAATTAATGGCGCCAATCAACATATTATTACTGATATTATCTAAATGACCACGGAATTTCAACCATGGTCCGGCCATCGAAATATGATCTGTTGTACATTTTCCTTTGGCTTTGATTAATAGTTTCAAGCCTTTTAAATCAACTCCTTCCCAAGGTTTGAATGGTTCTAATAATTGTAATCTTTTTGAATCAGGTTTTACGATGACTTCAATTTTACTGCCATCTTTGGCCGGTGCCTGGTATCCCGGATCTTCTACATCAAATCCATTGGGTGGCAATTCGAACCCGGTAGGTTCAGCCAACAATACATCTTCTCCTTTATCATTTTTCAAAGTATCTTTTAAAGGATTGAAAGAAATTCTTCCTGCCATCGCCAATGCAGTTACTATTTCCGGGCTGGCTACAAAAGCATGAGTAGAAGACAATCCATCATTTCTTTTGGCAAAATTCCTGTTGAAAGAAGTTACAATTGTATTCTTACGATTGGGGTCGTCAATATGCCTTGCCCATTGTCCGATACATGGGCCGCAGGCATTGGCCAATACAACACCACCTGCATCTTCAAATTGTTTTATAAATCCGTCTCTCTCGATAGTAAACCGAACTTGTTCACTTCCCGGTGTAATGGTAAATTCAGATTTTGTTTTAATGCCTTTGCTTACGGCATCTTTTACAATGGAAGCACTCCGGCTAATGTCTTCGTAAGAAGAGTTGGTACAAGAACCAATTAATGCCACTTCTAATTTTTCGGGCCAGCCATTTTTTTCTACGGCTTCCGCCATTTTAGAAATAGGCGTAGCCAAATCCGGTGTGTAAGGACCGTTTAAATAGGGTTCCAATGTATTCAAATCCAATTCAAGTAACTGGTCGTAGTATTCTGCCGGATTTTCTTCTACTTCTTTATCCGGACGTAAATATTCTTTAATGGCATCGGCCATATTCGCTACTTCTTCCCTACCGGTAGCTTTCAGGTAACTATTCATTTTATTGCCATAGGCAAACAAGGAACAGGTAGCTCCAATTTCGGCACCCATATTACAAATTGTTCCCTTACCGGTTGCACTAATACTATCGGCGCCTTCGCCAAAATATTCTACAATAGCTCCTGTTCCACCCTTGACGGTCAATTGTCCGGCCACCCATAAAATAATGTCTTTACTGGAAGTCCAGCCACTCATTTTACCGGTAAGTTTTACACCAATTACTTTTGGCATTTTCAATTCCCAGGGAAGCCCGGCCATTACATCAACTGCATCGGCTCCGCCCACCCCAATCGCTACCATGCCCAAACCGCCTGCATTAGGTGTATGCGAATCGGTTCCAATCATCATACCACCGGGAAAAGCATAATTTTCCAATACAACCTGGTGAATGATGCCCGCACCAGGTTTCCAGAATCCGATGCCATATTTATTAGATGTGGAAGCCAGGAAATCATACACTTCCCGATTGGTTTCCAATGCCAGTGCCAGGTCTTTTTTGGCACCTATTTTTGCCTGGATTAAATGGTCGCAGTGAACCGTAGATGGCACTGCTACATGATCACGGCCGGCAGTACTGAATTGCAATAAAGCCATTTGAGCAGTAGCATCCTGCATGGCCACCCTGTCCGGTGCAAAATCAACATAATCACTCCCTCGACCATATTCTTTTTTAGGCAAAGCATCAAAGAGATGCGCATACAATATTTTTTCTGTAAGTGTTAAAGGGCGGCCGGTTAATTTCCTTGCGGCTGCAACTTTTTCCGGCATCGCGGCGTACACTTTTTTTATAAGATCGAGATCGAATAGCATGACGATGGAGTTTAAAATGTGTAAAATATGCTGCAAAATTACGAAAAAACAAAGTGCAAATAAAGCTTTGTGTTTGCATTTGCAGCTTTTTTAATAATTTAGTCTTATGAACAAAGTAAAAAACTTTGTGGAATGGAATGCTTTCGGTGTTTGCACCGCTATCGGCAATAGAATGGGCATAGCCACCAGTAGTATCAGGCGTTATTTTATGTATGCTTCTATACTGACAATAGGTTCGCCCATTATTATTTACCTTATCCTCGCTTTCTGGCGCAATATGCGAAAATATATTTGGGCTGCCAGAAGGAACCCCTGGTATTATTTATAAAAAGGATTAGCCTAAGCAAAAAATACAACTTTCATGCTTGACATGATTATTGATTTTTCTTGATTACCGGTGGTTTATGCTGTGTCATATCCACTTTTGGGGGCTTAGGTGGTGGCGGTGGCTCCTGAACTTTTCCATACTTCTTTTCGAAAGCTTCTTTTTCTTTTTTATTTTTCAAATTATACACTTCGGTTTTACCGCTGCGCAAATAAACTTTTGCCTGTTCGTTAGTTATTTCTACACTTTTTACATTTTTATCTTTTATCGTTTTCGGTAATGGTGGTGCGGGTGGCATGGGCGGAGCCGGTGGAGCCGGTGAAGCTGGTGGTGGTGGTGGCGGTATTTCCCCATATTTTTTTTCGAAGGTTTGTTTTTCTTCCTGTTTGTCCAGGTTATATTTTTCTATCATTCCGCTGCGCAAATAAACTGTAACTAAGTTTTTATGTACCATTATTTTCCTGACATTATTTAGATGAGGTACCACTTTTTTAGGTGCAGGTACAGTATCCGTTAGTGTGGCGACATGTTGCGGTTGTATTTCAATTGCTGTTTGATTCAACTGGCGTATTTTATTTCTGAATGACAATAAAACAATGGCCAACAAAGGCACTAAAAATGTAAACCGCAATAAATGAATTTTTGCTGATTTGATTTTGTTCATCATAGCTATACGTTTTTTAAGTGAAGAAAAATTAAACTTCGGTGCAATGGAAAAATGTACATTACCAATCACCTTTAATAATAAATATTGATATTCTTTTCTATTAATACCATTCTGTAATACCTGGCGGTCTGCAATGTATTCAAGGTTTTGACGGACAGCTTTGCGAATCAACCATATAAATGGATTGAACCAATTAAGAATACATAAAATTTCTATCCAAATAATATCCAGACTGTGCTTTTGTTTGACATGAATCATTTCGTGCCGGATAATATCTTTTAATTCATGCTGACTGTGTAAAGATTGATTCAAAAAAACAGCGTTACCAAATGAAAACGGCATAATGTGCTCATCTATTTGAAACAATTTTATTCCAGTTGTCGTAATTGGTTTGGCTTTTTTAACTAACCTGCGAAATGATAAAAATTGAAATATGAATCTAACTGTCATGAATGCCATACCGGTGATGATGATGACTAAAAATAGTTGATGCATTGTCCATTCCTGGCTGGCAGCCCATGGCTTATGCAAATTGAAACTTGGCCATTCAGTAATCTTTGCTTTTTGTAAAAAATGATTTTGAGATACGATCGGCGAAATGTCAATGAGCGGAATCAAAAAACAAAGCAAGGTGTAAATAAGAAAATAAAATCTATTCCAGACATAAAAAGTCAGTTTGCGCAAAGCCAAATGATAAAACAAAAATATGGCTGCGAGGCAAATGGAAAATTTTACAATATAGATGAATAATACGTTCATTATTTATGATAGATTTCCTTTTTCGATGAGTGACACAATTTCTTTGAGTTCCTGTGCAGATATTTTTTTCTCTTCAATAAAGAAATTGACCAGTTCTTTATAAGAGTTATCAAAATATTCCTTCACAACATTTCCCATAAATTTCTTTTTATATGCTTTTTCCGTTATGATGGGTTTATATAAATAAGCATTGCCCAAGCGTCGGCTTTTCAGGAATCCTTTTTTTTCGAGATTTTTTACAATGGAAGCGACAGTGGTATAAGGAGGTGGGTCTTTCATGATTTCCATAAAAGATTTGATATTATTTTCCTGCGGCTTTTCTATCGGCAAACAAGCCTGCCAAACCGCTTGCATGATAAATTCTTCAGAAGGCGTTAATTTTTCCATTACTACGAAATTTTCGTAAATCTACGAATTATTCGTAATAATCCAAATTTTATTTTATTTCCTTCAAAAAATTAAAGAATCTCTTGCAGTGTAGCCACTACTTTATCTATTTCCGCTTTGGTATTCTGTTTAGAAAACGAGAATCTGACCGTAACGAGGTTGGGGTTATTATTGACGGCCCGAATAACATGAGAGCCTTGCTCGGCGCCACTGCTACAGGCACTTCCGCCGGAAACACAAACGCCTTTCATATCCATATTGAACAAAATCATTTCTGATTTTTCTGTTTTAGGAAATGCCACACTCAAAACAGTATAAAGGCTTTTTCCTTTATAATCGCCATTAAATTGAACGCCTTTTATTTGCTGCTGCAATTGTTCTATCATATAATCTTTCAGCGATTGTATATACCGGCTGTCTTCTTCATGATGTGCCATTGCCAGTTCGAGGGCTTTGGCAAAGCCAATAATGCCATATAAATTTTCAGTACCGGCCCGCATATTCCTCTCCTGTCCGCCACCAAAAATGAAAGGCTTTACTTCAACATTATCGTTGATGTATAAAATGCCAATTCCTTTGGGACCATGAAATTTATGTCCTGCACCCGAGATAAAATGTACAGGTGTTTCCCGCAGGTCGATTTGATAGTGTCCAACTGTTTGCACACAATCCGACTGAAAAATAGCATTGTATTTTTTACAAATATTTCCGACTGCCTGAATATCGAGGATATTGCCTATTTCATTATTGGCATGCATCAGGCTTACGAGGCACCTCGCATCACGGCTGGCCAATTGTTGTTCCAAATCCTGTAAATCGACCTGCCCGTTAGGTAAAAGTTTTACAAAACTATGCGTGACGGTATCAGTACTTCCATAATATTCTACAGTATGTAAAACGGCATGATGCTCAATCGGCGATGAAATAATATGCGTACATTTCAAGTCACGAATGGCCGACAGGATGGCCGTGTTGTTACTTTCGGTGCCACCGCTGGTAAAAAAAATTTCTCCCGGATGGGCATTCAATATTTTTGCCACCGATTTTCTTGCATTTTCAATTGCCAACCTGGTTTCGCGGCCATAGGAATAAATGGAAGATGGATTACCAAATTGTGTTGTCATATAAGGAAGCATGGCTTCCAAAACGGCTGAATCCAATGAAGTAGTGGCTGCATTATCAAAATATATTCTGTCCATAGTATTGTTGGTTTGCACAAAAAAATTGAATGCAAAGTTAAGTATTCAAATATCCCGATAAAAAAGAAGGGAATCAGTTGCCAAATTCCTTGATATCCCGCATCAATTGCAAGGCTATATTATTGGCTTTGGATTCAAAATCACTTTCGGCATATATCCGAATGATGGGCTCTGTATTGGAAGTTCGCAAGTGCACCCAGTCATTGTCAATTTCGATTTTCAAACCATCGTCGGTATTCAACTGATTTTTCTTGTATTTCTCTTTTATTTTTTCAAAAATCTTGTTTACATCCATGTCTTTATCCAGTTCAATTTTATTTTTTGAAATAAAATATTCCGGATATTTTTTTCGAAAAGATTTCATGCCATTGTTGTGCGTAGAAAGATGACTGAGAAATAACCCAATGCCAATTAAAGCATCACGTCCATAATGAAAATCAGGAACTATAATGCCGCCATTACCTTCGCCGCCAATGACGGCATCCACTTCTTTCATTTTCTTCACCACATTCACTTCACCAACAGGGGATGCAAAATAGGCGCCGCCATGTTGTATTGTAATTTCTTTCAGCGCTTTGGTGCTGCTCATATTACTAACAGTATTACCTTTTATTTTTCCTAACACATAATCGGCCACCGCCACCAAAGTATATTCTTCGCCAAACATAGAGCCATCTTCACAAACAAAACAAAGCCGGTCCACATCAGGATCTACTGCTATGCCAAAATGTGCCTGTTGTTTAACAACTTCACTACTCAATTGAGTTAAATGCTGAGGTAAAGGTTCGGGATTATGCGCAAATTTTCCATTGATTTCTTCATTCAATACAATAATATCATTGATACCCAAAGCCTGGAGCAATGCCGGCACTGCCAACGCCCCGGTAGAATTAATAGCATCGACTACCACCCGATAATCCTGCTTCGCAATATTTTTTGCATTGACCAACGGATAATTAACAACCGCATCAACATGTTTTTGTAGATAGGTATCATCGGAAAAAATTTTTCCCAACTGCTGTACCGGTTGAAAATTAAAAGATTCTTCAGCAGCTAATGCCAGGACGGCTTGCCCCAATTCGGCGTCAATAAATTCACCTTCCTCATTCAGTAGTTTTAAGGCATTCCACTCCTGTGGGTTATGGCTTGCCGTAATGATAATGCCACCTTGTGCTTTTTCCATTTTAACGGCCAGTTCGACAGTTGGTGTAGTTGACAAATCAAGATGAATCACCTGGATACCCAAACTCGTCAATGTATGTGCCACAAAAGCCTGCACCATTTCACCACTTATTCGCCCATCACGGCCAATAACTATTTTGACATTCTTTTTATCTTTTGAAATAAGAGTGCCAAAAGCTGCCGTAAATTTTACAATGTCAATAGGAGTTAAATTTTGTCCCGGCGTACCGCCAATCGTTCCCCTGATGCCCGAAATACTTTTTATTAATGCCACAGATAAATTTTAATCTTTATAATCACTTTTTGAGTGGGCAAAAATACATCTTTTCTTATCAACTTTTTATTTGATGCCTCCGTACATTTGCGGCATGGCCGAAAAAGCATGGTATAAAGCCTGGTTCAATTCTCCATTTTACCACAAATTATATTTTGAACGGGATGATAAAGAAGCTGCTGCATTTATCAAACAATTAATTGCCCATTTGCAACCAACACCGGGCTGTCGAATGTTGGATGTAGCCTGTGGCAAAGGCCGGCATAGTAAAACATTGGCTTCATTGGGTTTTGATGTTACGGGAATAGATATTTCTCCGGAAAGTATTGAGGCTGCCAAAAAATTTGAATCAACACATCTTTCTTTTTTCGTGCATGATATGCGATTGCCTTTTTACAGTAATTATTTTTCATTCGCTTTTAATTTTTTTACCAGTTTCGGCTATTTCAAAACCCGCCGTGAGCATGACGACGCCATTCGTACCATTTGTAAAAGCCTGCAACCTTCGGGCAAGTTTATCATCGATTACCTGAACGTACATTTTGCAGAAGACCATTTGGAACCTACGGCATTTAAACAAATTGGTGATACTTATTATGATATTCATCGCTGGCACGATACAACACATTTTTATAAAAAAATAATTGTGCATGACCCCAGCCTGGAAGCGCCTTTATCATTTGTAGAAAAAGTAGCCAAATTTACTTTAGGCGATTTCACTGATATGCTTAGTTATCAGGGCATGCAAGTACAAGAAGTTTTTGGGAATTATCAATTAGGCCATTATGATGTGCGACAAACACCCCGCCTGATTTTGATTGCAGAAAAAGAATAAATCTACTTCAGCTTCGCTACTTATTTTTCTCACGGGCATTATGTACCAACAGGTATTTTGCCGTTTCGTAAAAAGCATTGGTAAATTTTGCTAATGTTTGTTTGGCGGAATCTTTCTGCGTAATTGCCATTCGTTCGGCAAATTGATTCATAGGGCTTAATAAATCTTCACCTGAATTAATATTGCGGCTGTAATAAAAATCATCTGTTACCATGCCAATCATATCAGCTGTATTGGTAACAAAAGCATAATTATATTTTTTATCGGGATTCAACAAATCCCTGCCTAGGGTTGTATTCAAATAAGATTGATGTATCATTCCGGCAATGGTGGGTAAAATATCTATTTGCGATACGACTTCTGTTCGAAGCTGCGGCGTCAATAATTCCGGTGCATAAAATAATAAAGGTACATGCTCATCTGTCAATCTTTGCTCGGTCCATACTTTTGGATATTCGGCTTCGGCATTGCCGGCTACACCATGATCGCCAACAAAAACAAAAATTGTATTATTAAAATATTTTTCTTTTTGCGCAGCTTTGATAAAAGCGCCGATACAAAAATCCGCATAGCGGAAACTGTTATATTCATCGAGAGATTCAAAACCATATTTCTTCAATTCTTCAATCGGAACCACTTTTTTAATAAATGAATTTTCATTTTCCGGAATTGTCAGATTGTAAGGACGATGATTTCCTGACGTTTGTATATAAGCAAAAAAAGGATGGTTCAATTTTTTAAACACATCGTTGGCTTCCATGAACAAATCCTTATCGCTAATACCCCAAACATTGACATCCGGAATGCCGGGCCGTTTACCTGTATGTTCCTGCAAACCTTCGATATTATTTAATAGTCCCTGAAAATTGCCAAACTCCGGATCACCACCAAGAAAGTAATGCTTTTCGTAATCGTCAAAATCGTCAATTATCGTTTGTTGATTTACAGCTTTTGGATTGCGGCTCGAGAATTTAAATAATTGTACATCAGGAATACCGGAAATGATGGCAAACAAAGCACGAGCAGTAGAAAAATGCGGTGCAAAACATCTGTTGAAAAAAATACCTCTGCTACTCAATGAATCGAAAGCCGGCGTGGCATTCAGCATATTGCCACTCATGGTGCTTTTATACATGCTAAAAGATTCGCATTGCACCAACACAATATTAGGTTTACTTTCCAAGGCATTGCTCCGTGGGCCTATTTCTCTTTTAAATGAAAATGATGTTGAATCTCCCAACTGCATCCATTTAGCCATAACGGGAAATGCTTGTCGGGCTTTGGTTTCGTTATAATGCAGTTTACGAAGTTTTAATGTTGAGAAGAAATTTTGTAACGGATTAATGGCAAGGTAAGATTGAAATCTTTTATTGTACCGAAAACTATCTTTACGGCTCAAAGGATTGAGCGAAAGATTGCCCCAAGCCATCAACAACAGAATAAAGGCTGTAATAAAAAAATATTTTCTTCTGTAAGGAATTGCTAATCCATCGGTGCGGCTACTCACCTGCCAATGGCTGCGGTGATACATCCAACGGAAAAATAAAACGGCCGTAATAAGTCCCAGCAACATCCAGAATAATGGATAGGTTTGTTGAATCATCTTCCATGAAATACTAAAATCTTCGGTAAAATTCATGGCGCCAGCATCTAACGGTGTTTGGTTATACGAAAAACTTCCAAAGCCTGCGGCGAAAAAAACAAAAACAACAAATGTAGTGATGGCAAGGTACCAGGTCCACCATTTTTTATTGCGAGGTGAATAAAATGGCGACAACCTGCGAATCATACTGAAGAGAACAATCGGCAACAGCATAAATGCAATCCATCGAAGATCATACCGAATACCCATTAAAAATGATGGAAACACATCGCCAAAACGCAAATTGGAAGGCTTAAAAACGATGCAAGTGATAACCCGGAAGATGGTAAAAATCAACAAAAAAATGCCCAACAAACTAACCACCCATAAAATTGTCTTTGGTATCTTATAGCGTCGTAACATAATTCCTACTTCTTATTAGAAGTACGCAATTTAAGATAATAATGGTGTATTGTACAAACAGCTTCAAACACAAGTATTGAATTTGTAAAAAAATAATCGGCAACCTGTATTTTTGTTGTCATGAATTTGCTGACACTTTTATTTTGGCAAAGTATCAACGGACTTGACCAACAGCTTTTCGAAAAAATAAATACTGATTGGACGAGCCCGTTTTTCGACTCAGTGATGCCATTTGTACGGAACCCACTCAACTGGGCGCCGTTATATTTATTTGTGCTGGTATTCGTGTTGCTGAATTTTAAAAAGAAAGGTGCCTGGTGGATTTTATTTTTCATTTCAGTAGTGGCATTGACGGATATGACCGGCAATTATGTTTTCAAACACGGTTTTGAAAGACTACGCCCTTGCAACGACCCCGATTTTTTTATGCATGTCCGTTTGTTAATGAACCATTGTGGTGGCGGATATAGTTTTGTGTCTAACCATGCTGCCAATCATTTTGCCATGGCTACATTCTTTTTTATCAGTTTCCGGAAGCACTTAAAATTTTGGGTTTGGTTGGGCATAGCCTGGGCTGCATTAATTGCTTATGCTCAGGTGTACGTCGGCGTGCATTATCCATTCGATGTTTTGTGTGGTGCTCTATTAGGAATTATTATCGGAGCGGCATTAGGTTTTTTGTTTAATAAGCAATTCGAAATAAGTATCTTCGAGGGCTAAGCAATGCCGTTTTTTTAATGGATATCATTATACTTTGTTTCTTGATTTTACTGAATGGGCTTTTTTCTATGTCCGAGATTGCTCTTGTTTCGGCTCGTAAATCGAGGTTAGAATTCCTGTCAGAAAAAGGAGATAAAAAAGCAAAACTGGCTTTGGAACTGGCCAATAAGCCGGAAAAGTTTTTATCGGCTGCGCAAATTGGAATTACGTTGGTGGCCATCCTGACCGGTGTTTATTCCGGTGAAAAATTTGCTCCTTATTTACAACCTTACTTAGAAAAAATCAGTTTCATTGGCGATTATGCGCCTACGGTTGCCAAAACCATTATTGTTGTTCTCGTAACTTTTTTATCCATCGTCTTTGGGGAATTGATTCCTAAAAGAATCGGATTATTAAAAGCAGAAAAAATTGCCAAAGTTGTGGCCGGCCCGATGGTACTTTTTTCAAGGTTCACACATCCTTTTGGTTGGTTACTGAACCAAAGCAGCAATTTGTTCTTTCGCATCTTCAATATCAAACGCTCCAAAACAGATGCCATTACGGAAGAAGAAATCAAAACCATGATAACCGAAGGCACCGAAGCCGGTAATATTGAAGAAGCTGAACAGGAAATCATCGAAAGAGTATTCCATTTGAGCGATAGAAATATAACTTCTTTAATGACACATCGGTCCGATATTGATTGGTTCAATCTCGATGATTCAGAAGATAAAATAAAAGAAAAAATACTGGCAGACCCACACTCTGTTTATCCAATATGCGATGGCAGCATTGATTATATCAAAGGCATTGTATCCATCAAAGATTTATATGTAACACCCGACCATCGCTTATTTAAAGACATTATGCAACCGGTACTTTTCATTCCGGAAAACAATACACCTTACCAAGTGTTGGAAAAATTTAAACAGTCGCAACAACATTCCTGTTTCATAGTGGATGAATATGGTACTGTGCTCGGTATGATAACATTGAAAGATATTCTGGAAGCCCTTGTGGGTGATATTCCACAATCGGGTGAGGAAGATTATGAATTAATCAAAAGAGAAGACGGCACTTATCTTGTGGACGGGCAATTACCTTTTTATGATTTTCTTGCTCAATTTGAAAAAACTGAATGGATGCTCGAAGGTGAACAGGAATTCGACACCCTGGCCGGATTTATTTTACATGAATTAGAAAAAATTCCTAAACCCGGAGAATTGCTCGAGTGGAAAGGCTTTAAACTTGAAGTATTAGATATGGATGGCCATCGCATTGATAAAATTCTGGTAACACTCAGCCAGTCATTAAAAGACGAAATAGAAGAATAATTAATCAACTAAAACTGTATAGACAAATTACTTTCAGGATAATTTAATTTATTACTTTTTCTTTTTCCACCTACAATGACATGTACAATATTGACCTGGTCGTCAAAAAGATCATACAATAAACTGTCTGCTACATCTATTTTAGAAACAGCAAGCGTAGGATGAACTTCGAGATAACAATATGTCGATGCACCATCGTTTTCAAATCCAAGATAAGAAAGTGTAACTCGTTTTCCGTTTACAGCAATGCCAAGATGTGAGGTGATATATTTTTTAACGAGTGAATCCATCAAAGATTTATTGCTGACTTCCACGAGGTTTACTTTTTGATGATATTTTTTTTCCAAAATATTTTCAAAATCATCGGTGAATAACTTGCAGGTAATTTCAAGATTTTTATCCGGGGCATTATGATTAACCGTAACTACACTTACATGAAAAGGATGTGCAGATGGCTCTGCCGACAGTAGGCCAAATGCCAAAACCGGTAGAAATAACCATTTATTGAGTGATAAAACCATTAAAATAAAATTTTATAGATTAGCATTCTCTGTTTTAATTTGCTGACTCAAATGTCGTCATTATAAATTATAACAAGACTAAAGACGGCCATAGAATTAAAAAAGATGCAGGATTTTGGATTTTATTTTGGTTTAGGTTGGGAACATATTATTAGTAAAAATGCTCTCGATCACCAGTTGTTTATTGCCGCTTTGGCAGCAATTTATTTATTGAAAGATTGGAAACAGGTGCTGATTCTCGTTACGGCATTTACCATCGGGCATTCATTAACGCTGATACTTACCGTTTTTGATATCATTCGTTTCAATTCCCATTGGGTAGAATTTTTAATTCCCTGTACTATTTTTATCACTGCTATTAGTAATTTATTTCAGAAAAAATTTACCAACAAATCCATCCGGATAAATTATTTCCTGGCATTGACTTTCGGATTAATTCATGGAATGGGCTTTGCCAATGCCATTCGGTTTATGTTGGCCAACGACCAAAGTGTAGGCTGGAGTTTATTTGGATTTAATGTAGGGCTCGAAGTGGGACAAATTGCTGTTGTCATTTGTATTTTAATTTTCGCTTCAATCGTCATGCACCTTTTCAAA
The DNA here is from genome assembly GCA_020437365.1 of Chitinophagaceae bacterium. Classification (GTDB taxonomy): domain Bacteria; phylum Bacteroidota; class Bacteroidia; order Chitinophagales; family Chitinophagaceae; genus JJ008. The sequence goes on along the minus strand of JAGQWM010000038.1, from coordinate 9,025 downwards.
GTAAAAAGAAGAGATTGGGTAATTTTTCTTTCCGCTGCCGTTTTCAGTATTTCATTGCAAATGGCATTGGACAGGATACCATTTTAATAATAAAGCATTAATAAAAGAATTTAAATTAGTTTTGATTCAATATAATTTAATAACACACAAACATTTTAAGCTAATGAAAAAGTTCATTTCATTTCTTTCGGTCATGCTGTTTATAACGGCCACCACAATGGGGCAGGATATTCAGAATAACCCGAATAGTAATCACGGCAATAAATTTGAACAATTAGGTAGTATATTACCTACACCAAATGAATACCGTACGGCCAGCGGTGCTCCCGGCCCAAAATACTGGCAGCAACGGTGCGACTATGACATCAAATGCCGGTTAGATGAAGACAAGAAAAAATTAACCGGTAGTGAAAAAGTAACTTACTTCAATAATTCGCCCAATGAACTAACTTATCTCTGGCTGCAATTAGACGAAAATCAACATAGCAGTGTGAATAATGCCAATTATGAGGATAGCAATCCCATGAGAAATATAGTAACTACACAAGCCTTCGACAGGGCGGAAGAAGATAAAACAGACAATGGCTATGGTGTGAAAATTTTAAACCTTACCGGAGAAGATGGCAAAAAACTGAATTACACCATCAATAAAACCATGATGCGTATTGAATTGCCCAAAGTACTGAAGCCCGGGCAGAAGTTTGTCTTTCATTTAGATTGGAGTTATCTTTTATCGAATCGTATGGAAAGAGGTGGCCGTGGTGGTTATGAATATTTCCCGGAAGATGGAAATAGCGAATTCACAATTACACAATGGTATCCACGCCTCTGCGTGTACAGTGATTTCCAGGGATGGCAAAACCATCAATTTACAGGAAGAGGAGAATTTGCATTGACCTTCGGCAATTTCGATGTGGAAATGACCGTTCCGGCTGATCATGTAGTAGGTGCCACCGGCCAGTGTAAAAACTATGATGATGTATTGACGTCGGCACAATTGCAACGTTGGAAAACAGCACAAAATGCCAAAGATGTTGTAGAAATTGTAACATTAGCAGAAGCAAAAGCCGCCGAAAAAAATAGAAGTAAAAAAACAAAGACCTGGAAATTTAAAGCCGAAAATGTCAGGGATTTTGCCTGGTGTTCTTCCCGCAAATTTGTAATGGATGCCATGCCACAAATGGTAGCCGGCAAAAAAATTATGTGTATGAGCTATTATGCCAAAGAAGCGTATGGCCTGTATCGCAAATTTTCAACTAAAGCAGTGGCACATACCATTAAAACTTATTCTGATTTTACTATTCCTTATCCTTATCCTGTTGCGCAAAGTGTAGAAGCCAGTAACGGTATGGAATACCCGATGATTTGTTTTAACTACGGCAGAACCGAAGATGATGGCACTTACAGCGAAAGTACAAAGTATGGCATGCTCGGCGTTGTCATTCACGAAGTGGGACATAATTTTTTCCCGATGATAATCAATAGCGATGAAAGACAATGGACCTGGATGGATGAAGGATTGAATAGTTTTGTTGAATACCTGACTGAAGAATTGTGGGACAATAAATTTCCAACTCGTCGCGGGCCGGCTTATTTAATTACCGATTATATGAAACTGCCCAAAGACCAGTTAGAACCCATTATGACCAATAGTGAAAACATTGCACATTTCGGACCTAATGGATATTCAAAACCGGCGACTGCTTTAAACATTTTACGGGAAACAATTATGGGCAGAGATTTATTTGATTATGCTTTTAAAGAATATGCAAGGCGATGGGCTTTCAAACATCCGGAACCGGCTGATCTTTTCAGGACTTTAGAAGATGCCAGTGGTGAAGACCTCGATTGGTTCTGGAGAGGCTGGTTTTACGGCACCGATGCCTGCGATATTTCTTTAGATAGTGTAAAACATGCTGTCCCGGATTTGCTGACCAATGCTCCCGGTCGTAAGGAAAGAACAGTCATGGTGCCAAATGCTAAACCTATGGTTCCCGCATTTGATGATATTTCAAAAATCAGAAACCGGGAAGATAAAAATATAATTTTCGAAACCGACCGTGATACAACTCTTCGTGATTTTTACTGGAAATATGACCGCGGTATAGAACCGTATGACGATGCTAAAACAGAAATGACTATTCCGGGTGCAGCACCTGAACCATTGACGGCTGCTGAAAAAGCGAAATACGGCAATAAGAATTTATATGAACTGAGTTTCACCAATAAAGGTGGACTGGTCATGCCTATAATTATTCAATGGACCTATACTGATGGCACTACAGAAATAGAAAAAATACCGGCACAGGTATGGCGTCATGATGAAAAAAATGTTGTCAAAACTTTTATCAAAGACAAAGAAGTGGCTTCCATACAATTGGACCCATACAGAGAAACAGCTGATATTGATGAAAGCAATAATTCATGGAATACGATTCCTCCGGCATCGAAGTTTCATATTTTTAAATCAAATGGCAACCGGCCAAGAGGGGCACGGCAACAAGCCGGTAATCCAATGCAAAAAGCAAAAGATAAAAAAGCATTTTAAAAATACTTTTCAACTAAACCCTTTTGAAAAAAGTCATCTAATTAATTTTGGATGACTTTTTCTTTCTACTAACTTTATTCAATGGCAAAAAAAATCTTACTATATTTTTTCTTTTGTAAGTCTATATTTTGCTATGCCGCAAAAGTAGATACAGTAAGCATCTACAGCCAGGCTATGCAACAATCTTTCAAAGCAGTTGTAATACAACCCGAAACTTTGCAGGATGACACAACAAAACTGCCGGTGGTGTATTTATTACATGGCTATAGTGGCAATTTCTCCAATTGGATTACAAGGGTCCCTGCTTTAAAAAACTACGTCGATCATTTTCAAATTATTATTGTCTGTCCCGATGGCGGTTACAGTGGTTGGTATATCAACAGTTCCAATGATATACATGCACAATACGAAACTTATATCAGTACGGAAGTGCCGATTTATATTGAAAAACATTATCGGGTGATTCGAGACCGTAGAGCAAGAGCCATTACCGGACTAAGCATGGGTGGCCACGGAGGCCTCTATCTTGGTTTGCGTCATGATGATTATTTTGGCGCCTGTGGCAGTATCAGTGGCAGTGTAGATCTTCGCAGTTGGGCTAATCGCTTCGCTATTGCAAAAAGAATTGGTGATACTACTGACAGTGATTTTTCCTGGAAAAAATATTCTGTTCTACAAATGATAGATACACCATTTCAACATTCTTCAGCCATAATCATTGATTGTGGCACAGAAGATATTTTTATCAATGTAAATCGTCAATTGCATCAAAAATTATTAGCATTAAAAATACCACATGTATATATTGAACGTCCCGGACGACATAATTGGGACTATTGGCGAAATGCTATCGAATATCAACTATTATTTTTCAGGAAATATTTTAATCAATTGAAAAAAATATAACGTTGTTGCGTGGCCTTGTTGCGTGTCACCACGCAACAAAATCAAAACGCAACAAAACCAAATTCAAAAAATCATATTACTTCCCACAAATCTTTTAAAAAAGAAAAATTCTTTACATTCAATTCATAATAAGGTGCTGATGAATATTTATATTCACAAGGGTCTTTTGCCAACTTCCAATGTTCAGCCAAGGGATTATTATGTATATAATTTAATTTTTGCAATGCCACTTTACGTGTAAAAAGAGGAATCGCTAAAGAATCTTTTTGCCAAAATTCATAGCGTTTATTTGATGCTTCGACTGCATAAGCGGCTAATTTATTTTTGGCAGATGCCCGCAACATCTTTTGAAATTTATGAGCTGTAAACTTTAGAAAAGAACCATGAGGGCTTTCTTTTCCATTCAGTTCATTTACCCTCCAAATCAAATGGATATGATTTGGCATAATTACAAAAGCATAAATATCAATTTTTCCCGTTTCACTTAAATAATGTAAAGAATCAACCACTATATTTTTGTACTCATCTGATGCAAGCAAATGTTTCCAACTATTGATAGTGGCAGTCCAAAAATAAATCTCTGCTATTTCAATATATGATTTTCGTTTCGCTTGTAGAAGTGATTTGTCCTTGTTCTTCATTACAATAAAGTTAAATAAATATATTGATGCGTGGAGACACGCATCTAGGCGACCATTGAGATACACAACAAATCAAATTCAAATTGAATTAATAACCCGTACTGCCGTCTCTTACTTTGAATTTTTTCTTGCCGGCATGTTCTTTTTCGTAGGCTTTTATTTTTAAAATTGCCGGATTATTTGCTCTGCGAATAGAATCTAATTTTTTATTATTGCTAATGTCAATCGGTTGTATATCATCGTTATCAGCCAACGCATTATCCTCTTGCAATTTATTCATTACATAATATTCTGTTGACTCAACTTTGCCCCATACAGGATCGAGGTACACCCATTTACCATGTTTAAAAGACACGCCATCATTTTTTACAATGACGGTTTTGGCAATTTTTGTCGGGTCGTTCAAATCATACACCGCTACGGTATCAAATGAATTTTTCGGATCAATGGCACGCCAGCTTTCAATTCTTTCTAATCCGCCGTTATAAGTATAATATTTTTGTTTGCCATTCAGCATTCCCCATTTATAATTCTCTTCGGCAATTTTTACACCTTGTAATGAAAATTTTTTCCAAGTCCCTTCTTTCAGGTTATTGACATAATATCCCTGCGCATCGTAGCCTCTCTCCCCTCTCAAATCCGGAACCGATTCTACCCAAGGCCCTTGTTTTTGCCCTTTCATATCAATACGATTCAAAGTATCGCCTCTGACACTAATGGTATAATCTTTCCATTGGCCAAAACCATTCAACGAAACAAACAATAAAAAAAAGACAAGAAAACGCATGTTTTTAGAGATTTGCACGGTTTATTTAATTTTAAACTAACTTACTCTGCAATTTACTAACGAAAAATAACTGCTTTTATGTTTATACCGTTAAAATTTAGTTTTCCACTTAAAAAAGTAATTTTCCCTGTACTTTCTGCTTGTTTTTTTACATTGAACCTGTCACCATTAAACGCACAGGTATTGCCAACAAAGGCGAGTATAAGAATACAATCTTTGGCAGAAAAAAAATTATTGTCAACTTCGTCGCCTTTTCAAACATTGCCATTTCGCAATATCGGTCCCAGTATAATGAGTGGCAGAGTTGTAGATATAGATGTGAACCCGAAAAATCCCACAGAATTTTATGTAGCGTATGCAACCGGGGGACTTTGGTACACCCAAAATAATGGGCAAAGTTTTGTACCGGTAATGGATAGCCTTAACGTACTTTTTATTGGCGACATTGCTGTCAACTGGACAAGCGGGACAATTTGGGTGGGAACAGGTGAAGTCAATAGCAGTCGTTCTTCTTATGCAGGAACAGGAATTTATAAATCGAATGATAAGGGTAAAAACTGGACATATCTTGGCTTACCGGAATCGCATCATATCGGAAAAATTTTGATTGATCCCACTGATGAAAATACCGTTTGGGTAGCTGTACTCGGCCATTTGTATTCATCTAATAAAGAACGAGGTGTTTATAAAACCACCAATGGTGGCAAAACCTGGGAGAAATCATTATTTATAGATGATAACACCGGTTGTGTGGACCTTGATTTAAATCCTGCCAATCCCAAAACTGTATATGCGGCCATGTGGCATCGGGAAAGACGTGCATGGAATTTTACAGAAAGCGGCAAAACCAGTGGTATTTATAAAACCGACAATGGTGGCAAAACATGGGAATTGATTTCTTCTGCAAAAGATGGTTTTATGCAAGGAGATAAAATTGGCAGAATCGGCGTAGCAGTATTTCCCAAAAACCCCGATATTATTTATGCTGTAGTTGATAATAACACACCCACCGCCAAAAAGAAAAACGATGCAGATTCATTGTATCAAAAAGAAGATTTTAAAACAATGGATACGGCTACATTTGCCAACTTACATACCAATCTTATAGATTCTTTCCTACGGAAAAACAGTTTCCCGAAAAAATATACTGGTAAAAATGTAAAAGAAATGGTAGCCTCCGGCAAAATTCGACCCATTGCCTTATGGGATTATCTCGATGCCAATGATGGCTTTCAAAATAATGGAATTCCCGGTTGCGAAGTGTATCGTAGCAATGATGCGGGCAAAACTTGGCATAAAACACATGATAAACCCATTCGCATTTATAGTACTTATGGTTATTATTTTGGTAAGATTTATACATCGGCTTACAATCCCGATAAAATTTTTATACAAGGCATTGCAACAAAAATGTCAACCGATGGAGGAAAGACTTTCAAAACAATTGATAAAGGAAATGTACATGGCGACCATCATGCGTTATGGATAAATCCAAACAATGATGCACACATTTTAGATGGCAATGATGGCGGCTGTAACCTAAGCTACGACAATGGCGAACATTGGTTTTTGGCCAATACACCGGCAGTGGGCCAGTTTTATGCAATAGATGTTGACAATGCCATGCCTTATAATGTATATGGCGGTTTGCAGGATAATGGCAGTTGGTGGGGCCCTTCCACGAACAAAGAAAATATCAATTGGACCAGTGACGGTGATTACCCATTTCATTCATTAAATGGCGGCGATGGTATGCAAGTGCAAGTAGATACGACTGATAACGAAACTGTTTATTCTGGTTTTCAATTTGGTATTTATTTCAAATACAATAGAAATAAAAATAAAGCAGGCAAAATCATTCATCCTATACATGAATTGGGAGAAAAACCGCTTCGCTACAATTGGCAATCACCTATCCTGTTGAGTAAATTCAATCAAAACGAATTATTTCTTGGAAGCAATCGTTTATATCGTTCTATGCAACAGGGTGATAAAATGCAAGCCATTAGCGGCGATTTGAGCAATGGGCCCAAACTGGGCAATGTACCATTTGGCACCATCACTACTATTTGCGAATCGCCATTACGCAATGGCTTGTTATACGTAGGTACGGATGATGGAAATGTACAAGTGAGTTTCGACAATGGATTCAGTTGGACCAAAATTAATCAGCCCGGCTATTCCAGTTTGAATACACAGCAATTATGGGTGAGCCGTATTACTGCTTCGCAATTTAAAATGGAAAGAGTTTATCTCTCATTGAATGGCTATCGCAATGATAATTTTGCACCTTATTTATACCGCAGCGACGACAATGGTAAAACCTGGCAACAAATTGGCAGCAATCTTCCTGAAGAACCCATCAACGTAGTAAAAGAAGACCTGACAGATGAAAATATTATTTATGTTGGAACCGATGGTGGTTTATATGTAAGTTTTGATAAAGGCAATCATTTTATGATTTGGGATGCCGGCTTACCGGTTTCAGTACCGATTCACGACATTGCACTGCAGCGGGAATACAATGAAATTGTTTTAGGCACACATGGCCGAAGTTTATACGTCAACAAATTGGAGGATGTACAAAAATTACGCACCGACCCCGATTGGTTAACAAAAAAACAAAAGGAAGAAAAAGCAAAAGACGATGAAGATAACAAGGAAGAATAAACGTAAATAAAAAAAGCGGAGTCATGATGATTCCGCTTTTAAAATTTTACATAAATATTTTTAAGCTGCCGGTTTCTTTTTCCGGAGGAAATAAGCGGCACCGCCCAATACTGCAACACCAATAGCTACATAGAGCAACCAGCCCATGCCACCCGGTGATTTATCTTTTCCTTCATCAATACTTTTCCTAGCCTTGGAAATATATTGATCCACAAATGGGAATGCACTGTACAATTCTTTTACACTTTTAAATTCTTTTAATGCTTTTTTATACCAGGCTTTATCATAATTCTCCAATGCCTCATTATACATGGTGGACACTTTGCTCATCGCAGGTGTTACATCTGCTTTGCGGAAAAACTCTTTTACAATCGTTACCGGTACCACAAAGTTTAAACCCTGAATTTCCAAACCACGGTTGTCGATACTGCCAAATGTAGCCAACCCAATGACTTCGCCTTCTTCATTAAAAACAGGGCCACCGCTATTTCCATGTGTAATGGCAGCATCAATTTGTAAGACCTGCCAGCCGTCTTTCATATTCTTTTTGGCACTCACCAATCCTCTTGTTAAGGTAGCTTCAGAAATAGTGGATTGTGATAACAGCGGATGGAAAGTAGCCGCACCGGGATAACCTAATACATATACATTTTCACCTACATTGATTTCTTTATCATCACCCACTTTTACAGTCGGATATACATGATCAATACCTAATTTCAAAATGGCCACGTCTTTTCCGGGAATGGGTTCTCCCTGTGTAACGACAGAAGCCGGAATCATCCTGGGCCGCATTTCGCCCATATCACCTGAAACACCCAAAACAACACCAAACTGCTTTTCTATTTTGCTGACGACCATATTCTGAGAATAATACCAACCATCCGCCTGTATCACCGCATCAGATTCATCTTTTGTCATTTTACGACCCATACTTTGTTCTAAATCCTGTATATCTTCCTCTATGAAAGACTGGAAAGCCTGCTGTGCAAATATTTGTTTGGTAGAAGCCGCATTTTCATCCACTACGTGGGCATTGGTAACTACATAGCCATCGTCAGAAATAATGAAACCAGAGCCCATCATTCCAGTATTCACATCTTTAGTTACCTGCGATGTTCCTCGCTTAATGTATTGTGGGGCATTGGCACAAAAAGCTTTGATATACATATTCCAGAATAAATCTTTGGTGTATTGCCCGGATTGCTGTAATTGTTGTTGTATTTGCAAAACTAGTTGCCGGGCTGCTTGTTCATCAACTTGCGGCAAAATAGCTGTTACAGTGCCGGAGAACCTTGCTTCAATCATAACTGTTCCCGGTTTATTTCTTTCAGCAATTTGTACAGGTGAATATTTTTCCTGCGCAAAAGATTGGATAGATAAAAGAATAGTGAGAATAAAAATTAATCGTTTCATGGTGGTTTATTTTGATTTGAAGATAATAATTATTTCTTTTGAATGAGTGAAGTACGG
>JAGQWM010000037.1 GCA_020437365.1 Chitinophagaceae bacterium | reverse complement strand
CGACCGGTAAGTTTTTTGAAGTGTCGTCTTCAAAATTTGCACTGGCGAATCCCTTTCCCGCTCTGCGTTTTACATTTTTAATTTTCTGGTGCATTCCGGTTTGTTGCTGCCTATCTATCTATTTTACATTTATTCATAAAAAAAATCCCTGGCCGGCATTGGCAGCAGGCGTTTTGTCATTAACATTAGTCACGGTTTATTATTTGTTTTCTACCGTCTTAGTCGATCTGGGTGCAGGCCATACTGCTATGCAAATGTTGCAATGGCCGTCATTTCTTGTTTTGATTTCGTCCATCGGCTTGATAAGTACTTTAACCCTACCCAAATATGGTTGGCAAAAAATAAGCTGGATTTTTATTGGCCCGGTATTGGCTTTTGTTTCTTTCAAACTAATTGAACAAAAAGTTATGAATGCCACGCATCAAACAACTGACAACCTAACGGCCGATTATACCATCTCTGCTACACAAATGTTGCAGGAGTTTGCCCAATCAGATAGTTTAGCGAATACCCGTTACCGTGAAAAAATAATTATTGTTAATGGAAGGGCATCGCAGGTGGAGAAAAAAACAGATTCTACCAGCAATATTCGTTTCGATGGTGCCGATGGTTCGTATATTGTTTTTTCTCTCGATAAAGGCCAATATGCGAAAGTGAAAAATATACAACCCGGCGATTCGGTTTCATTAAAAGGTTCGTGCAGCGGTAGCATTCACAGTGAAATACTCGGCACTACTTCTATTAGTTTTCAACGTTCAACAATTCATTAAAAACAAAAACAGATACATGAAAAAAACGACACTCTTTTTAGCACTTGTTTTCGCCACCGGCAGTCTTTTGGCACAAAAGAAAATTACTTCTTCTGCCGTCATTGCCATCGATGCTACCACGCCTAAAGACGACTTGCCCAAAGCGACTAACAATACCGTTATCGGATCATTGGATACACAAACCGGTGCCGTAGCTTTTGAAGCAGCCGTTAAAAATTTTACTTTTTCCAATCCAACCATGCAGGAACATTTCAATGGAAAATACTGGTTAGATTCTGATACCTATCCTGTCATTTCTTTTACCGGTATGATTGATAACCCGGGCAATGTTCATTTCAATAAAAATGGTGTGTACAAAGTAAAAGTAGAAGGGCAAATGAAAATTAAAAACATCAGCAAAAAAGAAAAAATGGATGTGTCCATTACCGTTATAAACGGAAAAATAAAAGCGGCTTCTGCTTTCCAACTCGAATTGGCAGATTATGGCATTACCGCCACACCCATCAAATCCGGTAAGGTGGCCAAAAAACCATCCATCACCGTTGCTGCAGAGTTTTAATATGCAGGATTAAAAAATATGCGCCCCGGTTTTTTTGCCGGGGTTTTTTTATCAGTTACTCATTCGTTTCATTGTGTAGCTCTTTCAGTGTACCAACTAAAAATTTTAACTTGCGGTTTCACAATGGGATTTCAGATACATACACCATTTGCACCGGCCGGCGACCAGCCCGAAGCCATTCGCCAGTTGACGGAAGGTGTCTTGGAGGGTGATGATTTTCAAACCTTGCTTGGCGTTACCGGCAGTGGTAAAACATTCACCATTGCCAATGTAATTCAACAAGTACAACGGCCCACATTGGTATTGACACATAACAAAACATTAGTGGCACAATTGTATGGCGAGTTCCGACAGTTCTTTCCTGAAAATGCTGTGGAATATTTTGTTTCTTATTACGATTATTACCAGCCCGAAGCGTATATGCCTGTCAGCGATGTGTATATTGAAAAAGATTTAAGCATTAATGATGAGTTGGATAAACTGCGGTTAAGAGCCACGTCCAGTTTGCTGAGTGGCCGGCGAGATATTATTGTAGTGGCTTCCGTCAGTTGTATTTACGGTATGGGCAATCCTACAGAGTATGAAAACAGTATTATTCGTATCAGCAAAGGACAGGTCATTGCCCGGCAAGCTTTTTTGCATGCATTGGTCAATGCTTTGTACAACCGCACAACACTTGATTTTAACCGAGCCACATTTCGGGTAAAAGGCGATACCGTAGATATTAATCTTCCCTATGTAGATTATGGTTACCGGGTTAGTTTTTTCGGCGATGAAATAGAATCGATAGAAACAATCGACGTAGTGAATTCAAAACGAATTGCCGAAATGGAAAATGCGGCCATCTTTCCGGCCAATTTATATGTAGCTCCCAAAGATGTATTGCAAAATGTATTGTTTGAAATCCAGGATGAAGTGGCGGCGCAGGTAGCGTATTTCAAAAAAGAAGGTAAAATAATGGAAGCGCAACGTTTGTCCGAAAGAGTGAATTACGATATTGAAATGATTCGTGAACTGGGGTATTGCAATGGCATTGAAAACTATTCTCGTTTTTTTGACAGAAGAAAACCCGGAACCCGGCCGTTTTGTTTGATAGATTATTTTCCGAAAGATTTTTTACTGGTGGTAGATGAAAGCCACCAAACCATTCCGCAGGTAAGTGGTATGTATGGCGGCGACAGAAGCCGCAAATTGGTGTTGGTGGATTATGGTTTTCGTTTGCCTTCGGCATTGGACAACCGTCCGTTGAATTTTCATGAATTTGAATCTATGCTCAATCAAACCATCTTTGTATCGGCTACACCCGGCGATTATGAATTGGAAAAATGTGATGGCGTGGTGATAGAACAAGTGGTTCGGCCTACCGGTTTATTGGAACCTCCAATAGAAGTGAGGCCCAGCATCAACCAGATTGATGATTTATTAGACGAAATAGATCAAAGAGTCAAAACCGGCGACCGTGTTTTGGTAACAACACTTACCAAAAGAATGGCGGAGGAGATGGATAAGTATTTACATAAAATAAATATCAAATCGAAATACATACATAGTGAAGTAGATGCCCTGGAGCGGATTGAAATTTTAAGAGAACTGCGTCTCGGAAAAATAGATGTATTGGTAGGTGTCAATTTATTGAGAGAAGGATTGGACCTACCGGAAGTTTCACTCGTTGCCATTCTCGATGCGGATAAAGAAGGTTTCCTACGCAATGAAAAATCATTGACACAAACAGCAGGAAGAGCTGCCCGTAATGCCAAGGGCCTGGTAATTTTTTATGCAGATAAAATAACGAAAAGTATGCAGCGTACCATCGATGAAACAGAACGGCGCCGCGAAAAACAAATTGCTTTTAATACAGCCCATAATATCACACCTAAAACCATTCATAAATCCACGACGGAAGTATTTGCACAAACTTCTGTACTTGACATTAAAGGATATGATCCTGCCAATCCTTATGCCATTGCACCGGATGAAGACATTGTTACCCGGGCTGCCGAAAAACAAAGCGAATACAATGTTGACGGTAAGAAAGCTACCATTCCACAGGTAGAAAAAGCCATTACAAAAATTAAAAAAGAAATGAACAAGGCTGCCAAAGACCTCGACTTTATGGAAGCCGCCCGGTTGCGGGATGAAATGTTCCGGTTACAACAACAATTGGCTACCATGAAAAAATAAGGGTATCGTAAACTTACGATGCTGCATCGAGTAGTAATGCCCGAAATGCAAATTATCAACCCCTTGTCACTTGCAATGAGGGAAACGGCCTTCTATCTTAGCTAAGAGAATATCAGAGAAACCAAACATTAATTTTAAAATTCAATAATTCCATGATTATGAAACGTCGTGTCCGTAAAATCGTAAACTTTTTTGCTTTTAATTTATTATTCTTTGCCTTGTACCTGAATTTTATCCATAAGGATAATCAAAATGTACAGGGAACAATGCCGGTAGCAACCATGCAGCAGCAAGAAACTATCAACAGTTCAATGGCATTGGTAAATGATGCAGCCAACCAGGAAAAAGCAGTAATGCCTGCAGCCAATAAACCCAAAGAACAAAAGAACAGTAAATTAAAATTGAGCATCAACTAACTCAGTAGCGTTAATTTTTACAACCAACCACCTTGTTCTGCAATTGCGGAACAGGGTGTTCTTGTTTTATGACTGGCTTATGTCCGATTTCTTTACCTTAGGGGCATGGAAAAAAAAGTCTTTTTGCTCGATGCTTTTGCACTTATTTTCAGAGCTTATTATGCATTGATACGAAGCCCGAGAATAACATCGAAAGGAAAAAATACCAACGCACAATTTGGTTTTTCTAACGCATTATTAGAACTCATCAACAAACAAAAACCATCGCACATGGCTGTTTGTTTCGATACGGCAGCTCCTACCGAACGACATACAGATTTTGAAGCCTATAAAGCCAACCGCGACGAAACACCGGAAGATATCAGCCTGGCGGTTCCCGATATCAAAAAAATTATTGAAGGGTTTAATATTCCCATCATTGCCAAAGACGGATACGAAGCCGATGACGTTATTGGCACCTTGGCCAAACAAGCCGAAGAAGCCGGTTATGAAGTTTATATGGTAACACCCGATAAAGATTACGGACAGTTGGTAACCGAAAAAATAAAAATTTACAAACCTGCTTACCAAGGCAACAACGCTGAAATCATTGGCCCCAAAGAAGTCTGCGAAAAATGGAATATCAAAGACGTGAGCCAGGTAATAGATATGCTCGGCATGATGGGCGATGCCGTAGATAATATTCCGGGGATAAAAGGTGTGGGCGAAAAAACGGCTGCTAAATTTTTAGCAGAATACGGCACACTGGAAAACACTTTGGCCAACGCCGACAAAATAAAAGGCGCCATGGGCAAAAAAGTACAGGAAGGAAAAGAGATGGCAATTCTTTCCAAAAAACTGGCCACTATCATTATTGATGCACCGGTAAGTTTTCATGAAGAAGATTTTAAACTCGGCGAATGGGATAGAAAAAAACTGGCTGAAATATTTGCCGAATTGGAATTCAAAACCTTGGGCAAAAGAATACTGGGTGATGATTTTTCTATAGCACTGCCGGCCAGAACAGTTGTAGAAAAAGAAATGCCGCAAGGTGTACAAACCGATTTGTTCGGCAATATCATTGCTTCTCCGGAGGAAGAGAAAAAAGAAGACACTGTTATTACGGAAGATGAATTAACATCTATCTCCGGCGTTACAAAAAATATAAGCAATACCAAACATCAATACCAAACCGTAACAGGAACTGCGGCCATAAAAAAACTAATATCAGAACTTTCAAAACATGAAGCCATTTGTTTTGATACGGAAACGACCGGTTTAGACGCCAATGATACCGAATTGGTCGGTTTAAGTTTTTCCGTAAAACCCGGCGAAGCCTGGTATGTACCATGCCCTGAAGATCAAAAAGAAACACAAAAAATTGTGTCGTCATTTGCTCCGCTATTTGCAGACAAACAAAAAACATGGATAGGACAAAATACAAAATTCGATTTGTTGGTATTGAAATGGTATGGCATTGAAATCGCCGGTCAGTTGTTCGACACCATGTTGGCGCATTACGTCATTGAACCCGATGGTAAAAGAAGTATGGATGAACTGAGCCGGAAGTTTCTCGGTTACGAACCCGTGTCGATAGAAGAATTAATCGGCAAAAAAACCAGCCGGGCTGCTAAAAATAAATCCACACAAGGAACAATGCGTGACGTGGACATTGAAAAAATAACAGAATATGCAGGAGAAGATGCCGACATTACATTGCAATTAAAAAATGTTTTTGTACCACTATTGAAAAAAAGAAAAGTAGAAAAAGTTTTTCACGAAGTGGAAAGCCCATTGGTAAAAGTATTGGCCGACATGGAATACGAAGGCATAAAAGTAGATACGGATTTTCTGCAGGACTATTCCAAAGAACTGCAAAAAGATGCCAATAAAGCCGAAGCCAGCGTTTACCAACAAGCCGGTGTAAAATTTAATCTTGCCTCGCCCAAGCAACTCGGCGAAGTATTGTTTGATAAATTGAAATTGGATGATGCAGCTAAAAAAACAAAAACAGGCCAATACAAAACCGGCGAAGATGTATTGCTAAAGCTGGCTGCCAAAGGCCACCAGATTGTAGATGATATATTGGCTTTTCGGGAGCTGACAAAACTTCGGTCAACTTATGTAGATGCCTTGCCACAATTGATAAATAAAAAAACCGGAAGAGTGCATACGACTTATGGACAAGCCGTGGCTGTAACCGGACGTTTGGCGAGCAACAATCCAAACCTACAAAACATTCCGGTACGGACCGACCGCGGCCGGGAAATCAGGAAAGCCTTTGTACCCAGGGATGAGAAACATATTTTGTTGTCGGCCGATTATTCGCAAATAGAATTACGCATCGTGGCCGGCATCAGTGGCGATAAAAATATGTGCAATGCATTCAAGAAAGGAATCGACATTCATACGGCCACAGCTTCCAGTGTGTATGGCGTTGACATAAAAGACGTCACCAAAGAAATGCGTTATAAAGCCAAGAGTGTCAACTTTGGTATTATATACGGACAAGGTGCATTTGGCCTGGCAGATAACCTCGGTATTTCCCGTACCGAAGCCAAAGAAGTAATTGAAAATTATAAAAAACAATTTCCTGCCATTCAAAAATACATGGACGACACCATCAACTTTGCCCGTGAAAATGGATATGTACAAACCCTGATGGGAAGAAAAAGATGGCTGCGTGATATTCAATCTTCCAATTTTACAGTTCGAGGTTTTGCCGAAAGAAATGCCATTAACTCACCCATACAAGGCACGGCGGCCGATATGATAAAACTGGCGATGCAAAAAGTGCAATCGGCTTTGCAAAAAGAAAAAATGAAAAGCAAGATGATTTTGCAAGTGCATGATGAATTGGTTTTTGATGCTGTAAAATCAGAGCTCAAAGAATTAAAGCCTTTAATCCTGGAAAATATGCAAAACGCTTTGCCTTTACCCAATGACGTTCCGGTCATAGCCGAAGCAGGCGAAGGGAAGAATTGGTTAGAAGCGCATTAAATTTCTAAAGTCATAAACCCGTTTATCTATGCTGTAGTAGGTTTGCCGGTATGTACACAGCTTATTATTGTTATGATGCATTATGCGGTTGGTGTTTTGGTTTTAGCCCGGTTGTAAAAAAATTGGTTGACCAATACAAAGACAAAATTTTTTTTGAAGTATTGTCCGGTGGAATGATACCAAATGAAAGTGCCAGGCCGATTGGCGTTACCGCAAAATACATTTTACAGGAATATCCGCGGGTGGAAGAAATGTCCGGTGTCCGTTTTGGTGAAGATTTTTTATGGCACCTCAAAAATCCCGAACAAAGTGACTGGCATTTACACTCTGAAAAACCGGCAATTGCTTTATGTATTTTTAAAGAACAATTTCCGGAACAACAAGTGCAGTTTGCTGCCGATTTGCAAAATGCTTTACACGTAGAAGGCAGGGACCTGACCGATGATGAAGCCTATCGTCATTTATTGAAAAAATATACAATGAATGCCGATGATTTTTACAAAAAACTACATAGTGAAACGTATATAGAAAAAGCACATTATGAATTTGCTTTGTGCCAACAATTACAGGTTACCGGTTTTCCGGCTTTGTTATTACAAACTGCCGAAAGCAAATTTTATTTACTGGCCAGGGGATACACTAGCTTCGACAATGTAAAAGCCAGCATCGAAAATATTTTAACTGAAGTCAATGCCGGATAAAAAAGAATTAACCAATCGGGAAGATTTGTTGTTGCTGATGCAAAAATTTTATGAAAAATTATTGGCCGATGCATCCATCAGCTATTTATTTACCGACATTGCTAAAATAAATATAGCGCATCATTTATCCGTACTGGTTGATTTTTGGGATTCGGTTTTATTTCAAAACAATACCTACCGGAAAAATGCCATGCAGCCGCATATTGACATTCACCGGCAATCACCATTTACCAATCATCATTTCACTACCTGGCTTTCGTATTTTACCACTTCGGTCGATGAACTATTCATTGGCGAAAATGCCAACCAAATCAAGCAAAAAGCAGAGAGTATTGCCACCGTTATGAAGTTAAAAACACTCTACAATCAATAAATTTTGATTGGTGAAATTTTTCTTGCATTTTTTCTATTGTACTCCGTTATTTTCTTTATTTTCAAATTTCAACAAACCAACAAAACATGAAAAAATTATTCTTTATTTTCAGTGTTCTGTCAATCATTCTTTTTGCCTGCAGCGATGCAAAAAAAGATAAAGACACTTCTACAGAAGGCAACACTACCGATACCACAATGAATAAACAAGCCAATATGGAAATGCCTGATTCGGCTACGATGATGAAAAACTGGCAAGCTTATATGACACCCGGTGATATGCAGAAAATGATGGCGAAATCCGATGGCACCTGGGAAGCCGATATCACTATGTGGATGGACCCCAACACACCGGCACAAAAATCGACCGGCGAAGTAGTCAATAAAATGATCATGAATGGCCTGTACCAGGAATCAACACACACCGGCCAAATGATGGGACAAGCTTTCAGTGGTTTAAGTATTACCGGTTTCGATAATCACCTGCAACAATTTGTTTCTACCTGGATTGATAATATGGGCAGCGGCATTATGGTAATGAAAGGACCTTGGGACGAAGCCACCAAAACCATTACACTTACCGGTACTATGGTAGATCCTACAACTAAAGGAAATGTTGACGTAAAAGAAACTATTCAATTTGTAGATGATAATTCACAAGTGTTTGAAATGTTTATGAAAACACCCGATGGCAAAGAAGTAAAAACAATGCACATCGATTATAAAAGAAAGAAATAAATTATTATATGTAAAACCCCGTTGTTTGGCGGGGTTTTTTTATGTTTCTTTTTCGGGCATTTCATCTGTCGGTTCAAAAAGTTCAATCTTATTGCCTTCCGGATCCAGTATCCAACCAAACTTTCCGTAACTGTACCCTTCCATTTTACCTACAATGGTAACGCCTTCTTTTTCTAAAGTTTTTAATAACTCTTCGAGGTTTTCGACGTGGTAATTAATCATAAATTCTTTTTTGCCCGGGTCAAAATATTTTGTGTCATCTTTAAATGCACTCCAAACTGTATAGCCGGTTTTTTCTTGATCATCAATATGGCGCCATTTAAAAACCGACCCGTATTCATTGCTTGTAATGCCGAGGTGTTTGGCATACCAATCGTAAATTTTTTTCGGCTCCTTCGATTTAAAAAAAATACCGCCGATAGCTGTAACTCTTTTTTTCATTTTTTTCTTTTGTAATTCTTTTCATAAATAGTTATCCAATCTGTAGGTGTTATTTTGGTGGCTAAGTCGCCAATCAATTCCAGCGGAATGTCTTCCGGTTTTTTATAGCGGATGCAAGATTTGCCCATGTCTAATTTTTTATTGGAAAGCCTTGCATGTTCTTGGGTAAACCATTTCATCAAATCGGGCTTTGCATAAATACCCATGTGATACACAGCTATAAAATTTTTTTGCGAAGCAATATTCATAAAAGGCAAAGGCAATTTCGGGTCGCAATGATAACCCGCCGGATAAATGGAATGCGGAACAACATAGCCAATCATTCCATAACTCATTTCTTCTTTGAAACCTTTAGGAAGATTTTTTTTAATGACAGCCCTTAGTTTTTTAAACATGGCTTGCCGTTCTTTAGGTATTTCATCAATGTATGCCTGCGGCGATGTGGTTTTGCTTTGCATAAACTTTGCGTTTTTTTATTCTCTCTTCAATCGAACTTTCAAAATAGGTGCATTATTTGGAAAGATAAAAATTCATGTTAGTAAATTTTTATGCATTCATTTCATTTGTCTATTTTAAATAAATTTTACTTTATCGCCAGGCGCCAATAATAGCTCCCATTAAGGCCAATGAAACAACACTGTAAAACCCGTTGATAAGAATTAATCGCCAGGGTTTTTGTTCGAACAAACTATGAATGGCAATGGCACAAAACGTCCAGATACCGGCGAGGAAACCAGCGGTAGCACCCCAAACAAGGTCGGTATGTTGTGCACAGTTGCCCGTACATTCTGCCGGCGAATCGGCCAGAAACATACCCAGGTTAAATGCCATTAACAATGAAAAAATAAATGTCCAGCCAAAGATTTTTCCTTTGTTCGATTTTTTTATATCATCTTCCGTAAATCCATTATCTTTCATCCAGGCATTGCCAAATAAAGCCGGCGAATACCAAATGCCGCCAATAACGAAAGAAGAAATACCGGCTACCAGTACGGCTAACCAATTGATTGTTCCCATATCCATAATTGAAAAATTTAAGTGAAAAAATATTTGACAACTAAACTATTTTATCAACTTTACCTTTCAAAAAACAATGCACCGAATCCAGTAATAAACCGGATGAAAATGGAAAAAGAACCGACCAAGCGGACAACAAAAAATTATGTCAATGACCTGGGCTTCCGGCTCATTCTTATTCCTGTATTTGGGATTACCATTCCTCTGATTACCGGTATGATCAATGGGCAAAATTTTACCAACTGGCAAGTGAAACTTAGTTTTTTGTACACAACCTTCATCGCATTAATTGTGTGGCATGGCAATCGGTCATTACATTTTTCATTGCGTACCTATTTCGATTGGATTAATAAACCCTTGCAAAAAGTTGGCGTATTGCTGCTCACCATTTTATTTTATACCGTTCCGGTAAGTGTATTATTATTATTGGGTTGGTATAAAATATTTACACATCAACCGCCCGACTGGAATATCATTACAGAAACCACTTTGATCATTCTGCTGGCAGTTATTTTTATTACCCATGTGTATGAAACAGTTTTCCTGGTAAAAGATTCTGAAACAGAAATGCTCAAAAACATTCAATTGGAAAGAGCCAAAACCGAAGCCGAACGGGAAGCATTGAAAAATCAAATAGACCCGCATTTTATTTTTAATACATTGAATACACTCAGTCATTTAATAGAAGAAAACCCTTCGAAAGCAAAAACATTTAATGACAACCTGGCCGATGTATATCGTTATATTTTGCAAAACAAAACCAAAGATTTGGTATTGCTAAAAGAAGAAATTGATTTTTTGAAAACATATTTTGCTTTATTAAAAATCCGGTTTGAAGAAGCCATTGCTTTAGCCATCCATATAAATCCACAATGGGAAGAGCAATACCTGGTTCCACCCATTTCGCTACAGGTAGCTGTAGAAAATGCCATCAAACATAATGAGTTTTCAACGACCTCTCCTTTACTCATTACCATTCGGTGGCAGCAGCAACAATTGGTTATAGAAAACCGTTTGAAAAGAAAAAAACGTAGTAAAACATCTTCCAAAATCGGGCTGCAAAATTTAAACGAACGTTACAAACTCACTATTGAAAAAGAAATAACCATACGCCAACAAGACAATCATTTTACCGTACAATTGCCTTTATTAAAAATAATCTGACATGAAAATTATCATTATCGAAGACGAAAAACCTGCCGCCGATAAATTGATAAAAACAATCCATCAAGCCGCCACCGATGTACATATCCTGGCTTGGTTAAATAGTGTAGAGTCGGCAACAAAATGGCTGCAGCAACATGAACCGCCCGATTTAATTTTTATGGACATTCAACTCGGTGATGGATTGTCATTTGAAATTTTTGACCAGGTGACGATTACTTGTCCCGTAATTTTTTGCACAGCGTACGATGAATATTGGCAAGAAGCTTTTGAGCATAATAGTATTGATTATTTATTGAAGCCGGTAAAAACAGCAAAACTTTCTGCGGCCATGCAGAAATATGAACAGTTACAAAAACATTTTGCATATCATTTTTTACAACTACAAAAATGGCGGTCAGGCAATGCTGAGCCGGTTTACAAAAACCGTTTTCTTGTAAAAAGAGGAATTGATTATATCAGTATTCCCACTGAAGAAATAGCGTATTTCTATGCTTCCAATAAATTGGTTTGTTTAGTGAACTCCTCCAATCAAAAATTTTTTCTGGACCAATCTTTATCAGACATTGAAAAACAAACAGACCCGGCTTGCTTTTATCGGGTCAACAGAAAATTCCTGGTGCAACAAACGGCCATTGCCAAAATAAAATCCTATCCGAAGAGCAAATTACAAGTGGAACTTATGCCTCAAACTGAAGAAGACATCATCATCAGCCAGGAAAATACGGCAGCGTTTAAAAAATGGATGGGACAATAAAAAACCGTTTCGCCCCAAAAGGCAAAACGGAATTTTTACAAAATTGTCAAATTATTTATTGATCGTTTTGTGGCCTCATACCGCCGCGGCGCCGATGCATAGAAGGTTCGATTTGTTCTTTCCAGATGGTGAATTGTTCGGCCGTCAAAACGGTTTTAATCATGGCATCACGAGAGTCGCTGTATTTTTTAAATTCTGCCATCATGGTTTCCCTGTCGGGCCTTTCGCCTCCGGAAAACATTTCTTTTATTTTCTCATCCTGTTGTCTGTATAAAATGGTCAATGCCGTATCCAACACGGCCAAATTTTGAGCAGAAATATTGAAAGCACTATCTAATTTCTGGTGAATAGCAGCTACCCGCTGTTCAGGAGTAGGCCGTTGGAAGCCCGGGTTTTGGGCCAGGCTGCTGAGGGTGAAAAAAGCCACCGCCAACAAAGTAAATATTCCTTTTTTCATGTTTGATGTTTTAAAAGTGATTGGCTATTAGACGTTAAAAAAAATAAAAACCGTCTTTAATAAATCATGATTTTACAATTAATTTTTGATTGAACTAAAGTATCTTGCAAGCTCAATTATTATTAAAATTATGGAATACAGCGATTTAATTGCCGTCACCGGGTTGCCCGGACTATTTGAACTCATTAACAGCAAAGGCGATGGAGCCATTGTCCGCTCTTTGGCCGATAAGCAAACGAAATTTATTTCGAACCGAGTCCACAATTTTACCCATTTGGAAAGTATCGAAATCTATACCATTCGGGAAAATGTAAACCTGGTGGAAGTGTTGAATGCGATGGACCAATCTGCTGTATCATTGCCCAATGAAAAAAAGCCGGACGAAGTCAAAAAATATTTCGAAAAAGTGTATCCCGATATGGATTTTGACCGGGTATATGCCAGCGACCAGAAAAAAATGATAAAATGGTTCGACATCCTGAAAAAAAATAATATTGAAATGGTGATTTCGGAAGAAGAAGAGGAAGAAGAAGACACGGCTGAAGAAGCTCCTGCACCGGAGAAAAAACCTGCACCACCCAAACCTGCACCAAAGAAAGAAAAGCCGGCCGCAAAAAAAGCCGCTGCCAAAAAAGAAGAAAAAGAAACACCGGCAAAAAAAGCAGCACCTAAAAAAAAGGCCGCCAAAAAAACAACTACCAAAAAGGCTGCTAAAAAGAAATAATGATACGAAACCCCCATGTCTTTTTTCCTAAAGGACATTTTATTTTTTCACTCACTTATAATGAAAACTTATTGCAGTAGATGAATTACAATGCTGATATACAAAAATTACCAAGGCATTTCTTACCCACCGATTTTGTCATTACCGATTGGGAAAGCCTGGCGCCTTATCTAATCAATCTTGACGAAAGAAAAATAACATCGAAAGAAGATTTGATACAATGGCTGAAAGATGCCAGCGAAATAGAATCTGTAATTAATGAAGACAGTAGTTGGCGACAAATAAAAATGACTTGCGACACAGAGAATAAAGCGTTGGAAGAATCTTTCAATTATTTTATGACGACTATTCATCCTCAAGTGCAGCCTTACGCTGACAAGCTGAATAAAAAATTAATAGACTGCCCTTATACCAAGGAACTGGACGGTGAAGAATATTTTACTTTATTGAGAAATGTAAAAAAGAATATTGAAATTTTCCGGGAAGAAAATATTCCCATCATTGCCTCGCTCAATGTATTGCAACAAAAATATGGTGCCATTGCCGGTAAAATGACGGTTGAGGTAATAGGCAAAGAATTTACATTGCCGCAGGCAGCCAAATTTTTAGAAGATGAAGACCGCAGCCTGAGAGAAGAAGTCTATTATAAAGTGTGGAACCGCCGAATGGCTGATAAAGATGAGCTGAACAAATTATTTACAACACTACTTGAAAAAAGACATCAACTGGCTATCAATGCAGGCTATGACAACTACCGTGATTTTCGTTTCAAGGAGTTGGGCCGGTTTGATTATACCAAAGAAGATTGTTTTCAATTTCATGAAGCTGTTAAGCTACACGTCATGCCGCTGGTAGATAAAATATTAACAGCGAAAAAGAAAAAACTTGGAGTAGAAAAATTACGTCCCTGGGATTTAGCAGCAGAACCCAAAGGCATACAACCCTTGCGGCCTTTTACTACGGGTGATGAATTGATTGAGAAAGCCATTAATTGTTTTGACAAACTGGATCCTTTCTTCGGCGATTGTCTCCGCAAGATGCGAACAATGGGCCATTTAGATTTGGAAACCCGCAAAGGAAAAGCTCCGGGCGGATACAATTGTCCATTGGCAGAAACGGGTGCCCCATTTATTTTTATGAATGCCGCCGGACAAATGGACGACGTAATAACCATGGTGCATGAAGGCGGACACGCCATTCACTCTTTCCTGGCACATCACCTGGCACTGTATGGATTTAAAGAATATCCGACCGAAATAGCCGAAGTGGCCAGTATGGCTATGGAATTATTCAGCATGGATAAATGGGATGTGTTTTTTGACGACCCCGAAGAATTAAAAAGAGCCAAAGAACAGGAATTGGAAAGGGTGATTACTATTTTTCCCTGGATTGCCACCATTGATAAATTTCAACACTGGGTGTATGAAAATCCATCGCATACGGAAGAAGAAAGAGCCACACAATGGATGGACATACTACAACAGTTTACTTCTTCTGTCATTGATTTCTCCGGATTGGAAGAATACCGGAAATATGGCTGGCAACCACAATTGCATTTATATGAAGTGCCTTTTTACTATATCGAATATGGCATTTCTCAATTAGGCGCCATCGGACTTTGGCAACAGTATAAAAAAAATCCGGCAGCGGCCTTAAAAAATTATACAAACGCATTGGCACTCGGCGGAACAAGAACATTACCAGAACTTTATAAAGCTGCAGGTTTACCTTTCGATTTATCACCGGCATATATCAAAGGTTTGGTTTCATTTGTGAATGAAGAGATGGAAAAATTATAAATGATTTTTCCGAATATTAATGTAAATATTTTTCACTATTTTGCTTTTGCGGCCTTATTTTTGATACAATAAATGCTGCCAATGTAAATGGCAATTTTCCTAAAAAAAATAAACCGGTAAATTACCGGTTATTCAAATAGCTAATCAGAGCCTTAACCAAGAGTCCCGTTGTTTCTACAGCGGGGCTTCTTTTTTATTTACAGTTTTTGCAAATGCCTTCCACCACCATTTCTACATGACGGCCGGAATATCCTTTGGGCAAGCGGATGTCGGGTGTTACAATATCATCCAAACAATAAGTCGTATGGCAATTGTCGCAAACGAAATGAATATGATGGTCGTCGTGTCCAACTTCTGAACAATCATCTTTACACAACGCATAACGAATGGCATTATCGGCCGTAGGAATAATGTGAACAATTCCTTTGTTGACAAAAGTTTGTAAAGTCCGGTACACCGTTACACGGTCAAATTTTTCGCCGGCTCTTTTTTCAATATCGCCATGCGCCAATGCTCCATCCTGTTCCAAAAAAAGTTGTAATATTTTTTTACGGCTTTCCGTAATGTTCAGGCTGTTCTGCTTTAATATTTTTATCAGCCGTGTATGGGCTGTTGCTTTTGCTTGTTTCATCGTTTCAACATTTTAAGAGGCAGTGGCAGGTTCCTGTTTTTTATCCAGTAATTTTTTGGCTTCCTTAATCAACCGTTGAATATCACGGTTTTTCAGGCCGTCATAAATTTTTCTGACGTCGCCGTTTTTATCGACTAAAGCCCAGTGTTGCGAATGAATAAATTGTTCATTGATAGGCGTCAGGTTGCTGACCGGATCGTCGATAGTATAACTCACCCTGGCTGCCTTGTACAAGCTGTCTTTTCTGCCTGTCAGAAAAACCCATTTACGGGTATCTACTTTCATGGAATCGGCATAGTGTTTCATGCGGGCAACTGAATCTGTTTCCGGATCACAAGTAAAAGAAAGAATGTAAAAATCTTTTTCATCTTTCAGTTGATTATATACTTTACGCATATTATTATTCATATCCGGGCAAATGCCTTTGCAGGTTGTAAAGAAAAATTCAGCTACATATACTTTGCCTTTCATGTCTTTATCGGTCAATGTTTTTCCGTCTTGCGTTTGAAAAGCAAATGGCCTTACATAACTTACAGGATTGATTTGTTTATCGCTATAGCCGGGAATAATCCAGGTCATAATAAAATAAAATAACACGGCAAGGGCTACGAAAAAACCAATATAAAATATTCTCTTCTTAGACATTTTCTTAAAAATTAATAGGCAAAGGTACAAACTGCCCGGTTTTTCTTTTGCAACAATGTTGCTTTTTTTGTTAAATTTGCCCTTTCATGAAAATAAAACCAAATTGGGATGCTTTGGGCATTGGCGCTTCTATAGCCTGTGCGATTCATTGTGCTTTGCTGCCCTTGTTTTTGAGTAGCCTGCCATTTTTTGGTATCAATATTATTCATAACATCAGTTTTGAAGTAGGAATGATTGTTTTGGCTTTTGTCATCGGCAGCATTTCCCTGTATCATGGTTTTAAAAAACACCATCACAGTTGGCGGCCGATGATTGTCTTTTTCATTGGCTTTGTTTTTTTGGTATCCAAACAATTTTTTGCTCACGTAGAAACCTGGTTATTGATTCCGGCAGTCATTTTTATCGTGTCGGCACATTTACTGAACTTTCGTTATTGTCGTTTACATAATCATGCCCATAAAGACGATTGCAATCATTAAAAAAAGGAATACTTTTTCAATGTGATTCTTTATTTTAGTTTCATGAAAAAAATTATTGTCCTCTTTGTTTGTTGGCTGTCTTTTCTGCAACCCGCACAATCACAAGTGAAAGAAGCCTATTCGAAAGATGAAATAGCCATTCGTCAACTAATGGATAACCAAACGGCAGCCTGGAACCGTGGCGACATTACGGCTTTTATGAAAGGCTATTGGCAAAATGACGCTTTGATGTTTGTCGGTAAATCCGGTGTAACTTATGGTTGGCAAAACACATTGGACAATTACAAAAAAGGTTATCCTGATACGGCAGCCATGGGACAGCTTCAGTTCACTATAATACTGGTAAGAAAACTTTCAAAAACTTATTATCATGTAACGGGTAAATGGTTTTTAAAAAGAACCATCGGCGATATAGGTGGTCATTTTACTTTGTTGTTCAAAAAGATAAAAGGGGAATGGAAAATTATTGAAGACCATAGTAGTTGAATACCTCTTTTTGATTGTGTTGGTATTTACAAGTTATTATAAGCTGAACTTTTGAAATTTTCTCCAATGTTTTGTTAGTTGCCGCCATACATCAGGAAAGTCCGGTATTTCTGTCATTTGGTTTGCCAGGTGATCTTTCCAATGCTTTGCAAAGATTTTTTCTTTTTGTTCAATCACATTGATTAATTTATTCGGGTCATAATCTTTCATTTTTGTTTTGTCTTGAAAAGCAAAAATATGGTCTTCAATTTTCTGTCCTTCTACTTCAAATAAATACCAAAGGTCGTAAATGTCTCTGGGAGCAGTTCGTTGCAGTATAGAACGCATTTTTTCTGCAATCACTTCGCCGAGTGAATAGCATAAGGTACTGTATTTTTTTTCAAGGTCTGAATAAGTGTTAATGATTTTCTTTTCTTCTGGTGTATAGTAGATTAGTTCGTCCTTGCTGATGTCAACTTTGATATCTTTATTGGTTCCCGCTCCACCCAATGGTCCGGTATAGGAAAGATAGAAATTGAAATTCCCGGTAGTATGTTGCATTTCATTTTGAACAGAAAGCGAAATCCTAGATTCCTCATACACCCATTCGATTAATTCGTTGAATGCAGCTTTTATAGTATGAATATCAAACGCTTTTCCAGTAAAAGTAAAATCAAGGTCTTCAGAAAAACGGTAATTGGGGAAATATACTTTTTTCAGAACGGTACCACCTTTGAAAACCAAGTTCTCTTTCAGGAATGGATTATTTGCAATACCATAAGTTACCCATGAAATGACATAGTCTTTTTCAATTTGCGTGTCCCTGACTCCTTCCTTTCCGGCTATGGATTGTAGTTCTCCAGGTTTTATCATTGGTTTACGTTTCTATTGATTTAAGTACGGTTTTGAAATTCATGTTATCAATAATACCCCATTGGGAGTAATGATGCCCGTATTTTGTTGCTGACGGATCTAGAGGAGCATAGGAAGTGGAAATGTTTTCGCTTATGAAATCCTGTAGTTCATACAACAACCCCAGTTGGTTAATAATAAACCCAAGCCGTTTATATACGACCTGTGTGTTGAATTTTGCAAGGTACTTTTGAAATTTTGCCGATTGGAGTTTTTTTCTGGATTTGTAAAGTGCTTTGGTGATTTCAGTAATACCTCCGGCATAGTCTGGTTTGTAGATACAGTCCAGAAATGTCTTTTCAAGGTCGCTGCATTTTACTTTATGGAAATCATCAATCCAATATTCTTTGTAACCAAAGAATCGCTTTTTACTCAAAGTAATGAATTCAAACCGAACGTTTTTAACATGCTGTGTTTTAGGTTTTATTCTTTCCCAAGTTACTACCTGTTCGATCATTGCGGGTTGTGTGATGAGTCCGTGAATATCGAGTGCACTGTAAAACCCTATATAATATTCTTTTGACTGTGCAATTGCTTCTGCTGTCAAATGCCAGTTGGGAATGTATTGATTGGGCTGCTGTTCGTATGGAATACGATGGTATAATCCGTCTTTAATGCGCATAATAAGACCTCTTTTTGTCATGTCGCTTAACAGTTTACACACTGTCGTATAGTCTTTTTCCGGAAAAATATTCGTCACTTCATTTATGGTAAAGAAATTCATTTTCCGGTTATTCAACGCATCCAGTAACGCTGCCGATCTGTAGGATATATGCTTTTTCATGACTTGATACTGAGTTTAAAACTCATTATTAGGACATAAAGATATGAAATATGAGGAATTTCACCATTTTTATTTTATGTGCAGAAAAGAAAACCTTCTTCAGATTATACAAGTATAAAAGTTATTGAATGAGTTAGGTTTTGGACGAGGCTACAAAGATCTAAATGATAGTCAGAAAATTGTAAGTTGCTAATGAGTACCTAATCAGCTTGTATAGAAAAGGCTTTTATTGGTCAACATTTAAATAAAAAAGCATTTGCGTTTTCAAAAAACAGGCTCCTCAATTTTTCTTCCAAACTTTCAATAAAAATCGAGTAACGATAATCCCACTCATCAGTAGTACAACATAAAAAAGGATGGGAATAAAAATGGGGCGGCGTGATAAAAAACCGAGTTGAAAATATATACCCGCCGTAGCAGCAGCCAATAACCAAATCAAGACACAGGAAACCGACCGGAAAATTTTAAAGAAAAATTTTATTACACTGATATCATCATTTTTTTCCATAGCAAAACACTGAAAAATTAATTTTCATTCTTTACAAAGTTACTACTGTAAAAGTAATTGCCTGAAGTCATTCGTATCGCCCTGAAAAACATTGAAATCCACTTTTCCATTGATACCGTTTACCCGGCCCCGGTCGCTATGTTGCCAAAAATGCCAATGCCTGTTAATCCGCGGCGCCTGCATTTGATAATAATGAGCAATCCACAAAGGATATTCTTCAAAACCTTCACTAAGCGTACGTTCGTAAAAATCAATATTGGTATAAATAATTGGTTTCACGCCCACTGCTTTTTCTACAATGTCTAAAAATTTTTTGGCTTCCGTTCTTAGTTGTTGTACGGTAGCACCATTGCTTTGTTCAATATCCAACACCGGGGGAAGGTCGCCGGGAGAAAACCGGACGCTGCTTAAAAAATTAGCGGCTTGCTTGGCACCATCCTTTGAGCCAATAAAAAAATGATAAGCGCCACGTACCAATCCACCGGCTTTAGCCTGCTGCCAGTTGCGTTGAAAAAAAGGGTCTTTGCCTTGGATGCCCTGCGTGGCTTTCATAAAGCAAAATCCCAATTGAATATCTTTACTCTTCATGTTTTTTACCCGTTGCCAATCTATGTCCGATTGATATTTGGACACATCTATACCATGAATCGAAAAATTTTCGGGGATATAAATACCAAAATCGGGGTAGTTGACAAAGCGGATTTCAGAAGTAGCTGTTGGCCGGCTGAATAATAAAATGATGAGCACAAAAACAAGTGATACAGTTGTTAATGCAAAAATCCTTTTGGCTTTTTTCTTTTCTTTTTTGGATAACATAATAACGAATCATTAGACTTCTATTCCGCAGCAAATATAAAAATTCAATGTTCATCTTTTCAGACTATCGATAAAACTGATGTTCATATAATAATTAACACATTCTCATCTATTTGGATTTAAATACGGACATAATAGTTGGTTTATTTATTGGGGATTGTATGCCTATCAAAAACGGCAGGCCACAAACTTTTTTTCATAAAATGTAATATTTAATCTTACATTCATATATCAACAGCCACCTTTAAATTTAAAAATCATGCAACAACAATCTTTCTCCAGGTTTTTATCAACCGCTACAATTCTTATTGTCAGTATTTTGTTAACCGGTACTACGGCTCAAGGCCAGGGAAAAATAGACTGGGCAAAAGATACTGTATCCCTGATGGATGCAGCCGGTGGCAGAAGTACTTATGTCAATACAATCAAAGCAAGTGGCCAGCCCAATGCTACGCAGCAAATTAATATGCCGGTAGAAAAATTAAAATATATTTTAGACGCCTGTGCGAATTCCGGTGTGACCAATGTTTCCATTTTTATCATCACACTCAGAAAAAATGACGTAGCAAGGTATCGCCAGAATAATCCCAATGCAATGGGTAGCGATGCTGAAATAGAAGGAAGCCAAATGTTAGTGATACGAGTACCAAGGTCTGCTTTTCAAGGGAAGGCGAGTGCTTCTATTCGGGCAGCGGCTAAAAGTTCATTGATGGTAAGTTTGCTCAGTGCCGGCCTTGTTCTTCAAAAAGAGGCGTACACTGAAACACTTGGTACAACAGGTTCTATTTATTTTAGCTTTGGCACCATTTGTCCGCCACCAAGGTCTTGTGACACTTTAGATTAAGCTAATTAAGATTCTTCTTTTTTTTCGGATGAAAGAATCCGCTTTTTCTTTTTCAACAAGTTAGAAAATGAAATACGGCTGCGCACCGTAATCAGGTGTCTTGACAATAGATACCTGATTAATTTGTGTTCGAGATAATGATGCAAGGGCAGCAAAAAAGATATTATACCAATTTTTATCAGCCATATTTTCCAGGGTTCGCCATGTGTCAGATGATGAATTTTTTGGTCAAGTACAAGAATGATAAATTCAAAAAGAAAAATAAGCGAAAGAAAGCCCATGACTCTGATGGCAAGTGTTGATACTTTAAACATACCAACCATAATGAGCAAAATAAAAACAGTTACCACTACTATGGTGATAAACATGTATTGCAAATTATACTTTCTTCGTAAAGCGGCTGCCTGCAATTGTTCCTGTCTTTCTTGTGCAGCGGCTTCATTTTCAATTTCCAGTACGGCCAAATCTCTTTCTTTGCCCAATTGATTGACACTATCTTTATAGCTATCATATAAATTGCCGTATTCCAACGCCAGTTTATAATTCGCTTTTTGTTGATACAATTCTTTTAATTCTTTTGCATTGGCTTCCATGCCATTCAGGTCTGATGAAGCTTTCGCAATGTCCATCGATTTCAAATTATATTTTATGGCTTCGGGTATATTATTTACTTCTCTTAAGCAATAAGCCAATTCGCTAAAAAAATTTTTTTTGGTAGTGAGATCATAGCCGGAGTTAAAAGAGTTTTCGGCTTTTTTGAAATAAGGTAAAGCCTGAGCGGGCAAGCCGCCATATAAATATATTTCAGCTTGCATCCAGTTTAAATAATCGGGGCCTGTGTTTAAAAATAAATTTTTCAATTCTTCATGATTTTGCAAATACTCATTTACAAAATCAGGCTTTTCTCTTACTAAAATATATGAAAACAGAATTCTTTCCGCTTCAATTTTCTGCGAGAAGCTTTGAATTTCGGTTGACAAATCAATGGCTTGTTGTAAATATTGTTTGGCAGCAGTATAGTTGGAAAGTTTGGCGAGAATTATATAATCGTTAATTAAGCTTTTTTGTCTGTGTAATTTATCATGAATGGCCCGGCTTTTATTAATATACAATTTGGCGAGTTCATCTTTCCCAAGTTTTTTATACATTTTAGCCAATGCTATATATACAGTGGCTAATAGCGATTCGTCTTTATGCTTTACTGCTATATTCTGTGCATTGATAAAAGTTCTATAAGCGGTTAGAATATTCGACTTTTCCAAATAAATATTACCGAGTTCAACCGAGCAAACTACTTTAGCAGAATCATTATCTGTATTGAGTGATGAAGTGTATCCGGTACTTGCATTTGTTATGGCTTGATCTAATAAACCTTCTGTTGCATTTAATGACGCAAGATTTGCATGAGCCATCGCAATATAATCATTCAGGTTATTGGCCTTGGCATAGGCCATGGCTCTATCAATATATTGCTTTGTTATTTCTAACCTGTTGACCGTAGAAGTACCGGTAGAATTATAACCGGCATTATCGAAATAGGCTCGTAGAATCAATCCCGGGCTGGTTGTTTTTTCGGCCAGCATAATCCGGCTTTCAATTAAACTATCTGCTTTCGAAAAATTTTTAATAGCAAAAAAATAATCTGCCAAAAATCCCATCCTGATAAACCTGGCTGAATCAGTCGGAGCTTGTTCAATAGAATGAATAAGTTGTTGTTCAACGATTGGTTGGCTTTTTCCTGTCATTGTAATTAAAATACAATGAAAGAATAATACAATTTGTAAAAAACGATGTGTCTTAATCCCCATGTTGGCGGCTTCAAAATCTTTTTAAAAGATAAGCAAAGTTTTGTAAACCGATTGAATCATTAGCCATTCTCCTCGCCGGGCAATGATTCTTCGTCATTTACAATCCTGATTTTGGCATAGTTCAACATCAGTTTTTTTTCACCATTTTTTTCAAATTTGATTGTCGCAACAGGATTGTGTGTGGCACCGCTCATATTCATGACGATACCGAAACCAAATTTGCGGTGTTCTATTTTTTGGCCTTCCTGCAATGATGAAGTATCGCTGGCTTCAAAGCCTGCTGTCGGTATATGCTCAACTGTTTTTTCCCGCAATGGTTTCGGCGATAAATAACTGGGTTGTGTATTTTTTTTATCGGTATTTTTTTGCCACTTGCCGGCCTGCCAGCCTTGCATTCTTTCATAAGCCGATCGGCCCCGAAAGTTGGCATTGCCTTGTGGTGAAAATTCGCTGCCGGCAAAACTTTTATCCAAAAGCTCTTCCGGAATTTCTTTGATAAAACGACTGGGTTCATTTTGTACCAATTGCCCAAATCGGTAACGGGTATTGGCATAGGTAATCCAAAGTTTGTGTTTGGCCCTGGTGATGACAACATAAAACAATCTTCTTTCTTCTTCCAGTTCTTCCCTCGTATTAATTGCCATAGCATTGGGAAAAAGCAATTCTTCCAAACCGGCGGCAAACACACATTCAAACTCAAGGCCTTTGGCGGCATGAATGGTCATCAATTTTACTGTATCGGCATCGGGGTCCTTTTCATCTGCATCCGTAAGTAAAGTAATTTCCTGTAAATACGCTGCCAGGCTTTTATCTGTCATTTCACCTTCTTCATTGTCGGGACTTTCCGTCCACTCTTTGATAGAGTTCAATAACTCTTGAATATTCTCATACCGTTGTACACCTTCCGTGCTTTTATCATTAAATAATTCTTTGACCAGGTTGGTTTGTTTGCCTACATGAAAAGCGACTTCATACGCATTTTTCTTTGTTAGCATACTGGCAAAACTTTTTATCATGGTTACGAAATCATCAATAGCGGTTTTGGTGCCTGCCCGAAACCCTGAAGCCATAGGATTTTGTAAAATTTCCCAGATAGATTGGTCGTTTTCATTGGCTGCCAGTATCAATTTATCCATTGTGGTTTTGCCAATTCCTCTCGCCGGATAGTTGATAATTCTTTTTAACGCTTCATCATCTTTACTGTTCACGATAAACCGCAAATATGCTACGAGGTCTTTAATTTCTTTTCGCTGGTAAAAACTAATACCGCCGTAAATAGTATAAGGAATATTCATTCTCCGCAGCGATTCTTCAAATGCCCGGCTTTGTGCATTGGTACGATAGAGAATGGCAAAATTTTTATTGCTGAAATGATTGCGTAGTTTTTGCTCTTTAATGGTATCTGCCACAAATTTTCCTTCGTCATTATCAGTCATCGTACGTATGAGTTTTATTTTTTCTCCATCGGCATTGTCGGTATATAAAACTTTTTCAATTTGTCCTTTATTTACGTTGATGACTTTATTGGCCACATGCAGTATGTTTTTTGTACTGCGATAATTTTGTTCCAGTTTCACCAATTTTACATGATCATAATCTTTTTGGAACTGCAAAATATTTTGAATGGTAGCGCCGCGAAAACTATAAATACTTTGTGCATCATCGCCCACCACACATACATTTTCGTGCATGGCGCCCAATAGTTTTATGATTTCGTATTGCGCCGGATTGGTATCCTGGTACTCATCTATCAATATGTATTTGAATTTGTGTTGGTACTTAGAAAGGCTTTGCGGAAATTTTGTCAACAGTTCATAGAATTTCAAAAGCAAATCATCAAAATCAAAAGCACCATTTCTGAAACATCGTTTTACATAAGCACTATAAATATTGGCCATTGCCGGCCGGTTGGCTCTTGTATCTTCCTGTTGAATTCCATAATCATTTCGATAAGCATCCGCATCGACGAGTGCATTCTTAGCAGATGAAATCCGATTGTAAACCGTACTGGGTTTATAGTGTTTATCATCTAAGTTCATTTCCCGAATGACGGATTTTATAACAGCTTTTGCATCTTCTGTATCATAAATGGTAAAATGTCGCGGATAGCCCAGTTTATCTGCTTCGGCACGAAGAATCCTTGCAAAAACAGAATGGAAAGTGCCAATGTATAAATTCCTGGCTTCGCCATGGCCCAAAATATTTTCCACCCGTTCCCGCATTTCCCTGGCGGCTTTGTTGGTAAAAGTAAGAGCCAGTATGTGAAAAGCATCGACACCCTTGGCCATCAGGTGGGCAATCCTTGTCGTCAGCACTTTTGTTTTGCCGCTTCCGGCACCGGCAATAATCATCAACGGCCCGTCAATATATAATACCGCTTCTTGCTGTCGTTCATTCAACCCACTTAAATAATCCTTCATGCGTGCAAGTTACGAAGGGGAGAAAAATCATTTAAAAATTTCTAGATATTTACATTTTATTTTTAGTTGATTTTGCCGATACTGATATATTTGTACATTTATTCACTAAATTTTTATTATGAGCCACAAATTTCAATTCTTATTCGCCTGTATTTTTTTATCGCTGCTAAGCGTTTCCTGTTCTAACAATAAAAGCGAACCAACGGCTTCGGGAAATGGCGATACTAC
>JAGQWM010000036.1 GCA_020437365.1 Chitinophagaceae bacterium | reverse complement strand
CAACTACTATTACAGAAAAGCAGGACACGAAAATCTCAACTATAAATTAATGGGTGACAATAATATTGGCCACGTTATTTTTGTTGCCAATCAATTAGATTCTGCCAAAGCATATTTTTCCGGTTGCCTTAAGATTGATAGCACATCACCTTTTCCGCATTTTAATCTTGGTGTAATCAATGCCGTTGAAGGCGATAAAGGAAATGCAATGGATCATTTTATTAAAGCAGTCGATGGTTCCGGTTCTACTTTGAGTGGTTTCATTACCAACATGCAATTATATCTTGGTAAAACCTACGATACTACCGATCAAAAAGCATATAAAGCATTTAAAAAGAAAGTATATATCGTCAACATGCGGTACATTTCTTATATATCCATGTTGTACACTTATTTCCGAATTCCGGGATTGATAGATAGCACAAAAAATATAGATTTTGTATTCGATATAGCCTTTCAGTTTAAACAGGAACTTCCATGGACCTGGTATCATTACGCTTGTTGGAAATCCCTGGCAAAGAATAAAACAGCTGCTTTAGAAAGTTTAAAAAAATCATTGGCAGCAGGTTTTGGTGATTATTTTTTGATAAAAAATGACCATGATCTTGATTTCATTCGAAACACACCGGAGTTTAAAGCAATGCTCAAAAAATATTTCCCCAAAAAAATGTAAAAACTTATTTTCTCGCATCTGGCTTACAATCATCTGCGATAAAAATTGAATCAATATTATGGATTTACCATACATATCATACCGGTCGTACCGAAAGTTTTTATTTCTCGCTATTCTTTCTTTCATCGCATTGACGGCTTGGTGTCAAAATCCACCTGTCAAAAATGCCCTCGTTATTGGCATTGATAAATACAATCCGCCTCCCGGAGCTAAAGTGTCGAATGCTTCCGGAAGAATGGAGTGGCCTGAACTGGAAGGTTGCAGAAATGATGCGGCTGCTATCAAAGAAATGATTATCGCCCGGTTTGGTTTTCAATCGAAGCACATTACAGAATTATATGATTACAAAGCTACTCGCCAAGCCATCCTGGCTGCAATGGAAGACTTACTGAAACGAACACCCGAAAATGGAATTGCATTGATTTACTATGCCGGTCATGGTAGCTTTATCAGAAATTCAATGTCGAAAGAAGCTGATAAATATGATGAATCAATTGTACCATCAGATACCTGGAAAGAAGGTGTTCCCGATATTCGTGACAAAGAAATAGCCAGGATTTTCAATCGATTTGTTGATAAAAAAATTAAACTAACCGCCATTTTCGATTGTTGCCATAGTGGATCTATTGCCCGTGGCATTTATCCGGGCAAATCAAGATATATTAAAGGAAGTAATTATGATGTGAAGGATTCATCAACTGTGATACCACCTGAAACCAGGCCCAATGCAAATATTATTATTCTCTCTGCAGCACAAGATGACGAACCCGCCAAAGAATATCGTTTAGATTATGGAGAACCGCCACATGGAGTCTTTACATTGGCATTGCTTGAAACACTGAAACAACAATCCGTAAAAGCAAGTGTTCAAAATATATTTAATAATGTAAGGGCTATGATAAAGTCTTTTGGTAAATCGCAAGAACCGGTTTTGGCAGGCGATGTAAATCGTTTCAATGAAACTTTATTAGGCATTGACAAAGGTTTTCTCTCTGACCGATTATCCTTTCCTGTTATAGCCATGAAAGACAGCTCCATCATTTTACAAGCAGGTTGGGCTGCTGGTGTCCGTGTCGGTAATGAATTAATGGGCGAAAATGACAGCACCGTAAAAATAAAAATTACAAACCTGTTGGGATTGGGAAAATCTGAAGCAAAACTTCTGTCCGGCGACATTTCAAATCTTTCTGCAGCAGGGCCTTTCGAATTGTCGAATTGGGTGAGTGCTTCCACGCCATTATTGACAATCTACATACCGGAAAGCCATACATCCTACCAGGAAATCATGGACCGTGCCGCCATCAATATGGCTTTTCAAAAATCAGGTAAATTCAATTTTATCCAACAATTTGATTTAACACCACCTGATATTATCATCAATTTCTCAGAAGGAAAACCCGTAGCCAATGATTTTACAAAGCATTTGCTCAATATTCCAATACCAAAATTTTCTGTTTCGGAAATAGAAAATTTGGCAAGCAATAAAAACCTGTTTGTCAACCTGGCTCCACCGGAGCAACTCATTTCCACTCTCAAAAACAAATTCAAAAATTTTACAACCATTCGCCTGGCGAATAATCCTAATGATGCAACGTATATTTTATATGGCACAACTGATGAAAATGGAAACCCTGCTTACGGGTTGGTAAAAGCAGATATTACCGGTCGTGACAGTTTATCTTCACTGCCCTTATACACAAAACCGGTTACATTATCAGCAAATTCATCAGCTGCTTATGAAAATGTTACAGATAATATTTTTGAACAGGCATTAAAAATTTCAAAAATCAGGGGCTGGCTTACATTAGCTGCTCCTCAAGACGGCGGTTTTTTTCCTTATCGATTAGAAATGCGAGATGCTACAACCGATAAAATCATTGACAGCAATGGTGTAAAAATTGGCACTCGATTAGATTTACGTATTGAAGCCAACGACGATTATCTCGATTATCCTATTCCCCGGAAATATATTTATGTTTTTACCATTGATGTAAACGGACGTATGCAATTAATCTATCCGCTGGCTTCGGAAGGTAGTAGTCAGAATAAATTCCCCATCAATGATGACCAGGGCATGCCCCAAAAAGTACTTTCCTTATTCAGCCGTCCGGCCAAAGCAGCATTGCCTACCGGCACAGATCAATATTTTTTATTGGCTTCTGAAGAACCGATTCAATCGCCGGGCATGTTATTCAATCAGAAAGGAGTAAGAGCTACCCTTCCCGGCAACCATCCGTTGGCTACTTTATTAAAAATGGGAAACGAATCAAATGCCCGGTCAGCGTACAATACCACGCCTGCTAATTGGAACCTTGTAAAACTTTCCATAAAAGTAATTCAATAGTCGGCTATTAACTTTTACACAGTACCCTATATCATTGACCATTGCAATTTATAAGGGCTGATATTTTTGTACTTTCAGGCCATGAATGAACAGATTCCACTGGCCGAAAGAATGAGGCCTTCCACTTTACAAGCCCTCATTGGCCAGGAACATATTACCACACCGGGCAGTATGCTATCCACTGCCTTAGCACATGGAAAAATTCCTTCCATGATATTCTGGGGGCCGCCCGGAACCGGCAAAACCACATTGGCAAATATTATTTCTCAAGCATTACAAAAACCTTTTTTTTCAATTAGTGCCATCAATGCGGGGGTGAAAGATATTCGACAAGTAATAGAATCGGCCCAAGAATCTTTGGGTTCTATTTTATTTATTGATGAAATACATCGTTTTAACAAAGGGCAACAAGATGCTTTATTAGGAGCTGTAGAAAAAGGAATTGTAACCTTACTGGGAGCCACAACCGAAAATCCTTCTTTTGAAGTCAATAGTGCTTTGCTAAGCCGTTGCCAGGTGGTTGTTTTAAAACCTCTTTCAGATAAAAATTTAATACAACTATTGCAAAATGCACTGCAAGAAGATAAATACCTGCAAGAAAAGAAAATTGAACTCAAAGAAACCGAAGCATTGATTTCTTTGTCCGGTGGCGATGGCAGAAAGATATTGAACTTACTTGAAATCATTGTTGAAGCACTATCCGACAATGATGTTATATTGATTACCAATGAAAAGGTAATGGATATTGTGCAACAAAAAATTGCCTTGTATGATAAAAAAGGCGAACAACATTACAATATTATATCTGCTTTTATAAAATCTATCAGGGGAAGTGATCCTAATGCCGCCGTGTATTGGCTGGCAAGAATGATTGAAGGTGGCGAAGATGTAA
The DNA here is from genome assembly GCA_020437365.1 of Chitinophagaceae bacterium. Taxonomy (GTDB): domain Bacteria; phylum Bacteroidota; class Bacteroidia; order Chitinophagales; family Chitinophagaceae; genus JJ008. The sequence goes on along the minus strand of JAGQWM010000036.1, from coordinate 21,857 downwards.
AATTTATTGCAAGGCGTTTAGTCATATTGGCCAGCGAAGATATTGGCAATGCTAATCCTACCGCTTTGGTAATGGCCAATGCCTGTTTTGATGCAGTCAATAAAATCGGGTATCCTGAATCAGGCATTATTCTTTCTCAATGTACAATCTATTTGGCGGCATCGCCTAAAAGTAATGCTGCAGTAGCAGCAATCAATGCAGCAAAAAATGCCGTGTACAAATATGGCGATGCAGCAGTTCCACTACACTTACGGAATGCACCCACAAAATTGATGAAAGAAATGGACTTTGGAAAAGACTATAAATATGCACATTCTTTTGAAAAGAATTTCATCCCACAGGAATATTTACCGGATGAACTTGCCGGCACTGTATTTTATATGCCCGGCAAAAATGCAAGGGAAGATGACATCAGAAAATTTTTAAAAAATCTTTGGAAAGACAAATATGGATACTAACAGCCATGCATGACTTAAAATGGAAAATATCAGCATTTGCCGATTTATCCGCAACAGAATTATATGCAATACTTCAACTTAGAAATGAAGTATTTGTAGTAGAGCAAAATTGTATTTTCCAGGATGCAGACAATGTAGATCAACTTTCTTTTCACATATCCGGCAGGCAACAAGACGCAATAATCGCCTATGCAAGGATAGTACCTCCGGGCATTTTATACCCCGAACCCTCCATCGGAAGGGTAGTCACCAAACCAACGCACCGACAAACCGGTATCGGAAAATTACTAATGCAGTATTCAATAGAACATTGTTACCGGTTGTATGGACCAACTGCTATAACGATTGGTGCTCAGCTTTATCTGGAAAATTTTTACAACAACCTGGGATTTCAATCTATCGGCGATACTTATCTCGAAGATAATATTCCGCATATCAAGATGGTAAAACCTTTCATTGCCAACTCGTAAATCCACTAAGTACTTGAACTTTTTTTTGTATCGAAATGGAAAAAACTGACTGAATCATTCTTTCACAGGTTCGTTGGCTTACTATTTTAGCGAAGAGAAACCAATATTCGAAAATTAGAAATCCAATCCAATGAGAACATTTGTACAACCCGTACGGCATTCCGTACTATTATGCTTCTTCGCAATTATTTGTTATCAAAGTAATGCTCAATCATTAACAACCGGCAATGGAAAAATAGAAGTCGGTGTAGGTGTTGGGCCTATGTTTTTCCTCGGCGACCTTGGAGGTAGTTATGGAATCGGAAAGACATTTATTAAAGATGTGGACTTGCCTTTAACAAAAATCAGTAAAGGTATTTATGCCAATTATTATCCGGCAGAATGGCTCGGTGTACGAGTAGCCGGTAACCTGGGAAGTTTGCAAGGTGATGATGCGCAAACACCTGACAAAGGAGGAAGAGAAAAATCTAGGTTAAAGAGAAATTTAAAATTTGAATCCAAATTGGCCGAAGCTTATGCAGCTTTAGAAATTTACCCGACAGTACCCTTTGAAAAATATGGTGGTTTAACTCATAAAATAAGGCCTTATGTATTAGCAGGTGCCGGAATATTTCATTTCAACCCGAAAGGGGAATATATCAACCCCGATGGTTCCACAAAAATGGTAGCACTTCAACCATTACACCTTGAAGGACAGGGCTTTCCACAATATCCTGATAGAAAAAATTATTCCCTGACACAAAAAGAACTTGTGATGGGAGGTGGAATAAAATATTATTTATCCGAAACTTTTTATGTTGGTTTTGAAATCCTGCATAGAAAAACATTTACCGATTATATCGATGATGTAAGTACCAACTATATTGATCCGGCATATTTTGACGCCAATTTACCGGCAGACAAAGCAATTATGGCTCGGCAACTTTACTTCAGAGAAAATATTTACAACCCATCTGTAAGTCGTGTTACCATTGATGAACAACGTGGTGATCCGAAACAGAATGATGCTTTCTTTTCCAGTATTTTAAGAATAGGCTGGCGATTGAATGGTGCCAATTCACCTAGTAGTAGAGCCAGGAGACAATTGAAATGCCCTTCATTTTATTAAACAGGTATTAAAAACATTAAATATTTAAACCACCGCCCCATGAAACATATTCTACAACACAAAAGGCATGTCGTTTTCTTTGTATTTAGTATATGCGTTTGCTTACTTTATTCGTCCATTGCAAAAGCTGAAAGTACGCCGTATATCAATTTAGGAGAATACGCACATGGATTAAAAATTCCAGTAAAAACAAAATTTAAAACCAGGCTGTTTGCACCCAATACCATCAGTACTGTAAAAATTTATCCCGATTTTGTAAAACGGGAAATGCATGTAATTGCCAAAAAGAAAAATAAAAAAGTTGTTGACTTTTTTGTATTTGATATGCAGGGTACATTGTTATTCAACAAAAGGATGAAAGCCAATGACCATGCAAAGATTCAAAATTTACACCGCGGAAAATATTTATATCGTGTATTTGCCGGTGATGAAGAAACGACAGCGGGAGAAATAGAATTCCGCTAAAAAGAATACTTTTTTAAGTAGGCCCGTCCAGCAGCAGGGAGCTTAATAGAATCTAATACCCGGTTGAAAAAACCTGATCCGTTCTCTATTGGTACTCTTATGTATAAAATTTTATTAAACACTCTCTGCCCTGCTTCCGGGTAATTTGGCAACGATTTTTTACCCAATCTGAGTTCTTTTATTCGTCATAACTAAGAAACCCGTAAAGGCAGGAAAATGTAGAAAAATATCCGTTTGAAAAACCAATAAAATTTGGAGCTCGACAGATTTTTTACATCCATTCCTGTCTTTATTTACGGGTTTTCCTGCAAAAACACTCATTCTCCAATACGCTTACTATCTTCCTGTTACAAAACAGTTTAAAAAAATATCTCCCTAACTGTCTTGTTTTTAAAAAAGTATCCTATATTAGATTCAAATTTCAGACCGGGTAACCTGAACCTTTAAAAATACAGGGGCGAATACCGAAAAGCCATACGAGTAGGTAAAACCAAATTCAACCACTTATTATGGAACAAAATTCACAATCGAACCCTTTAAACGGGTTACACAAACAGAAACTTTATGCATTAATTGTTGCAGCAGTTGGTATTATTTCTTGTATTTTACCTTGGTGGAAAATTTCTTTTGGAGGTTTTGGAGGTTATTCAATTAATGGATTACACGGAATCGGCTGGATTAGCTTTTTAGGATTCATTGGTGCTGGAGTCGTAACTTTTGTAATGGGTGATAAAACAAAACCCTATGAAGGTCAAGAAAAAATGATAGCATTAGCTTGTTTTGCTGGTGCTGGTGCAATTGCACTTATTCAATTTCTTCGTCAAACAAAATTTGCTTCTTTTGGTATATTTTTAGCAATAATAGCAGGAGTTGTAGGTACATTATGGATTATGGGAATTATTAAACTACCGGAAAATAAACCAAAAGCTTAAATAAAAAATCATTCTGAAAAATCCCTTTAACTATTTAAAGGGATTTTTTTTATAATTCATTTTAAATAATTATTCTTCCCTCTTCAACTCTTCTCTCAAATAGTGGGCTGTATAACTTTCTTTATTTAGACTCAATTCTTCCGGAGTTCCTTCGCCAATTATTTTTCCACCACCATCGCCACCTTCGGGGCCAAGGTCAATAATGTGATCTGCTACTTTTATAACGTCCAAATTATGTTCGATTACTAAAACCGTATTCCCTTTGTTGACAAGTTTGTTTAATACATCGAGTAAGAGTTGTATGTCTTCAAAATGTAAACCGGTCGTGGGCTCATCCAAAATGTAAAATGTTTTTCCTGTATCTCTTTTGCTGAGTTCGGTCGCCAACTTTACCCGTTGTGCTTCGCCGCCACTCAAGGTAACTGCCGATTGCCCCAAATGTATATAACCCAAACCTACATCTTTCAACACTTTAATCTTTCGATGTATAAAAGGAACATGCTGAAAAAAAGCGGTGGCTTCATCAACCGTCATTTCCAATACATCGGCAATGGATTTCCCTTTGTAACGGATTTCTAAGGTTTCCCGGTTATATCTTTTACCATTGCATTTTTCGCAGTGCACATACACGTTAGGTAGAAAATTCATTTCTATCATTCGCATTCCGGCACCTTCACAAACATCGCACCTGCCTTGTTTTACATTGAATGAAAAACGACCGGGTTTGTACCCCCTGATTTTTGCTTCGGGTATAGCGGCAAACAAGGTGCGGATATTTGTAAAAAATCCACAATAAGTGGCCGGGTTGCTTCTTGGTGTTCTACCTATCGGCGATTGGTCTATTTCAATTACTTTATCAATATTTTCCAAGCCGGCAATGGACTTATATTCCATCGGTTCGGCTTTAGAACCATAAGCATGTTTAGATAAAATGGGATACAGGGTTTCATTAATTAAAGTGGACTTGCCACTACCACTTACACCAGTAACGCAAATAAACTTTCCTAAAGGTAATTTCACATTTACTGATTGCAGATTATTTCCTTTGGCTCCTTTCAATTCAATAAACAAACCATTGCCTTCTCTCCTTTCTTCAGGGATAGCAATTTTATGGCTTCCATTTAAATAACCAGCCGTCAATGTTTTTAATTTTAAAAATGCATCCGGTTTACCTGCTGCTACAATTTTTCCACCATACAATCCGGCTTTAGGGCCAATATCTACTAAATGATCGGCCGCCAGCATTATGTCTTTATCATGTTCCACCACCAGGATATTATTGCCAATATCCCTGAGGTTTTTCAGTGATTCTATTAATCTGTGATTATCTCTTTGATGCAAACCAATAGATGGTTCATCTAAAATATAGGTGATGCCTTGCAGTTGAGAACCAATTTGCGTAGCAAGCCGAATACGCTGCGACTCGCCACCGCTTAATGATTTTGAAGGCCGGTTCAAACTCAAATATGTTAACCCTACGTTCAATAAAAAATGTAACCTTTCCCTGATTTCTTTCAAAATATCTTTGGCAATATCATTCTGCTTTTTGGTCAACATTAATTCAATGCCATCAAACCAGGCAGCTAAATTGTCGAGATTCATATTGCATAACGCTGCAATATTTCTTCCGTTTATTTTGAACCAAAGACTTTCTTTTTTCAACCTAGCCCCTTCACAAGCCATACAGGGTTTTAAATTCATAAACTGCTGCACCCAATCCCGTAAAGTATCTGTACTATAAGAAGAAGTGAACCATCTTTTCAGCATGGGAATAATGCCTTCATAACTTCCGGTATATTCATTGGGCACCGTTTCATCATCCACATCTACATCCAAAGAAGGATTAATTTCCTTATCACCATACAATAAAAGATTCAATTGGGTTTTTGTCAACTCACGCAAAGGTTTATCCAGACTAATTTTTTTCTTTTTTGCAAACTCTTTCACCTGTTGATAAACACTTGCACTTCTTTCTTCACCCAATGGAACAATACCTCCATTCTTTACAGATTTAGTTTTATCCGGCACGACTTCCTCCATATCGATTGTATAAACATTACCTAATCCTTTGCAAACCGGGCAAGCTCCATAAGGTGAATTAAATGAAAAAGCATTTGGTGAAGGTTCTTCATAACTAATGCCGGTGTCTTCACACATCAAAAGTTTTGAATACTGAACAATCGTTTCGTCATCAATCAAAATAAACAATAAATCTTTTCCCAGCTTCAAAGTCTGCTGAACACTTTGGCTCAATCTTGCTTTTAATTCATCTGTAACCTGCAAGCGGTCAACAATCAATTCTATATCATGTATCACATACCGGTCAACCTGCATTTTCGGTACTAGGTCTTTTACTTTTCCATCAACCCGTACTTTCAAAAAGCCTTTTTTCCTCACATCTTCAAATAACTCCCTGTAATGCCCTTTGCGTCCACGTACCAACGGCGCCAGTAATGAAATTTTCTTTAATTTAAATTTTTTAAAAATATTTTCTACTATTTCTTCTTCACTCCACTTTACCATTTTTTTATTTGTATTGTAAGAATATGCTTCGCCGATTCTTGCAAATAATAACCGCATGAAATCATAGATTTCAGTAATGGTACCTACCGTAGAACGTGGGTTTTTATTCGTCGTTTTTTGTTCGATAGAAATCACCGGCGATAACCCGGTTATTTTATCAACGTCGGGCCGTTCCATATCGCCGATAAACTGACGAGCATAAGCGCCAAAAGTTTCCATGTACCTTCTTTGTCCTTCGGCATAAATTGTATCAAAAGCCAGCGAGGATTTTCCGCTACCACTTATACCTGTGATTACAACCAATTGATTTTTGGGAATGGAAATGTCTAAATTTTTAAGGTTATGCACCCTTGCGCCAAACACATCAATCATTTCAGGGTCTATCAATTCCTTCATCGCCGAAGAATCCTTTTTCATATCCTACAAATCTAATAAAGGAATTGATGAAATTGATTCGAACTTTTTCAGAAAATAAAAAAAACCTGAAAATCGCTACAGCTATGTGTTTCAGAAAATAAACCGGGTTGTAAAATCAATCTCCATAAAAATATTTTTGGTGATATGAATTCTTTGCAATTACATTTGCATCAGTTCTTTTCAGCTACTTATCAAGAAAGGCTGAGGGTAATGGCCCTAAGACGCCTTGACAACCTATCCCGCTACGGTGGGAAAAGGTGCCAATTCCATCCCGCAAATGTGGGACAGATAAGTCAGATCAATGCTTTTAATTTTTTTATATAAAGGAAAAGCTCATCTGATTTACCTGCTTGCCGGCAGGCATGACAGGTGAGCTTTTTTATTGCTCCTGACAGTCTTTTTTGATAGTCGTGTTGAAAAACAAACACAATTATTAACAATTAAAAATCAAAAAAGATGAGCAAGACTGCAACAAATTTAATCCATAGTATTCCTGTGGATCCGTTAACCGGTGCTATCTCAGTTCCCATTTATCAGACATCAACTTTTGTACAGGAAGCCCCCGGCATTCACAAAGGTTTCGATTATACACGAACCAATAATCCAACTCGTAAAGCATTGGAAGACGTGGTAGCCCAATTAGAAAATGGCAAAGTTGGTGTAGCTTTCAGCAGTGGCCTGGCCGCCATCGATGCTGTTATAAAATTATTAGAAATAGGTGATGAAATTTTGGCCGTTGATGACATTTACGGAGGTGCTTTTCGACTTTTTACACAGATTTATGCAAAATTTGGAATCAAAGTCAATTATGTGGATACCACACAAACTGAAAATGTTTTTAATGCCATTACACCTACGACAAAACTCATTTGGATTGAAACACCTACCAATCCTACTTTAAAAATTTCTGACATCGAAGCCATCGCAAAAATTGCTAAGGCCAACAACTGCTTGCTTTGCGTTGATAATACTTTTGCTTCGCCGGCACTACAACAACCCCTTGGTTTGGGTGCAGATATTGTCATTCATTCAGCTACCAAATATCTCGGCGGGCATAGCGATTTAATTGCCGGTCTTGTGATTACCAAAGATCAAACCATTGGCGAAAAAATTAAATTCATTCAAAATGCAAGTGGCGCTGTTCTTTCTCCTTTTGATAGCTGGCTCGTCATTCGAGGTATTGAAACTTTACCCGTTCGTATTCAAAAACATTGCGAGAATGCACAAGCTGTCGCAGCATATTTAACGACACATCCGGCAGTGGACAAGGTTTATTATCCCGGATTAAAATCACATGTCAATCATGACATCGCTGTGAAGCAATCAAAGGGATTCGGCGGCATTGTTTCATTTACATTAAAAAATGATACCGAAGAAGCCGCCACTGCTTTTGTAAGGGCTACCCAATATTTTAAACTGGCCGAAAGTCTTGGTGGCGTCAAAAGCCTCTTATGCCATCCGGCACAAATGACGCATAAATCCATTCCTGCCGACAAAAGAAAAGCAGCAGGAATAGCAGATAGTCTCATCCGTCTTTCAGTTGGTTTGGAAGATGTAGATGACCTGATTAATGATCTTGAAAATGCATTACAATCCTATACCAGATTGATAAATAAAAAACAAACAACAATTAGCTGATGAAAACGAATCAACAATTAACCATCGGGCTTTTTGGTTTTGGTGTTGTCGGTGAAGGTTTGTATAAAGTGTTACAACAAACGCCTTCACTTAACGCTAGTATCAAAAAAATATGTATTAAAAATTATGGAAAGAAAAGAAATGCACCTGCAACACTTTTTACAACTGATAAAAATGATTTATTGCTTGACCATGACATCAACGTCATTGTAGAAGTAATTGATGACGCTGATGCAGCTTTTGAGATTGTGTCAACTGCTCTTCAAAACGGAAAAGATGTGGTAAGTGCCAGTAAAAAAATGATTGCAGCGCATTTAATTGAACTATTAGAATTACAGCAAATTACTGGTCAGTCATTTTTGTACGAATCAGCTGCCTGTGCTTCTATTCCTGTTATTCGAAATCTTGAAGAATATTACGATAATGACCTTCTTCACTCAATAAAAGCAATTGTAAATGGTTCTACCAATTATATTCTTACAAAAATTTTTGCAGAAGGACTTAAATTCAAAGATGCATTATTGCTGGCTCAGCAATCCGGTTTTGCAGAGAGTAATCCCCAATTAGATGTAGATGGCTATGATGCAGTAAACAAATGGACTTTTCTGCTTACTCATGCTTATGGCATAACAGATGCTCCTGAAAATATTCTTTTCCATGGCATACAAAATATTCATGCAAGAGATGCTGAAACTGCAACCGCCCGAAAACAGGAAATAAAATTGGTGGCGCAGGCACAAAAATTAAAAAACGGGAGAGTGGCCGCATTTGTTTTGCCACAGTTTATAAACTGTGATGATCATCTTGCTTTTGTAAAAAATGAATACAATGGTGTAGTTATAGAAAGTGGATTTGCCGACAAACAATTTTTTTATGGAAAGGGAGCAGGCAGTTTTCCTACAGCTTCAGCAGTACTGAGTGATATTTCTGCTTTACGTTACGGCTATAAATATGAATACAAAAAACTTTATCATCATCAACCTCATGAACTGGCTGGTGATTTTTATTTAAAGGTGTACATTAGTACTGAAGAAATTCCATTATTGCCAAAAGAACAATTTTGCTGGATAGATGAATGGCATATAGCATCTGACAGGAAATATGTGCATGGCGTTATTGCCTATTCAACTTTACTCAAAAACTCCTGGTGGAAAGAAAGAGGTGTATCACTTATTCTCTTTCCCGATCCAATTATTGAAGAAATTGAAACAAAAAAAATAAAACAAAGGAGTTTAGAATTAGCCGGATTGGAAAAAGTATAATGGATTATTATTGAATGCTCATTTCATTTAGATGGCTTAAGAATATCATCATTCATTTTTAGAAATTAAAAAAGAGTAACCACTTTTTAATGACTACTCTTTTTGTCGGGATGACCCCGATGCAATCGGGGCGACCCAAAAAAACTTGTCGGGAAGACAGGATTCGAACCTGCGACCCCCTGGTCCCAAACCAGGTGCGCTACCGGCCTGCGCTACTTCCCGAATCCGGGCGGCAAATATAAAGTCTTTTCCGCTATTATTTTCCCTTTTTCTGACCTTTTCAGAAAGAGAAAAAAAATAGTTCCTCCTTTATTTCGTAGGAATACTCAAAGGTGTTGTGGTAGAGAAATACATCAACTTGTTCATCTGATTATTATTTACATCATCCAGATAAACAGCAAATGCCACAATTACTTTTTTCCCTTCTAAACTGGGTAATTGATCGAAAGGAATAAACAATTCCAGGTTTTTCAATATCCCTTTATTATAACTGAATTTTGCATTCGGAAACAGAATGGCTTTGCGGTACGCTGCTACAGCTCCTCCCCAATTATAATATTTTGCATCCGTTTTATAATACATACCCAATTCATCCGCCATCCTAGCCACAAAATACACTTCGCCTAATTTAGAATTGGTTTTTAATATAAACGAAGGCCTGATGACTAATCCTTTTCTTACATCATCATTGATAACTTCCAATTCCCCAACGTCAGAAATCTCTACCTGGGCCACCGCCAGGTCCGATTCGGTTTTATCTTTCGGATAGAAACGGGCAATGAGCTTTTTATCACCATCGGAAAGTTCAAAGTTATCATCTAAATGAAATCCATCAGTGGTTTGCCAGGGTTGAATGGCATATTGCATGATAGATTGAGGATCATACTCCGTGCCATTGGTATAAAACTGGTCGCTCATGGCAAATACATTGAAATCAACTTTCTGTTTATTCCAACCCTGCGTTTTTTGGTAATAATTATATACCGAATCCGTTTTTTTCCAATTAATAGCACCGGGATAACTTTGTTCGTGTAACAAACCCAACACATGGCCAAATTCATGCATGACAACTCTTCTCAGTTCTTTATCATTCCAATGGTTAGGGTCTGATTTTATTTCAGCTGTAACCTGGTTAAAATTAAAAGGTGGATTGAGGCCTTTCTTTTTTAATTTTTCAACATAGTAATTCAAATCCATGAAATAGATAGTATCAAAATTGACCGTTTGTTGATAATCCCTTCTGAATTTGGCTTCGGTACCTACGGCAGAATTATGCCCATATCCACGACCCAACTTAATCCTAATATCAGTATTGGCTGTATTATCCGGTAAAAACTCAAACTTAATATTGGCATATTTTTCCCATTCCTTTGCATTTTTAATTACTTTATCCCGTAATTCTTTACTACCACCAGCCATAAATTTTATACGCAGAACCTGACCATTATCCCATAAATGATAATTGTCTCCAACACCGCGGTTGCCTAAAGAATCTTTTTCTGCCAATATCCATTTTCCCACATCGGTCGTACAACCGGGTTCCGGAAAATATTGTGCTTTCACTTGTACCGTAGCTGCCAAAAGAAAAATGGCGATTATGAATTGCTTTTTCATCTTTTTTAAATTTTATTTCAGGCTTGTAGATGTTTTTTATTTCAAATAAGTTGGTCAATTTCCGGATTAAAAATTAATTCTTTCAGGAAATTCTCTAATCAAAATTAAAGTCGAAAATCTGATTTTTCCATACCCAAACAAGGGTATTCATATTGATTATCCAAATTCTTATAGGAAGACGAAAATATTTACTATATGGTCGCCAGGATTGCATTTTTTCAATCAATAAATGCTTTGAGGTGGCCAAACAATCATACAACGCTTCAGTCAAATAAATAAAACCCGGCTATGGCCGGGCTTAATTTGTTTTGCGGAGAGGGTGGGATTACTTTCAGTGATCCCAAAAAGAGGAAGTCAAAACAAATCAAGCCTGTTCGCTTCGCTCACCTGATTTTATTTGCCCACCGCTTTTTGTATCCAAGCATACAACGCTTCGGTCAAATAAAAAACCCGGCTATGGCCGGGCTTGGTTTGTTTTGCGGAGAGGGTGGGATTCGAACCCACGGTACAGTGTTACCCGTACGACGATTTAGCAAACCGTTCCTTTCGGCCACTCAGGCACCTCTCCAACTTTCCTTTTTATCGGGGAGCAAAAATAAAGATTTGACATGAAATTAGGGAATCAAAATTTGCAAAATTGTATTACATAGCGGCCAACTGTACTTTTTGCTGTAGCTCCAATACATTTTCCCGAAATACATTATCAGTATCCATCAGGTCTTTAACCGTCTGGCAGGAGTGGATGACTGTAGTATGATCTCTACCACCAAAATGCTCGCCAATCGTTTTGAGAGAATTCTTGGTAAAGGCCTTGGCCAGAAACATCGTAATCTGACGGGCTTGCACTATTTCCCTCTTGCGGGTTTTTTGCAGCAATTTATCATACGATACATCAAAGTACTCGCATACCATTTTCTGAATGGTATCAATGGTAATCTCTTTACTGGATGATTTTATGAAGTTTCGTAACACTTTTTTGGCTAAGTCTAAATCAATTTCCCTTTTATTAAGCGAAGATTGTGCCAAAAGTGATATTAATGCACCTTCCAGCTCTCTTACATTATTACTGATGTTATAGGCTATGTATTTGACAACTTCTTTGGGCATTTCAAGGCCGTCATTCTTCATTTTCTTTTCCAGGATTTCAATCCTGGTTTCATACTCCGGAAATTGTAAATCGGCACTCAAACCCCAGCGAAAACGGCTCAATAATCTTTCCTGTACATCATCCAAGTCTTTGGGCGATTTATCTGATGTCAAAATCAATTGCTTATGTGATTGATGCAAATGATTGAAAATAGCAAAAAAGGCGTCCTGCGATTTTTCTGCTTTGGCAAAAAACTGGACATCATCAATAATCAGTACATCAATCAATTGGTAGAAATGAATAAAATCATTAATCGCTTTATTCCGGCTGTGATCCATGAACTGGTTGATAAATTTTTCGGAGCTTACATATAAAACCACTTTATTCGGGTGAAGTCTTTTGACTTCATTGCCAATGGCTTGTGCCAAGTGCGTTTTGCCAAGGCCAACACCGCCATAAATCACCAGTGGGTTGAAAGAATTGGTGCCGGGTTTTTCTGCAACAGTCAATCCGGCCCTGCGGGCCACCCGGTTACAATCGCCTTCTATAAATGCATCGAAAGTGTATTTATGATTGAGCTGCGGGTCAATATGCATTTTCTTAAGACCCGGAATCACAAATGGGTTTTTGACAGGATTGTTGATGACTAATGGAAAATCCATTTCATTATTTGATAAAGTTTTAAATCCCTGGCCACTGACGTTCATGGTAACGGGTTGGTTTTTACTATTGCCACTATCTACCATGATACGATATTCCAACCGGGCATCTTTGCCCAATTCTCTTTTCAAAGTTTTCGCTAATAAATTTACGTAATGTTCTTCAAGATATTCGAAAAAGAATTGGCTGGGAACTTGAATCACCAAAATATTTTTATTAATAGAAACCGGAATAATCGGTTCGAACCAAGTTTTATAATGCTGCCATTCAACGATGTCTTTGATTATCTTCAAACAATTGGTCCAGATTTTTTCAGCATTTTTATTCATCAGTTCTGATAGCAGTTTATATTGGGTTATCTATAGTAAGTATCTCCGGTTTGTCCAAATGAGTTCTTCACAACTTGTCAATAAAAATATTTGGACGGGAAGCGAATATCACTATTTCTTTTATAAAAAAAAACTTTTCTCGCAGCGATTTTTGTGAAACATAATTATTGTTATTTTTTGCGAGTTTTTCGCCTCAATTATTTGGAAATTTCAGAAAATGAAACTATAAAAATCACCGTCAAAAATTAAATTTGGCAATCCAATTATTTATTTATATTCCGCCAAAATGATGTGTCATTGTTTTCAGAATATATTGAAAACAAATTTTTCGCCCATTTTTTTTCAAAGAAATTATATTGAAAACTTTTCAGTCAACTTCTTTTTTGTTTACCCATTCATTTTGTTTTTAAAAAATATTTATATCAAAAAAACTTTTTAGAAAATTATTTATTTCAATTTTATTTTTCAACAAAAGCTTGAAAATTTTTTATGACTGCTTTTCAAAATTGTTATTGTTTCATTTTAAATTTCAAATTCCATTTATTTAAAAAAAACAAACACCATTCATCCGTTTCAAAACACAGTTCACACTATTATTTAGTCAGTTCCCAAAAATTACTTCAATAAATAAATGGAGTTATTACTTTTGGCCTCTTAAACCAATGGATATGACTTTACTCGAACTGCAAAACCTCAAAAAATACTTTGCTACGCAAAAAGCCGTCGATGACATTAGCCTGCAAGTAGATCAGGGGCAAATTTTTGGGCTATTGGGTCCCAATGGAGCCGGCAAAACGACTTTAATCAGGATGATTACCGGCATTTTTTACCCCGACGAAGGCTCTATCAGGTTTGATGGCAAAACTTTTGACCCTATAAAAGATGTAGAAAAAATTGGCTATATGCCCGAAGAAAGAGGGCTGTATAAAAAGATGAAAATCGGCGATCAGGCCATGTACCTGGCACAATTAAAAGGATTGAAAAAAGCCGATGCCCTGGCCCGCATCAAAGAATGGTTTATCAAATTTGAAATGGAAGGATGGTGGAATAAAAAAGTTCAGGATTTATCAAAAGGTATGGGGCAGAAATTACAATTCGTAACCACGGTTTTACACAATCCCAAACTCATTATTTTAGATGAACCTTTTAGTGGTTTGGACCCGGTCAATACCAACCTTATCAAAGATGAAATTTTTAACCTGGCCAAAAAAGGAGCCACCATCATCTTCAGTACGCATAGAATGGAGCAGGTAGAAGAAATTTGTGACCACATTGCCCTGGTCAATAAAGGACAAGTATTACTCGACGGTACAGTGGACAAGGTAAAACAGGATTTTAAAGAAAATTTATTCAAGGTCGGAGCCAAAGGCATGCAGAGCGAAAATGGCACCGCTCCTTATGAAGTCATCAGTGAGAAAGAAGATACAAAAATCATTAAAATTAAAGAAGGCCAAACAGCCAATCATGTTTTAGAATACCTGATTCAGCAAGGTGCTGCAATACAATCGTTCAACGAAATACTTCCTTCGCTCAATGAAATTTTTATTCGGCTGGTCGAAGACACACCTACTGCCCGACAATTCCAACACGTTTAAACCAACAACGCAAATAATATTACCATGAATAAAATTTGGATTATCATAAAAAGAGAATACCTGACAAGGGTCCGGAAAAAAACCTTTATTATTTCCACTCTTTTGTTTCCGCTTTTGTACCTCGGACTTATATTCGGTATGGGTGTCATTGCCAACAAAAGCAGGCAAGACCTGAAAGTAGCCATCATCGACCATTCAGGTTATTTTACTGCAGAGAAATTGAATTTTGAAAATTCTATCGATGACAATTCTACTTTGATATTGGTAAAAAATGCAACAGATAGCATTATGAACCATTACAAAGAAGCAGGTTATGATGGCTATATCGAAATTCCTGCTCTTCACTGGCAAAATGGGTCGGACAGCCTTTACTTCAAATCAGAAAAATCCTATGGTGGCAATGCGACAGTTGCCATGCAGGCGAAACTCAACCGTATTTGGACGAGTATCAAAAATGACAGCTTGCAATTAGATGCCCAAAAACAAGCCATCCTAACAAAAGGCCTATCCGTAACAGCTCGCAATATTAAAGATGAAAATATCAATTCCGGTACTGCGGAAGGCATCGCCTATGTGGCCGGTTTTTTAATCTACCTGATCTTATTAATATATGGTTCGCAGGTAATGATGGGTGTCATGGAAGAAAAAACCAATCGGATTGCAGAAGTAATTGTTTCTTCCGTCAAACCCTTTCAAATGATGCTGGGAAAAATTGTTGGCATCGGCATGGTAGCGTTAACACAGTTCCTGTTATGGATTGCTTTTGTTTTCATTATATATAATGTAAGCAAAGCGTCCGGCAGCGATATTGCTTCGGGCATGGTGGGCAGTATTCAAAATATGTTTTCCAGTGTGAACGTACCATTGGTATTATTCTGTTTCGGATTTTATTTCCTCGCCGGATTTTTCTTTTATGCCTCTCTTTACGGTGCCATTGGCAGTGCTGTTGATGAAGATATGCGGGAAGCCCAATCCCTGAGTTTTCCGATTACGATGTTAGTGATTATTTCGATTGCATTGATGACTGCAACTGTCAGTAATCCTACCGGGCCAATTGCTTTTTGGGCCAGCATGATACCTTTCAGCTCTCCGATTGTAATGATGGCTCGCATCCCTTATGGCGTGCCAGGCACTGTGCCTTGGTGGCAATTAGGCCTTTCCATGAGCCTTCTTGTTTTGGGCTTCATTTTTACCGTCTGGTTCGCCGGAAAAATTTACCGTACAGGCATTTTAATGTATGGGAAAAAACCAAGTTGGAAAGAAATGATTAAATGGGCTTTTCGAAAAAATTAATGCATCAATTTGCCAACCTCAACCCATGCCCATCGCATGGGTTTTTTTTGTTAAAATTCTGTTGTTTGACAAGTATCTGTAACATTATACGAATCTTATCGTATATTTGATACGAAGAGCTTCGTTTTACTTGTTTTGCAAGACAACAAAGCTTTTCTTCAAAAAATTAATTGACTTTGTAAATCAAAAATTATCAACATGAAATCGAGAAAAATTCTTCGTCAGCGACTGGTTTTGTTTTTAGTGGCCACAGGCATTACTGTTGGACTTGTGTCCTGGGATTATCAACAATCGCCGGGCCAGTTTAGTCCCGGTTGGACTGATACAGTGCCTAAAGGCAAACACATTGAAATGGACAAAAAAGTAAAAAACTTAAATGATGTCTTAGACAAACTGAACAAAGCCGAGCAGGAATTAAATAAAGAAAAAATTCAAGATCAATTAGATCAAGCATTAAAAGGGTTTGATGAGAAAAAAATGCAATTGGAAATAGAGAAAGCCATGAAAGAAGTGGATTTCGACAGGATTAAAAATCAGATTGATGAATCATTAGCAAAAGTGGATTGGGATCAAATGAAGGATAAAATGGAAAAAGCCATGAAAGAAATTGATTTGGCTAAGCTGAAAACCCAATTGGAAGCATCTTTGGCTAAAGTAGATTGGGAACAAATGAAAGATAAAATGGAGAAAGCCATGAAAGAAGTGGACCTCGACAAAGTAAAAGCACAGGTAAAAGCATCAATGGCCAAAGTGGATTGGGACAAAATGAAAGCCGAACTGGACAAAGTGAAAAATGTGAAGATGAAAGAAGTAAAAGCCCAATTAAAAGAAATTCAACCCCGCATTGAAAAGGAATTGAATCAAGCCCGGGAGCAATTAAAAAAATCGAAAGCTCAAATGATGGATTATAAAAACTTTGTTGATGGACTCGCCGGTGATGGGCTGATAGACAAAGGGGCCGGATATACTTTAAAACATAAATCAGGTAAACTTTTTATTAATGGTAAGAAAGCCACTGATGAAACGTATAATAAATACAGTAATTTTTTAAATGCACATCCATCTTTTAAAATTAAAAAAGATAAAGACGACTTTACAATGGATATGGATTAAAATAGTTTGTGTGTGAAATTGGTCAGCCGTGAAAAACAATAGTCCCGATTTTTCGGGACTATTTTTATTAGAAACAGTAAGAATAAATTCACTAATAACCATATACACCAAATGGCGAAGGAATAATTTCAAATTCCATGTTTTCAATCATTTCAATATTCAATTGAAATTTATCGTCGGCTTTAACCACTTGCTCTTTTGTCACTTTTTTATAGCCATCTTTTTCGAATACAAATGTATATTTTCCGGGTTCTAATAATTCGAAAGCAAAACTGCCTTCATTATTGGTAGCCACCACTTTTTTCTTTTTGGAATGGCTAATAGCCGTAACGCTTACATCTTTTAACGGCTTTCTTGAATCGGCATGAATGACGATGCCGTTTACCACATCTTTCTTTTTATCGCCCGGATTGCAATCGCCAGTCGTCGCCTGGGCTGCTACAAATAGGCCGAGAAAAAGCGTCATACAAAAAAGTCTCTTTTTCATGTTGAATCGTTGATGGTTTACCAAATACTCCTTTCCGCCCGGCTTTCAAGGTTACGTACTTTTAAAATTAATTCATTTTCACGGGTTGTTCTATACCGTTCATAAATTCCTGCCATATTTTTTTGACAATTTCACCCGCCGGCAAAATATCCTTCAGAAGAGCACTTACCTGCCCTATTTCAAGTTCACCTTCGCTTAAATTTCCTTCAAACATTCCCAATTTGGCCCTGCCTCTACCAAGTAGCTTTGTCAATTCTTCTACCGTTGCTCCTTTTTTTTCGGCTTCTAACACCTGTTGGTAAAAATCATTTTTCATCATCCTTACCGGTTTCAGTTGTTTCATCATCAACTGCGTATCGCCTTCATTGGCTTTGATGACTTCTTCTTTGAACCGGCTATGTGAAGAAGCTTCTTCACTGGCTACAAATCGGCTTCCCATCTGTACACCTTCGGCGCCAAGTACCATAGCTGCCAACATCTGTCGGCCAGTAGCTATTCCGCCCGCCGCTATTACCGGAATTTTGACAGCAGCGGCTACGGCAGGTATCAAAACAAAACTTGTTGTTTCTTCTCTCCCATTATGGCCACCGGCTTCAAAACCCTCTGCTACAACCGCATCGCATCCCGCAGCTTCGGCCTTACCCGCAAATTTCGAAGAACTGACTACATGAACAACCGTTATCCCTTTTTCTTTTAACATACCGGTCCAGGTTTTAGGGTTACCTGCCGATGTAAAAACAATTTTCACTTCTTCCTTAATAATGATATCAATATGTTTATCAATATCCGGATACAGTAAGGGTACATTGACCGCAAAAGGAAGTTGGGTAGCGGCTTTACAACGGCGTATATGTTCTTCTAAGACATCAGGATACATGGAACCGCTGCCTATAATACCTAATCCGCCGGCATTACTTACGGCACTTGCCAGCTTCCAGCCACTGGCCCAAATCATTCCGGCCTGGATAATCGGGTACTTAATTTTAAAAAGTTGTGTTATCCGGTTTGAAAATTCTTTCATCTAACTTGATTAAGATTATAAACCGTAAAGATAAATAAGGCGTTGGAACTATATGGGTGAAGTGAAATTTATCCCAGGTCGATACTGGAATTATCGCCAATATTCAGCGAACGGGTTTCGCCTCGCAAATTGGTATCGCTACCAATAACAGAATCATCTAAAACAATATTATCGAGGTTGGAAAAAGAACCAATAATAGATTCTTTTACAATGGAACTTTCGATAACTGTATTTTCTCCTATAGTTACATTGGGACCAATGATAGAATTTTTAATGCTACAACCTTTGCCAATACTCACCGGTTGCACAATGACTGTATTTGTAAAAAGATGAGCA
Organism: Chitinophagaceae bacterium; assembly: GCA_020437365.1. Lineage (GTDB taxonomy): Bacteria > Bacteroidota > Bacteroidia > Chitinophagales > Chitinophagaceae > JJ008. The sequence continues at coordinate 3,049 of JAGQWM010000036.1, read as the reverse complement.
TCTGTTTGTACTTCAAATTTTTTGAGCAAAGTGGCATTGGTTTCCAATAACGTTTCTTTGCGGCCGCAATCAAACCAGTTTTCTACAACAAATGATTTGAACCGGGCTCCCAATTTAATCATACAATCCAGCGCATCCGTCAAACTGAATTCACCATGGCTGCGTAATCCTTCGCGGATATTACTTTCCAGGCATTGAAACATTTGCTCCGTTTCTTTGATTTTATACACACCTACCAATGCCATATTCGATTTGGGAATATGTGGTTTTTCCACCACGCAGGTAATCAATCCCTCCTGCCCGATTTCAGCAACGCCAAATCCTCTCGGGTCATCTACTTTTCGAACACCTATCATCGAATACGGACTATTGACAACTTCATCAATATTATATTCACAAATGGTATCGCCCAAAACTACAAAAACTTCATCCTGGTTGACAATGGTTCGGGTGAGCCGAATGGCATGGCCTACACCTTGCCTGTCAATTTGTTGTACATAATGTGCTTTGATTTCAGGATATTTCTTTTTGACATAATCCTGAATTTTATCGCCAAGATAACCGACAATAAAAATGAATTCATCTATACCGGCCGTTTTTAATTGATCGATAATAATACCTAAGACAGAGTGCCCCGCCAGTGGAATTAACGCCTTGGGTTGGTTATAACTATGAGGTCTTAATTTGGTGCCTGCACCGGCAACTGGAATTATAGCTTTCATCTGTTTTTATTACGATTCAAGAGGCAATGTGTTACCGTTTGTTGAAAACGTACAAAAAGGGAACGAATGTAAGACATTTCACCTAAACAAAAATTTTCCTCGAATCCGCTATCAAAAGTTTTGCTATCTTATTTTTGTAGAGAAAGAAAATGATTTATTTGATATTCATTTCACAATGAATCATTTACCCAAAAAATTGCCCATACAAATTCATACAATGCAAAAAGACACCGTTTTATTTGAACTCATCAACAAAGAATTATCACGCCAGAGAAATGGGATTGAACTCATTGCTTCAGAAAATTTTACTTCCCTGCAAGTGTTGCAAGCAATGGGTACTGTACCGACCAATAAATATGCTGAAGGTTATCCCGGCAAAAGATATTATGGTGGTTGTGAAATTGTAGATGAAATAGAAACACTGGCCATTGAAAGGTTGAAAAAAATATTTAATTGCAGTTGGGCCAATGTACAACCGCATAGTGGTGCACAAGCCAATGGCGCTGTTTTTCTGGCAGTGATGAAACCCGGAGAAAAATTTCTCGGTTTGGATTTAAGTATGGGCGGACATTTAACACATGGCAGCCCGGCCAATTTCAGTGGCAAAACGTATCATGCCTTGCATTATGGTGTTACTAAAGAAGGGATTGTGGATTATGAACAATTGGAAACAATTGCCCGAAAAGAAAAACCCAAAATGATTATTTGTGGTGCTTCTGCTTACAGCCGCGACTGGGATTATCAAAGAATAAGAGCCGTTGCAGATGAAATTGGTGCTATTGTTTTTGCTGATATTGCACATCCGGCCGGATTGATTGCCACCGGATTATTGAATGATCCATTTGAACATTGCCATATTGTAAGTTCCACCACGCATAAAACACTTCGCGGGCCAAGAGGCGGCATCATCATGCTTCGGCATGATTTTGAAAATCCCTGGGGATTGAAAACTCCGAAAGGTGCTACAAGAACGATGAGCAATTTGCTCGACCTTGCTGTTTTTCCCGGTTCGCAAGGTGGCCCTTTAGAACATATCATAGCAGCCAAAGCAGTTGCTTTTGGTGAAATACTGGATTCTTCTTTCAAAATGTATGGACAACAAGTCATTCAAAATGCACAAGCGATGGCCAAGGCTTTTGTGGATAGAGATTATAACCTGATTAGTAATGGTACCGATAATCATTTGATGCTGATTGACCTGCGCAACAAAAACCTGACCGGTAAAAAAGCACAGGAAACATTGGACAAAGCCAATATTACATTGAATAAAAATGCCGTTCCATTTGATGATAAATCACCTTTTGTAACTTCCGGCATTCGAGTGGGTGTGCCCGCCGTTACCACCCGAGGCTTACAGCCCAAGGATATGGAAACCATTGTCAGTATGATTGATAAAGTGCTGATGAATTGTGAAGATGAAAAACAAATTGACGCTGTCAAACAAGAAGTCAAATCATTTATGCAAGCATTTCCGCTTTACCCGGAATTACCTTAATTTAAAGTTTAATAAATCAAGAAATGATACAACGTAAACAAACACTTTGGTTATTGCTGGCTACAGTAGCTGCCGTTTTGAGTTTTAAATTTCCCTTTGCCACCGGCGAAAAAATAGTGGAAAACACAACCATGAACCAGGTGGTGGAAATAACAGCCGGGAGTAATTTATTCACCATTATACTCACTATTCTTTCTGTTGTCATTTCTACCGTTACTATATTTTTATTCAAAGACAGGAAAATGCAAATCAAACTTTGCTTACTCGGATTTTTAATTTCCGTAGGATTAGTTATTGTATATTTTATGCAATACAAACAATTAGTGAATGCGACACCGGCCATCTGGTCATTGTTAGTCGTGGCTATTATTGTCAGTTATTATATGGCCTTTCGCAATATCCGCAGCGATCAAAAACTATTGAAGTCGTTGGATAAACTCCGATAAAAATTGGCTCATTTCAATTTACTGTAACAGAAATGTTGTCGAAAACTTCTGTTCTTCTCCAATGATTTGTACAAAATAAATGCCCGGTTGTAGTTGCGTTGGCAAATCAACGGATTTAGCAATGGTACCACCTGCATGCATAAAGGATGATGATTGTACCAATTGGCCTGTAGCATTCAAAATTCTCAATGAATATTTACCTGCTGTGGCAGTCATTTGTAAAGTAAACTGTTGCTGTGTAACCGGGTTGGGATACAAGGAAATCTTTTGACCGGTGTTTGCGTTATTGGCCAATTTCATTATTTGGCTATACGTTATTTCGCCATTGATAGCGGTTACTTTCACCCGGTAAAAATTCACCGGCAGTTGTTGTGCATCTGTTGCAT
>JAGQWM010000035.1 GCA_020437365.1 Chitinophagaceae bacterium | reverse complement strand
CAATATCACTGGCGATGATTTTTACTTCTTCATAATTTCCTTTTGCAATTTCTTCTTTTAATTCTGCAATCATTTCTTTATTTACTTCCGAAAAATTATTGACGAAGTTCAACGGGTTTTGAATTTCATGGGCAATACCGGCAGTCAATTCTCCTAACGAAGCCATTTTTTCTGAATGAATGAGTTGGGTTTGTGCGGCTTTCAATTCTGACAATGTAAACTCAACATTTTTTTTCTGCTCTTCTATTTCTTTCTTTTGTTGCTGTAGTTCTTCATTTGCTTTACGCCTAATGCGACTATTTCTATATAATAAAAAAGCTATAATTATAAATACCAATATAACGCCAAGCATGGCATAGGTTCTCATTTTATTTTGATATTGAATTCGCTCCTTTTCTAACTCCTGCTTATGAAACCGTTCATTGAACCCGATATCCTGAATCTGGTTTATCTTTTGTTTATTAAAGAGGCTATCCTTATATGAACCAGCTAATTTAAGGTACTGATATGCCTTATCATTTTCTCCTCTTAAGTGATACGCTTCGGCCAATGTTTCATACATATCAAATAAATTCAGTGTAACATTTAAATGAGTGCTAAGGTCAATTACTTTATTAGCATACAAAATAGATGAATCAATGTTACCTTTTTTAAGAAAATATTTCGAAAACGATTTATAACTTATCAGGAGCCCTCTTTGAAGTTCCTGTTTTTGATTCATTTCAATACCATTCCGATAATACAATTCTGCAGAATCATATTTATTTTTGGATGCATATATATCACCAATGTTATTTAAAATATAACCATTGTATTTAAGTATCGAAGCAGCAGTTAAATTTTCAAGAGCACTTTTAGCCGTAAGAAGTGCCGAATCCGGCATATTATTATAATAGTATAATGTGGCGAGGTTCATTTTAAAAATACCTATTGTAGCAGGGTCATTTATATTTTCGCCTATACTAATGCCTTCAAGAAAATTTTCCTTTTGCTTTTGAATATTTCCGGATATTGCGTAAACAAATGCCAAATTAAGATGTGTATATGCAAATACATTCATCCGTGCTTTATACGCATTGGGTATCTGATAAAATGATGAGATTTTCCAAATATTTTTTTCAATATCCTTATCTGCTGAAATCTTTAACGCTTTGAGCAGAATTTGTAAAGCAGTTACATATCTCCCTTTTAAGTAATAAGCATAACCGATGGAATTATTAATATAAGCTTGCCACAATTTTAATTTTAATTTTTTTGCTATTACTAAAGCCTGTTGACCGTAGAAGATAGATGAATCTATATTTTTATTAAAGTAATAAGGGGCCAATTCTGCTTGTAAGGCCATGCGTATCGTATCGTTGTCTGTATTTTTTAGATTTATCAGCAAACTATTTGCCCTTTGTTCTGTAGGTGTATTATAAATCGGATTCTGCGCTGCCGTACAAAATGGTATTAAAAGGAGGCATATTATTTTTATTAAATTCTTCATATCGCCTTTATGTTATTGGTATTTGAATGATAAATGTTGTACCCGACTGCGCAGAAGCTTCGGCAGATAAGCCCTTTCCTTCTTGGCTTTCCACTTTTATTTCGCCGCCATGTGCTTTGATGATATCATAACTCAAACTCAATCCTAAACCTGTTCCGCTACCAGTTGGTTTTGTTGTAAAAAAAGGTTGAAAGATTTTTTCTTTAATGGCATCCGGAATACCACCTCCATTGTCAGTTATTTTTATTTCAATTTTATCGTTTACTTTTCGTGTTTTTATTGAGACTAATGGCTGATAGCTATCAGCTGATAGCTTTTTCTTTTCACTCACTGCATAAAAAGCATTGTTAATTAAATTGAGTAAAACACGACCGATATCCTGCTGCACTATATTTGTTTTTTCAATCGAGGCATCAAAATCAGTTTCAAAGTTGGCATTAAAAGATTTGTCTTTGGCCCGCAAACCATGATAACTCAATCGCAGGTATTCATCGCACAAGGCATTAATATCTGTTGGTTCCTTTGTTCCGGATGTTTGTCGTGAATGTTGCAACATACCTTTTACTATTGCATCCGCTCTCATGCCATGATGATTGATTTTTTCCTCATTGGATTCAATATCATTGGCGATGATTTTTACTTCATCATAATTTCCTTTCTCAATTTCTTCTTTCAATTCAGCAATCATTTCTTTATTTACTTCCGAAAAATTATTCACGAAGTTCAATGGGTTTTGAATTTCATGGGCAATGCCGGCGGTCAGCTCTCCGAGGGAAGCCATTTTTTCTGATTGGATGAGTTGGCTTTGTGTGGACTTCAGGTCAGACAAGGTTTTTTCCAAAACAGCATTGGCTTTTTGTTTTTGTCGGTTGTTACGGTACAGGAAAAAGCCGGCTATCAAAAGTATTGCAAGGCCTGAAAGTAATGCATATTGTTTCATACGGCTTTTATATGCAACCTGCGCAGCTTCTTTGTTTCTTTGCAGTTGTTGTTCATTCGTAAGAATTTTCTGCAACTTTTTAACTGCTTCGGCACCGTATAAGGTATTGTTCAGCGAATCATACATTTTCCGATAATAAAGTGCTTTTTTAAGGTCAATAGGCTCGTATATTTCAGAAAGGAACCTACTGCTTTCCCATGCAAGATATTTTTGATTTGCAAATTTTGATTCAGCCAAACAGCGCTCAGCATAAAAAATACTTGAATCAGTTATTTGCAATTCTCCATACACTTTTGACATGATGTTAAATGATTCTGTCAATTGATAATGGTTTGCATCTTCCTTTGCCATTTGAATAACCTGGGTTAAATTTTTAATAGCCAGTTCATTTTTACCTAAGTGAAATTGCATGCCTGCAAGAGCTCTAAGTAAGGGCAGGCGCCAGTAATGGGATTTTTTTTCTTCATCCACTAATTTTTCCATTTCACGTAAATCTGCTTCGCCAGGATTTTCGCCGTATGATGCATTTATGATGAAGAATTTATTCAGAACTTTCCAATACGCCAGCTCTGGTTTATCACCTACAGATTCGTAAATGGCTTTTGCCTGCTTATAATAATCGATCTCCTTTGGATTACCTTCCAGTTCACAGAAATTATCTCCCAGTTCAGTAAAGCATATTGCTTTTTCCTCCAAAAAATTATTTTCTTCTGCCTTTCTTAAAGCTTCTAAACCATATTGCAATGCATTGTTTGGGTCTCCCATTGATGCTCTTGCAAGTCCTATCAATGCGTTGATTTCGCCTTTTGTATATTTTATTTGTTTTGCTAAGGCAAGTGCTTTCTGCCCATAAATAATACTTGAATCTGGATTCCAGATTCCATAATGTAAACTGAGGTAAGCCATCATTAAAACCCTGCTGCTGTCATCTTTAACAACAGATAACTGATGTTTGTAGTCCTCTAATTCTTTTAGTGTCGCAAATTGGGCAAAACTCAGAACAGAAATGAGGCAAATAAGAAGACTAAATAATATTTTTTTTATCATCTGAGTAGTTTAACCTTGAAGTTGTATAGTAAATACTGAACCCTCTCCTTCATTCGTTTCCACATTCAATTCACCACCATGCGCCTTCACAATATCATAACTCAAACTTAACCCCAATCCTGTTCCCTGTCCCGTTGGCTTTGTGGTGAAGAATGGTTGAAAGATTTTTTCTTTGATAGCATCCGGAATGCCATTGCCATTATCAGTTATTTTTATTTCAATTTTGTCGTTGAGTTTTCGTGTTTTAATTGAGACTAATGGCTGATAGCTGTCAGCTGATAGCTTTTTCCTCTCACTCACCGCATAAAAAGCGGTGTTAATTATATTGAGTAAAACACGGCCGATATCCTGGGGTATAACATTTATCAGTGGAAGGTTTTCATCAAAATCCGTTTTCATTACGGCATTGAAGGATTTGTCTTTTGCCTGTAAGCCATGGTATGCCAACCTTAAATACTCATCACACAGGGCATTAATATCTGTTGGTTCCTTTGTTCCGGATGTTTGTCGTGAATGTTGCAACATACCTTTTACTATTGCATCCGCTCTCTTGCCATGATGATTGATCTTTGCCGAATTTTCTTTTATATCATTCAGAATTTTTTTTACTTCTTCAATATTTCCATTACCGATTTCTTCAGCTGCTTCATCAACCATCTCTCTGTTTACATCTGAAAAATTATTGACAAAATTTAACGGGTTCTGTATTTCATGAGCAATGCCGGAAGTGAGTTCGCCGAGGCTGGCCATTTTTTCAGATTGAATAAGTTGTGCCTGGGTTGATTTTAATTCTTCCAGGGATTGTTTCAATTCAGAAGTCCGTTCAAGTACCAGCTTTTCTAATTCTATTTTTTGCTGCGCTATTAATTCGCTTTTTTGAATTTCCTGTTCTTTGGCTAATTGTTCCTTTTCCAGTTTTTCCTGTGCTATTTGTTTTTCCTGTTGGCCGAAGCGTTTAAATAAAACCCAGGAAATGACCACGGTGAGCCAAAATCCACCAATACCATTTGCATAACCCCAAAATAGGGTATCATTTTTTAAAATGTTTCTTGCGATACTCAAAAAGGGGAAGGCTATTTCTAATAAAGTAAAACAAAGTATTACCAGCGAGAACGGTAATACTCCAAGCAGAAACGCCCTTGTCTCTTTTGCGTGGTTTAATGAAAAGAGTAGAATGGTTATTAAAAAACTTAGCCAGAAAATGATGTCTATTATCGGGGCCAGAAAACCAAAATTTTCATTGGTTAAAAGATCGTAATGATAAACTGATGTAAATAGTATTCTTCCAATTATAACCACAATCAGAAAAGAGTACATGATAAGTCCGATCCATCTATTCCAGCGAGGATAATACTCTGAGACCTTCAGGTAGTGCCGAACAAATTGAAAACAGAAGAACGCCCAGAGATAAGAAATTACTCTAAATATAATTGATAACGATAAACTGACGTGTTCAACACTATAAAAAGGATGTAAATAGGAAAGACTTCCGAAAAATGCAAATAGTGAGAAATACAGGTAAACTTTTTCGCTGACAGTGAAGTATATCAATAAAATAAAAATGCCGGCCAATAAAAATATCCCGGATAAAAACATTGAAAAAAGATCGGAGGATTGTGTATAATTATCCTGGTAATCACTAACAATTGATTTCTCTAATGCATCTGTTTTTAATAGGGGAAATTTAAAAGTATCAGAAAGAAAAGCTTTATGATTTAATGCTTTCAAATAAATCATTATTTGTTGTCCTTCATTTATTTCAAAAGGGATTGCATTAGCATTCTTAAACCCGTCTTTGCTATGCCAGCTAACTTCACTTCCTGTAATAAAGTGATGCATAATTCCATTACTGTCCGGAATATAAAAATCTGCTTTTGGTGCATCAGAGATTATACTTAAGTGTAAGGTCTTGCCTGTATTATTTTTCAAGTTAAAACGAAACCAAGATGTTTTTGTAAAAGGAATTTTACTGTTTTTTGTAAAATAGGTAAACTGGTTGGCCAGCGGTTCCTTCTGCACATCGTTAATTGTAAAGCTGCTGTTTTTATCTTCAAGTACCTGCCAATAATTGTTATCCAAAAATTGTTGCGTAGTAGTGTCGGAATTAATTTCATAAGTGCGTAGGTGTGACTGCGCTTCTGTTTTTACAAAAAATGCAATACTTAAAAACAGCAGTAATAAGTTCTTTTTCATAATTAGTATTTCATTTTCAATGCAACTCAACTATAAGTGATTCACACTAAAGGTAGTTTAATGAGAAACTCTGTTTCTGATTCTCCGGCAGGCAAACCCTCTCCTTCTTTGCTTTCCACTTTTATTTCGCCACCATGTGCTTTGACGATATCATAACTTAAACTTAACCCCAATCCCGTTCCACTACCGGTTGGTTTGGTGGTAAAGAATGGCTGAAAGATTTTTTCTTTTATGGCGTCCGGAATACCACCTCCATTGTCAGCAATATGTATTTCAATTTTATCGTTGAGTCTCCGTGTTTTTATTGAGACTAATGGCTGATAGCTGTCAGCTGATAACTTTTTCTTTTCACTCACTGCATAAAAAGCATTATTGATTAAATTCAAAATCACTCTTCCTATATCCTGTGGTGCAATATTTATTTTTTCAATCGAGGCATCAAAATCCGTCTCAAAGTTGGCGTTGAAAGATTTGTCTTTGGCCCGCAAACCGTGATAACTCAATCGTAAATATTCTTCGCATAAAGCGTTGATATCTGTCGGTTCTTTTTGCCCGCTACTTGTTCTGGAGTGTTGCAGCATACCTTTTACAATGGCATCGGCTCTTTTACCATGATGATTTATTTTTTCTTCATTTGATTCAATATCATTGGCGATGATTTTTACTTCTTCATAATTTCCTTTTTCAATTTCTTCTTTCAATTCAGCAATCATTTCTTTATTTACTTCCGAAAAATTATTGACGAAGTTCAACGGGTTTTGAATTTCATGTGCAATACCGGCTGTCAATTCTCCTAACGAAGCCATTTTTTCGGAATGAACAAGTTGTTGTTGTGCTGCTTTTAGTTCTTCCAAAGATCTTTGTAATGCATCTTTAGATTCTTCAATTGCTTTTCTTTTCTGTTCTAATTCAGCAATGGTTTCTTCCAACAGAATGGCAGTGGTTCGTTTTACTTTCTCGGTTCGTTCGAGTTTGAATGCTACAATTGCATGTTCATTTTCTGCTTTTTTTACGGCTGACAACATTTTTGTTTTGTCCTCATCATTGAGTTGTGCAGATTGCTGGATCAGGTCAACTATATTTTGAAAAGTTGTCATTATTATTTTTCTTTTAATGCCACGCAACAGGTAGTCAGGTTGTGCATTTCTAAATTTCCACCGGTTGCCCGCCCCAATTCTGCATTGCTGAACATGCCAGCCATGGGCACATTCCAAACTTTTTTTACTCCTTCAAGCTCTTGACTCATCAATGGACCTAAGGAAAGTATTCTGCCGGCACAACTGAAAACGACCAAGGCATCCGCTTCCTGCATTGTAGTTTCTTTTAATTGCTGCACGCCTTTCACTACTTTGTCCATCACATCAAAATCCGGAGGTAAGGAAAAACGAACTTTGGAGCCTTGCGGTACTGAGCCACTTGTGTAATAAGAACGGTCGTCCCAATCGACTACCAAACCCGGCCGCATAATGGGGTCGCCTTTATCTCTTTGTAATTGTAGCGGAAAGTTGGCAGCAATGTCTATTAATAAATTATTGTTCTCCGGATTTGCATTTTCAATGCCTCCATATTTTGCTGTCAGGTCCAATACAGGTATATTATCCACTGTGTAAACATGATTGCCTTCACTTTTGGTGACAACCTTTTCTGTACCGACCGCTTTCCAGCCGCAAGTAGCAATGCCTTCGACTTTTACTTTTGATTCATCAAGTACCAAACAAATTATTGCGCTGTCACTATCTTTTTGATTGGTAAAAACAAATGTTTCAGTGAATGCATAATCATCGCCGGCGGCACCACCAAAAGCATTCACTTCCTGCCCGCAGACTTCTTCAATGCCCCGCAATACTTCTTCGCCATCGGCAGCGGCATTGCTGATTCCAATTAAAAATGCCGGCTGTGCAAATTTCTTTTTGGCCTTTTCGGCAATTCCTTTGGCCACTTGCCGATAATTTTTTTCAGGATACTCTTCATAATAGATTTGAAAATTTTCTTTTTTCATATCCAATAACAGGATGGCAGCAGACCCTTTTTGCGGTTCTTCATCAATGAATTCACCATTGGTAGTACAGCCAAATACCTGCATGTTTTTTTCATCCAGTAAATTACAAATGGCCACCCTGTCCTGGCTTTTTGAAATAAAACATATGGCTAATGTGGGAGTAAATCCATCTGAAAGACATTGTTCAAGACTTGTTTTGATAGCTGCTGTAGATTTTCCTTTGATTGATTTTGCAAGCATAATTGTTAATTCTTAATTATAATTATTAATTGTTAATTGTAAATGGTTAATTAGTCTTTCTTGTTTTGGAAGTTTTAATTATGGAAGTCAGTAGTTTCCTTATTTCTATTATACCATGAAAAACAGATTCAGACTGTTGTGTATCCAGATACCCTGACTGATACAAAAGTTCAATCCAATATTCTGTTTCATTGGCTTCTTTTTGTGCTATCGCTAATTTATGAATGAAGCCCGGCTTACTTTCTGCCTGCTCTGCTACCCAAACCATCGCACCAATAGATGTTCCGCTTCGCAACATCTGCTTGCTTAGGATATACTCTTTTTTCTCAACTTGGAAGTGTTGATAGAGTTTTACAATCCGGGGAGCAAAGGCAAAACTTTTGGTTTTAATTATATTCTCTTTCATTTTCTCAATCTAATAATTATCAATTATCCATTCACAATTATTCCACTAGTTTTTATTTTTCTTTAAATGCAACCCAACAACAGGCGCCAGAATGATATTCCTGTTTTCCTTTTTTGGTTCTGCCATATTCTCCATACGTAAAAAAACCTGCCATTGGTGTATTCAAAAGGTTGGCCAAGCCGTCATTTTCGGCTGTAACAAGTGGGCCCAAAACAGGCTGCCTTCCTGCACATGAAAAAATTAATAAGGCATCCGCTTCAGATTGATTGGCATTCTTAAGTTGCGTTGCTTCATCCAGTATTTCATCTACAATATCAAAGTCCGGAGGCATAGAAAACCAAAATTTTGTTCCTTCCTCCATTTCAATATCCATTACTAATGCATTTTCCTCATGATTTATTTGTACAGGTGTTTTCAAAATCAAATCACCACCCGGTTCTCTTTCAGTAATAAACGGATACGTAAAACCCAACTCTTCAAATACCCTAAAACTTTGATCGGTTCTTTTTTCTTCCTTGCCAAGATATTTAAAATACATATCGACTGCAGAAAGGTTATCAATTGTATATATTTTTTTGCCTTCACTTTTGGTTATCGTTCGCATGATTCCCATCGGCTTCCAACCTGTGATAGCCATGCCGAACATATTTACTTTTTCTGCATCAAATACGATGGCTGCAACTCCACAATCGGTTTCTTTTTCTTTCGTAAAAATATAGCTGCCGCTAAATGTCATATCGTCGCCTGCCATGCCTCCAAAAAAAGCAATGTTGCTACTAAGTTTTTCTTTTACAGATTGAACGAGTTGTGTTCCATTAAATAATTCTGCTTTGGAATTTATGCCGGTACTACATAATATCATGGAAGGATGCGTGAATTTCTTTTCTGCTTCCTGTGCTATGCGATGTCCAACTTCTGAAAGGTTACTATCACCAATTTCTTCAAATAAAAAAGCATAATAGTTTTTTGGAATGTCCAACAATAAAACAACAATTGATCCTTCAGCTTGATAACCTTCAGTAAACTCACCACATGACGTAGCACCAAATACATCTAATCCCGCATTCGTCAATAGTTCGCATACAACTTTTCTGTCTTGTGATATAGACATAAACACTATTGCTAAGGTTGGTTTAAAAGCATCTTCCATTGAATCTGATAATGCTTTTTTTATTTCAGCAGTTGATTTTCCTTTTATTGATTTAGCTTGCATTTATTGGTGGTTAATAATTAGATAGAATATATCAACATTCTTTTTCCAATACGGTTACAATTTTAGCATAGTATTCCCTGGCTCTTTGTGGCGTACTGCCTACACATACAACACCCAATTTTCCGTATTCGGATAATGCGCCAATCAAATGAAACATTACTCCTTCCTGCGATGTGCCGTCATAGTGTAAATCGTTGACCATCGCAATATCAATCAAATCATGTGGGCTTAATCCTTTATATGCATCACTTTTCAGATTATCGGAACAAAAATAATAGCGAACCAAATGGCCTTTTGATGTATAATATTTTCCTTCCTCTGTATTGTATTTTCCATCAGTCAGAAATTGGAGCATGATAAAAGGATGCGTTGTACCACCTTTTCGCAAATTAATTTCTATGGGATAATGCTGCCATTCATCATTTTCTTTGATAGAAATAAAATCGACCGCAAATCTTCCCAATACACCTTTTCGATGTAAAGATTCCGCTACTTTTTTTCCCATTTCGCCCAGCGCAACTGCATACTCTACAGAAGCCGGGAAATGAGCACCATAATATACCTGGCCGCTTTCGCCACCGAGTTCCTGGTCGTGGGTGGAAATTACTTCTACATTGCCGGCCGGCGTAATTCTGCATTGTACCGATGGTGATTCTTTCGTTTTACCGGACAGAAATGCTTCTACAATTCCACCCATTTTGTTGAATTTTTCGAAAAAAACAGGAATAGATAAATCATTTGCTACGGGTTTCAATTGTGTCGTAATATTTTTCGCTATCCATTCTTTTAATGCATCATTGGCCGGCGCATCATTGTAATAAAAAATGGCATTGCCATCGCCGGAAAAACCATCATTCATTTTTACCACCGCTTTTTCTAAAGTAGCATCATTGGTTTTTAAATTGCATAATGCATCAATCACTTCTTCCTGTGTATGTAAATTTTCGAATCCGGGTGGCACCAGTAAACCACATTCTTTAAAAATTTTCCGACTGTTGGTTTTATTTCCCAATTCGGCTAAATCAGGGTCACAACCATAAATTGGAATTTGCAGTTGCACGGATAAGGATCGTTCCATTTCTGATACGGTAAAGCAAGACATGTGCGCCTCATGATTGGGCGGAATACAATCTTTTATCCTTTGTATTAACCTCGGCCGTTCCAGAATTTTTTCGATTAAGGGTTTATGTGAGGAATCATGACAACTCAATAAGTGCAACCGGCTTTGTGCATGATACCCTGTAATACCCGGCAAGAGATGTAAATAATAATCGATAATAACCGGATCGATGTTTTCGCTGGTCACATAAATTACATGTGTACGTGGCAGGCGCAACAGCATGAGCATACATAACAACCGTTCTTCATAATGATTGACACCGCTGATTTTGGATAAAATTTCCGTATCCATTGTGAGTGATGGAATGATGATAACCGTTCGTGGAGCCAGTTTATCCGGAAAAATATTTTCGAATTGCTGCAGGAATCTCTCCTGTATTTTTTTGAACTGCACGGCTTCTGCTACAGAATCCCTGGCCGGAAAGTTTTTATTTTTTTCCGCCGGTCGAATGATTGTATTTCCTGTTCCCATTTTGATAATCCTCAATGCAGTTTAGTCGTTTAAGCGTCGCCTCCCAGCCACAATGCACCACCGATACTGTCTCTCCCGGCACCCGTTGCGAAAGATACTACATTATACTCTTGCCGCCAGCGCAAAACTCCAATAAATGCCATTATTAAGGCTTCTTTATAATCTATAATATCATCGCCGGGCAATTCAATTTGAATCTCCATGTCATTCAAATTTTCCTGAATCCTGCTTACCAAAAATTGATGGTGTGCACCGCCCCCGGTAATCATCATGGAAAGATGACCCGTCGGTAGTTTTGTAATGTCGATTTTTTGTAAGGCTGCTGCCAGTTGCATACAAATATGTTCAACATAAGTACGCAGCGCATCTTCTACAAAGAGTTGGTAAGATTGTATCAGCGGGTATATAACATCGGTACCAAAATCGTTGGCCAAAGATTTGGGAAACGGTTGGGCATAATACGCTTGTTGGTTTAATTCGTTCAACAAATCCTGATGCAATTTTCCAGCAGCCGCCATGTTGCCATTTTCATCAAACTCTTTTCCGGCATCATTGGCCAGCAGGTTCAATACACGGTTGGCCGGGCAAATATCAAATGCAATTGGTTTTGCTGTATTCACAGTCATGTTGGCGATGCCGCCGATATTGAGTAAAAGAGGATAGTCACTAAAAAGCCATTTTTCTCCAATAGGAACAATAGGTGCTCCTTGTCCGCCAAAGGCTATATCCAATGAACGCAAATCCGAAACAACAGGCAATAATGTTTCGGCAGCAATGGCTGCACCATCTCCCAATTGGGCAGTCATCATTTTTGATGGTAGATGGAAAACAGTATGCCCGTGAGAAGCAATTAAGCCGATTTGATATTGCAATTGAAACTGATCAATAAAAGCGTTCACTTGCCGGCCGATATAATGGCCGTAGGCTGTATGCAGGAGTTGATAGTCCCTGGCCGTCAATTGATGCGCATTTTGCAAAGCAAGGCTCCATTCTTTTGTATAAGGCAAACAAGCGGCTGCTTTCAATTCAAAATCCCATTGCCCACCATTTTCGTTGAAAATGACATAGGCCATATCCATTCCATCGAGAGAACTTCCACTCATAATACCAATTGCCCGATAAATCATAGCTTTATTTTTGATTGCAAATTTTTGATTTTAGATTTGCGCAGACCGTCATTCGAAATGGCATAGAGTCCATCGCTATATGCCGTCTAAAATATTAAATAATATGATAGTAAACCTAAGTCAGCAACATTCTTTAGTGAGTAATTGGGTCAGCGAAATCAGGAATGTCAATATTCAACAAGACAGGATGCGTTTTCGCCGCAACCTGGAACGAATTGGCGAAGTGGCAGCTTATGAAATCAGTAAAGTTTTACCTTTTGAAGAAAAAGAAATAGAAACGCCACTGGGTACAGCTATTCATAAAGTTTTGAAAGAACAACCTGTATTAGCAACGATTTTAAGAGCAGGATTGCCATTACACAATGGCTTACTCAATTTTTTTGATCAAGCCGATAATGCATTTATTTCGGCTTATCGCAAACATAAAAAAGATGGCAGTTTTGATATCAGCCTTGAATATGTTTCCTGCCCCGAATTGGAAAAACGGGTTGTCATCATTTCTGATCCCATGTTGGCTACCGGTTCATCATTGGTCAAAACGATTCATTATTTGAAAGACGAAGGCCATCCGCAGGAAATTCACATAGTAGTGGCCATTGCCTGTACTGTTGGAATCGAATACGTCAAAAGAGAAGAACCTTCGGTTACAATCTGGTGTGGCGATATTGATGATGAATTGACAGCCAAAGGATACATCGTACCCGGCTTGGGCGATGCCGGCGATTTGGCCTTTGGCCATAAAGTACAGATGTAAAAAATCTTGTATAAAAAGCCGGTTTCCTTTCATTTTCAGTTGTTTCCACGAAAAATGGCGGAATAAAAATGATTGAAAATGTTTTTTTATGCAGCAATATTTTTCTGATTTAGGTCTTAAAAATGTTGTAATTTGCCCGCTTCTATAAAAGAAAAGGATAGAATTCAGCAAAAGATAGGGCAATTTCGTAAGTATCAAATACGTTACATCCTGACTATCAACATTTTTGGTGAAGATTTTTCTGAGTAGTAAAAAATTATTAATTGTTCTGATGAAAAGACTTTTTTCGACCCTTTTGTTCTGTGTGGTATTGACTGGTGTTGCGAAGGCACAAGACCCTAATTTTTCGCAATTTTTTGCGTCTCCTTTAACACTGAACCCGGCAATGACCGGATTGTTCGATGGCACATTTCGTGTTGCGGGCAATTACAGGAATCAGTGGCCCACAATCAATAATGCCTATGTTACCAAAACTGCGTCCATAGATTTTGGCGTTTTGAAAAACCGGTTACCTGATATTGACAATATGGGTGTTGGTGTTTTAGGCTATTCTGACCGTGCTGGCGATGGCGTACTTATTACAAATGGTGCCGGCTTGTCATTAGCCTATCATAAAGGGTTAGACGAAAATGGGTATCATTCCATCAGTGCAGGTTTCCAGGGAGCTTATCTCAATAAAAGACTCGATTTAACAAAAGTCTATTTTGAAGACGAGTTGACGCCTTTTGGTTTTGTGCCGGGCACCACTGGAGAAGTATTTTCGAAAGATCAAATAAACGTCAGTTATTTTGATTTGAATGCCGGTATTTTATATTCAGGCACTACAAACGGCTACAATAATTTTTACATTGGCGCTTCTATGTATCATATCAATCGCCCGAAAGAAAGTTTCCAAGGTGGCAATTTTGTTTTGAATCCCAGGACAACCATCCAGGCCGGAGGAAAAATCCCGATTGGCAGTCGTAATTTTTTACATATTTCTGCCAATCACAGTATGCAGGCCAAAGCCCATAATACGATTGTGGGTGCAGCATTCTCTTATAATGTAAACGGCGATACAGAAGACCCGATTAATGTATATCTCGGCGGATGGTACCGATTCAATGATGCAGCCATTCCATACATCGGAGTCGAATTCTCCGGTTTGCAAATTGGTGTAACGTATGATGCCAATGTTTCAAGTTTGAAACCGGCATCCAATACAAGAGGCGGCATGGAAATTTCGCTCATTTATATTAAGAAACCATCAGACCCAAGTTTGAAAAAACTGAATTGCCCAAGATTCTAACCATTGGTGTTATCAATTGATTGACATCATCCATCAAAAGCAAGCACATTACCCTTCTTACCAAAAAGGAAACATAGACATTGCATTCTATTTCGATAGCATGCAGGATTTATTATATTTACGACCCAATTTATACAATTGCTGAAAGAAATTGTTATAGCATTTCAATCTTGGGATAAAGCCCATCAATTTATTCAACAACACAAGTTGATGAAAATAATTCTTCGACCCGGCATTGTATATTCTATATTATTCATCCTGGCCATGTTTATTTTCTGGCAATCTTCCAACTCCGTTGTTTCCTGGATTAGCAGCCAACTGCAAATTGAAAATTGGTTACAAAAAGAAAGAAATGCCTGGTTGAGTTTTATGTTTTTGATGACCGGTATGATGTTACGTATTCTTTTAGTCTTACTTTATTTTTCATTTTTCAAATGGATTATTCTACTTATCGGCTCACCGGTTTTTGCTTATCTGAGCGGTAAAACTGAAGCCATTATTGAAAATAAAGATTATCAATTCAGCCAACAGGATATACGAAAAATATTTTTGCGTAACCTGAAACTGACGATGCGTAACTGTGGTTGGCAAACAATTTACCTTATTGCATTAATCGTTTTATCCTTACTTCCTGTCATAGGTTGGATAACACCTGTCATTGCACTATTGATGGAATGTTATTATTTTGGATTTGCCATGCATGATTTCAGTTATGCCCGTAGCGGACTCAGCCTGAGTGAAAGTATGGCCTTCAGCAATCAACATAAAGGGCTTTCCATAGGCAATGGATTATTGTTTTACCTGATGCATCTGATTATTGTGTTGGCACCTGCTTATGCGATTATTGCAGCTACCGTTACTGTACACCAACAAAAAGAAAGTTAAGTATGCCTGCTACAATTTATCTTATTCCATCCAATCTTAGTGAAGACAATTTTGCTGTTTTTCCAATGTCAATACTTGCAGGTATAAAGTCCTGCGATATATTTTTTGTGGAAAATAAAAGAACAACAAGGCGATTTTTTAAAAAATTATGGAATCATTTTTTACCGAGTGAAACAATTATCATTGATAATTATGAATGGTATGAAATCGGTGAAAATACAAAAGCAGCCTTCCGACAAAAAATAAAAGAACAACAAACTATTGGGCTTGTCAGCGAAGCCGGCTGTCCCGGTGTGGCCGATCCCGGTCAATCTTTCATTGCTTTGGCGCATGAATATAAGGCCACAATCAAACCATTGGTTGGGCCCAGTTCTATTTTACTGGCGTTGATGGGTAGTGGCATGAACGGACAACAATTTCAATTTTTGGGATACCTGCCCATCGACAAAAACAAAAGAACAACCGCTATTCAACAAATAGAATCCGCATCTGCCAAAAACAACTGCACACAAATTTTCATTGAAACCCCTTATCGGAATAATGCTTTGCTACAGTCTTTAATGGAAACTTGTAAAGATAAAACCCGTATGTGCATTGCCGTGAACCTTACCGGTAGTCAAGAAAGTATTCAAACTAAAACAATAAAAGAATGGAAAAAAAACATACCGGATATTCACAAACAACCGGCTATTTTTTTATTGCATAGCGATGCAAATAATTAATTATCACCCATCGCAACAATACTATCTACAACATATCGAGTATTGCCTCGCCAGGGTAATACACCGTGGTATTCTTTATAATGTAAATCAAATCTTTTCCCACTATTCTTCGACAAAACATCATACACGGCTTTATTCTTAATGGAAAATTCAAACTCGTAAGATTGAATAGTGCCGGTAGTTTTGCTTCGATATCCTTCCTGAATGAGCTTCCCTTCATAGGTTTTAAAAAGATTTCCTTTTTTCACAGCATAATTCAAATGGCCGCTTTTGACACCGTCGCCAAAAACAAAAAAATATTTAAAATACGCCAGAACGATGATTGTCAATGCCAAGAGGATAAAAAAAGTTCTTTTAAAACGTTTCCATCCTTTACGTTTTTCGGTGGGAATTGTCGGGGTTGTTTGCTCCGTTTTTTCGGGTGCACCCTCTTCATTTATTGAAACATTTTCTTCATTCATAAACAAGCTGTTGTGGCATCCATTAATTTTAACCACCTAATTTACGATTTGTTTTTAATAATATTTCCCACCTGATGAAAGCCGATAAAAACAATTAACTTAGACAAGGAAATGAAATTGATTGTATGAAAATTGGAATTGTTTGTTACCCGACTTTTGGCGGTTCCGGCGTGTTGGCCACTGAGTTAGGAAAGGCATTGGCACAAAAAGGCCATCTTGTTCACTTTATAACCTATCAGCAACCTGTGAGGTTGAACGGTTTTATCCCGAATATTTTTTATCATGAAGTGCAGGTACCCACGTATCCGCTTTTCGATTATCCTCCTTACGAAACCGCTTTGGCCAGCACCATGGTCGATGTTATCAAAAACAATAAATTGGATTTACTCCATGTACATTATGCCATTCCGCATGCTTCGGCAGCGTATATGGCCAGGCAAATTTTACTAAAAGAAAATTACAAAATACCGGTTATTACCACATTGCATGGCACCGATATTACTCTCGTAGGAAAAGATAAAACCTATGCGCCGGTCGTTACTTTTTCCATCAATGAAAGCACCGCTATAACAGCCGTTTCTGAAAACCTGAAGGAAGAAACTTTTAAGCATTTTAACATCACAAAAAATATTGAAGTCATTCCCAATTTTGTGGATGTAAAAAGATTTACACGCAAACCCATTGATGCTTTTCGCAAAGTCATTGCCCCAAAAAATGAAAGAATTCTATTACATGCTTCCAATTTTCGAAAAATAAAACGAGTGGAAGATGTCGTAAAAATTTTTGCTGCTGTCAAAAAAGTAAAACCCGCTAAATTACTTTTTGTAGGCGACGGCCCGG
Source organism: Chitinophagaceae bacterium (assembly GCA_020437365.1). GTDB lineage: Bacteria > Bacteroidota > Bacteroidia > Chitinophagales > Chitinophagaceae > JJ008. Next base: position 8,966 of record JAGQWM010000035.1, on the reverse strand, counting down.
AAAGATCAACGGCAGAAAACCTTGGAAGAGATTTAGGTGTTTGCGATGACATTCAGTTTGTTGGTAAACAGGAACAAATGGAAGACATTATGGCGATTGCCGATTTGTTTTTATTGACTTCGGCCTATGAAAGTTTTGGCCTGGCTGCGCTTGAAGCAATGGCAGCCGGCGTGCCGGTGGTAGCATCCAATGCCGGTGGTTTAAGTGAAATTATCAAAGATGGATATTGCGGATTTATGAGCAATGTGGGCGACGTTGACAATATGGCTAAACAAGCCCTGTCAATTGTAGAAAATGATAAAACACTGGTACAATTTAAAAAACATGCAAGCCTCCATGCTAAACAATTCGACATTTCTAAAGTCATTCCGCTGTACGAAAAACTTTACGAGAAATATCTTTGAGCACTGTAAAAATTTAGCGTAACCAAGGCCGTGGATTTACCTTCGATGTGCCCACCATTAAAATAAATTCAATCTGTCCTGCATTGCCTGCTTCATTGCTTCCGGCTGTACCAATTTGCTGACCGGTTTTCACCATCTGGCCTTTACTGACTGATACGTTTGATAAATTACTGTACGATGTAAAATATTTTCCGTGCCGTATGATGACTGCTTTCCCATCGCCTAAATTAAAAATACCTCTTACTTCTCCATCAAAAACAGCTTTTACAGGTACGCCTTGCGAAGGTGTTGTAATGGTGATACCCGGATTATCGAAAGCCAGGTTGTCAATTGTATTTTTACCATAAGTAAATGTGACAATGCCATTATCTACCGGCCAAGGCAGCCTCGCTTTATTGGCTTCAAAACTATTATTCAACGCCACATCTTTGGCATTCAAATCGAGATAGTTGATTGGTTTTGATGCTTCCGGTTTATCAACAGGCTTATTCGTTTTGTCTTCGGCCACATTCGATGTATTCGTTTTCTTTTCCGGTGTATTGATCGTCACATCTTTTTTAGCATTATTACCGGAATTTTCCGACTGCTTCTCAATTTTTGCTAAAGCATCTCTTTTTCGTTTGGCTTCGGCTTCTGCAGCGGCTTTTTCCCTGTTGACAATGGCCAGGATTGCATTTTGCAAATCCCTGTCTTTTTTCTTTTTCGCAGCTATTTGTTGACCTAACTCTTTCCCTTTTGTTTTGAGTGAAGCAACAGTTGCCGCCTTTTCTTCTTTTTGCTTGGCTAAAACACCTATCTGTTCTTCTTTATTTTCAAGGGCATCTTTCTTCAGTTGTTTTCTCGCCAATTGTTGTTTTTTTCGCTCGGCAATCAGCTTCTGTGTTTCTAATATAATTTGTACTTTTTTCTGCCGATAGTTTCTATAACTTTTCAGGTAGGCAATTCTTTTAATGGCATCATTGAATGACGTTGCCGAAAAAATAAAATTCAAATAATCATAACTGCTCCTGTTTTTATAGGCATATACCACCGTCCGGGCATATTCTGCTTTTAGTGTATCTATTTGCTTATTGAGACGATAAATTTCCAATTCACTCAGGTAAATATTATCGTCGATAATGCGTAATTCATTATTGATATTACTGATATAATCTTCTTGCAGGTTTATTTTCCGGTTCAATACCGCCAACTGCCCAATGGTAAGCCTCGTCTGTCCTTTTACTTTATCATACAATTTTTGAATTTCTTTCAATTCATTTTGAATGTCTGCTCTTTCATTATTCAATTTCGTTTTGTCCCGAATGGGTTGGGAAAAAACGGTCAAAAGCATTCCGGTAAATAATAAAGTGAAAGCAATTTTTTTCATCATAATCGGGATATGGGTTTTAGCAAAAGTAAATACCTGGTTGTATGTAACGCAGGTAAGCAAAATTAATTTTATTCAGTTAATTCTCCGTATAATTTTTAGGCACTTTAAAGGGAAAACTTAACGTTTCATTAAATTTATATTGTTTGAATTCCAATTCTACAGTAATTTCTTTTTTTCCAAAAACATGAATCAACCGATGTTGTGCAAAACTGATACCCTCTTCTATTTCATAATTATCATAAGTCAATTGGCAATTACGGCCTTGTGAAGTATCTATATCGCTGAGCAAACATTCAACCGGCATTTTTGATAGCCCGTCTATCGTTAGTTTATTTGTAAATACATTTCCGTGTTGCCATAAAATTATTTGTTCATTTTGCTTTTCAAAATGTAGAATATTGGCATCAAAGAAAACAGGATTCCCCAGGAGAAGATCTTGCAAAGTGAGCAAAGTAAATGGCAAGCCGGTGAGTTGTTGAAGATAGGCAATGCTGTTCGCTGTATATGTTTTGTTTTGTTTGTCGAGCAAGAAAACTGAATCCCTTGTTATCAAGGCTCGCATACCTTCTATTCCAAACAAACCTGTGGCAGACACCCAAATCAAACTATCATCAGCTATTCGAAGATTTACATTCACCTTATTTTTTTTACCTCCTTGTTCAGTATATTCCAGGTTTATTTTGGCAGAAAAAGTTTTGACATCAATCCTGTTCTTCATCAACTGCTTGTAGTTGGAATCGATGATTGCTGCGGAATCAATAGCCACAGTTTTTTTAATGACCGGCGGCGGAACTGTTGTATCTTTTTGTACCGGCGATGGTTGTTGTATTTTTTGGGTAGGTGAGCAGGACGGAAACATAAACAAACCAACCAGCACAATGATGAGTAATTTTTTCATAACATACTTTATTTAGTTCCTGTATGGCCAAAGCCACCTGCATTTCTACCCGTTTCAGTAATGATTTCAGTTTCTTCCCAAACAGCTTTTTCTACTTTTTGAAACACCATTTGGGCAATTCGGTCACCATGCTGAATGATTTGTTTTTGATCGGAAAGGTTGATTAATATAATCTTAATTTCTCCGCGGTAATCGGCATCGATTGTGCCGGGCGAATTCAGACAACTGATGCCATTTTTGATAGCCAAGCCGCTTCTCGATCTGATTTGTGCTTCATATCCTTCGGGTAGTTCTATAAACAACCCTGTAGGGATAATTGTCCTTGCTAAAGGTGCTATAGTGATGCTTTCAGCCAGGTTGGCCCGCAGGTCCATTCCAGCAGCACCAGCCGTTGCATAAGCCGGCAATGGGTTCTCAGATTGATTGATAATTTTTACTGCAATACCAGGCATGTGTCAAAGATAAATGTCGTTGAAAAAATAATCGGTTATTTCTTTAGTCTTTTTTAAGCAATACAGATGCTGTAGCCATAAGGCCTTCTTCTTGCCCTATAGCACCCATTTTTTCCGTAGTTGTTGCTTTGACAGAGACAGCATCCTGGTGGACATGAAGAATACCTGCAATGATTTTTTGCATGTCGTTGATATAAGGTTTTATCTTAGGGTTTTGGAGGCAAACGGTTGCATCCACATTGACAACATTGTATTCTTTTTGTTGGATGAGTGTATAGGTTTTTGCCAATAGAATTTTACTGTCAATATCTTTAAATGAAGCATCTGTATCCGGGAAATGAACACCGATATCGCCGAGGGCTAATGCGCCCAACATGGCATCGCAGATGGCATGTAACAGTACATCACCATCGCTATGTCCCAACGAGCCTTTTGCATGGGGAATCTGCATACCGCCAATCCATAATTTCCTACCGGATACCAATTGGTGAAAATCAATTCCTGTACCTATTCTGTACGACATAACTTTTTATTGCTTTGAACAAATATCCATAAAAAAAAGCATCCCGTCATGCTACACGCAGACGGGATGCTTCAAAGAATTTATTGAGAATTATTTTTTCTTCATTCCTTTATTGAAATCAAATACAACAGTAAAGCGAAGTGTATTTGACAATGGGTTACGAGATACACCACTTCCGGTTGGAACTAAGTAAGCAAAGTTGAAACCGAATACGTTATAGTTAACACCCAAACCGGCTGTTATATAACGACGGTTACCTTTTGTTTTGCTTTCGTAGTAATAACCTGCACGGAGTGCAAATTGTTTGTGGAAAGTATATTCAGCACCAACTGCAGCCTGAATTTCTTTAAACTCTTCGCTGAATCCACCTGGCGCATCGCCGAATGAACTGAACCAGCTACCTACAACACTTTTATTTCTGTACGCTGCCATTTCAGCAGGAGAAGCAGGAGCTGCAGGAGGAGTCGGTACTAATAATTTATTGATTTCAGCACCGAAAGAAATTTTGCTATCATTATTAATTTGCTTTGTATAGCTTGTACCTAAACCAAGGTTAGCAGGAATAAAGTCCTTACCATTGGCATTATCAGTATAAGATATTTTAGAACCCAGGTTTGACAATACAGCACCGAAATTCCATCCGCTACCGTTGCTGCCAATACCATTATGGAAATAGGCTAAATCAGCGGCAACTGCACTTCCGGCTTTGTAAGTAGTACCACCTACAACCTGATTGCCAGCCAAATTAGAATTGATGTACTTCAATGTAACACCAACACCATTTTTAGGGCCTAATTTACGAGAGTAGCCTACATCAATACCAAATTCACGAGGACGATAACTGGAGAAATCATTCCCCATATTGTCTGTGAAAGTGATATTACCTAAGCTGAAATAACGAACCGCACCATGAATGGCTTGGTTGTCATCAAATTTGTAATATCCGGCCAATGAAGCTAAGTAAACATCATTCACCAAATCTTTTAACCATGGAGTATAAGTAGCACCTACGCCGGCATTACCTTCATTAAATACAACTTTACCGGCATTCCATAAACCGGAATAAGTATCAGGTGAAGTGGCAACGCCCATATCGCCCATACCGCCGGAGCGGGCATCGGGTGAAATACGCAAAAAAGGCACAGCAGTAGTGACTACGTTTAATTCGTCCTGAGCTTTTACTGAAGTAGTTAAACCAGTAAAGAGTAGGATCACAGCAGTTAATTTTAAAGCAGTTGGTCTCATTAGAAATTTTTTAATAATGGTGTAAATATAGAGCTTTTGATTAAATACAAAACTAAAATATCAAATTTTATTCGAAACCCAAAAATTGTTATTCCAAACCTCTTTTTCGGGTTACAAGATAAAACAATTTTTCATCAATTTATCTTTCGTTCGAAAAAACGCTGGCATTTAAATTTTATTGTAGCTTTTCAAAAATTGTTACAAATATCATTTAAAATCGGTTTCCAAAGAAATTCAATTTTCAAATTTGTATTATCATCTTAAGCCGCTAAAGTAAATAAGAGTATTAGTATTACCAATTTTTATTTCAGATGTTTTTTCCCGCGACAATATTAATATGGTATCGGCTGATTTAGGTCAGTTTTCGGGCTGGCCGCCAGCTCAGCGAAGCCAAATCCCTTTCAACCGGCAAAAAAGTATATTTTCCGGAGGCAGCCGGTTTTTGAGAAAAAACGGGGTTTTTCAAAATAAAATGAGTAAATCTTCGTATCTAATTGTAGGTAAAGTATATATATTCGCATTTCGGCTGAGGGAAATACACAATAATGCAATATTTTCCATCATCCTCCGTTAAAAATATTCCAATTCAAAGGTTTATGCAAAAAACAATGAGAAACTTATCAATCCTGCTATCCTGCGTGGTGCTCCTGGCATCCTGTAAAGGTAAAGGCCTGTTCAAAAAGAAACATGACAAGTCGGATGTTACCGGCTGGAATTATAACGACAAAAACCAAGGTGGTTTTATGGTCTCCAAGTCCAAAGAACAAGGCTTAGGGCCTGGCCTGGTATTCGTTCAAGGTGGTACATTCACCATGGGACAGACAGAAGAAGACGTGATGGGCGACTGGAACAATGTTCCCCGCCGTGTATCCGTTCCTTCCTTTTATATTGACCGCACCGAGGTGGCCAACGTTCACTACCGTGAATACCTGCACTGGCTGAACCAGGTTTTTGACCCCACAGATCCGGCCAATGCCAAGATTCTTGAAAAAGCATTGCCCGATACTTTGGTGTGGAGAAGTGAATTGAGTTATAACGAACCTATGGTTGAATTTTATTTCCGCCATCCGGGCTTCAATGAATATCCTGTTGTAGGTGTATCCTGGGAGCAAGCCCATGATTTTTGCCTCTGGAGAAGCGACCGGGTAAATGAAGGTATTCTCGTTAAAAATAATTATATCAATAAAGCCAATATAAAACCCGGCGCCCAGCAGGGAGAAAATAATTTTACAACAAAATCTTATTTATTAGGCCTTTATACCGCCCCTCCGGGAAATTTAAAACATAAGAAAAACGAGCCTAAAACAACAGTGGCCACGATGGAATCGGGTTTATTATTACCGGATTACAGGCTTCCATTCGAAGCCGAATGGGAATATGCCGCTTATGGCTTAATCAATCAAAACCCACGCCCCAGTACCAAAGAAGGAAAACGAGGCGAGGAATTGGCTTCCAATAAGCAAGTGTATCCCTGGGCACAAAATGTAAGTGGCCTGCGTGATACTCGTCATGGTAGCTGGCAGGGAGCTTTCCTGGCCAACTTTAAAAGAGGACGAGGCGATAATGCCGGTGTGGCCGGTGGTTTGAACGACCGTGCATTTTATACTGCACCTGTTGAGTCATTCTATCCGAACGGATTTGGCATTTATAATATGGCCGGCAACGTCAGTGAGTGGGTAGAAGATACGTACCGCCCTCTTTCTACACTTGATTTCGATGATATGCCTGCTCCTTTCCGTGGAAACGTGTATAAGAAATTATATGTAGCCGATTCTTCTTCTATGGACCCCGCTACCCGTTACGAACTGGATAGCACCGGAAGAGTGAAAATGGCCAACGTAACTGATGCTGAAGCCAGCCATCGTAGAAATTATCAAAGAGGAAATGTTATTAACTATCTTGATGGTGACTCATTATCACAATCATCTTATGGTTATGGAAAAACTACATTGATCAGCGACCGCTCCAAAGTTTATAAAGGCGGTAGTTGGAATGATAGAGCTTATTGGTTGAGCCCCGGCGCCCGCAGATTCCTGGAGCAAGACCAATCTTTGAGCACTTTAGGTTTCAGATGTGCCATGACACGTATGGGAAGCCCGGAAGGCAACAAACGTAAAACCGGTCAATTCTTTAAAACCCGTCGTCAAAAACGCTAATACAATATAGTAATATAGAAAAGGGCTGTCTTCATGAGACAGCCTTTTTTTATTGTTCATCGCATTTATTTTTCTTCAATTTCTAAACGGTCAGTTTACATTTGCAACATGTCTATTGAAGAACTCTACCAGATTTTTAAACAATACCCTTCCGTCAATACAAATTCAAAAAAAATTGTGCAGGGAGATATTTTCTGGGCTTTGCAAGGCGAAAATTTTGATGGGAATCATTTTGTCGAAGATGCGCTGGCAAATGGTGCTGCTTATGCTGTTATTGATAATCCGGCTTCGCAGATTCCGGGCAAAACAATTCTTGTAAAAGACAGTTTGCAGGCCTTACATGATTTAGCCAAATACCACCGGCAACAACTGAACATTCCGGTAATAGCGATTACCGGCAGCAATGGCAAAACAACCACTAAAGAATTGATTCATGCAGTGTTATCATCCGGCTTCAAGACTTATACAACTGAAGGAAACCTGAATAATCAATACGGTATTCCCCGCACATTATTGAAGATAAAAACAGATGCCGAAATCGCTATTGTGGAAATGGGCGCCAATCACCTCGGTGAAATAGCAGCATACTGTACATATACTTTGCCCACACATGGCTTAATTACAAATTGTGGCAAAGCACACCTTGAAGGTTTTGGCAGTGAAGAAGGTGTACGCAAAGGGAAAGGTGAATTATTCGATTTTCTACGCCGTACAAAAGGCACGGCATTTATCATGCATGATTATGATTATTTGATTGACATGAGCCATCATATACCAACAGTCATCACATACGGCACAAAGCATGCTTCTATAGAAGGTGAAATTGTAACATCGGCTCCTTTCCTAAAAATAAAAATAACAAAAGGAATGCAGCCGACGGAGATACAAACGAAACTGGTTGGCGATTATAATTTGCCCAATATACTGGCCGCAATTGCCGTTGGAAAATATTTTGCCTTGCGTGATGAAAAAATAAAAACAGCTATACAATCTTACGAGCCTACCAATCGGCGATCTCAATTAGTCAAAAAAAACGGCAATACATTTATTCTCGATGATTACAATGCGAATCCCAGTAGCATGAAAGCCGCTATCGGTCATTTTGCAAAACAGGAAACTGCTTCCAAAATCTTAATTCTCGGTTATATGGCGGAGTTAGGTACACATAGTCAAAAAGAACACCAGTTGTTAATTGATTTTATCAACCGGTATAATTGGCATAAAGTTGTTCTAATCGGCGAAGCATTTAAAAACACCCAACATCATTTCCTTTATTTCGATAGTTCAGAAAATGCAAAAGAATGGCTTGAGAAAGAAAATTTTACAAACAAAAACATTTTATTGAAAGGCAGCAGAACAACACATCTGGAAAAAATTCTGGAGCCGTAAATTATGATGATAGCAGGATATATAGCAGCGGTTTTTATTGGTATTTCATTGGGCATGATTGGCAGCGGTGGTTCTATTCTGACAGTTCCTGTGTTGGTGTATTTAATGGGTGTACATCCCTTACTGGCCACTACGAGTTCATTATTTATTGTGGGCGCAGCCAGCCTGACAGGCGGCTTAAGAGCTTATGCCAAACAACAAGTAGATTTTCGTGCCGTAGTCGCTTTTGGTATTCCTTCTATCCTTTCCATCTTTATCACCCGTCATTTTATTTTACCGGCCCTGCCGGATATTTTTTTTCATATCGGGAAATTTCAATTGACCAAAGGAATGTTCCTGATGATTTTTTTTGCCGTACTCATGTTAGGTGCTTCTATTTCCATGATCCGCGGAAGAAAAGAAAATACCGGTAATACACAAGAGCAAAAACATATATTTCCTTTAATTATTCTTGGTTTATTCATTGGTTTAGTAACCGGATTGCTCGGTGCAGGTGGCGGATTTCTCATCATTCCTTCATTGGTACTTTT
>JAGQWM010000034.1 GCA_020437365.1 Chitinophagaceae bacterium | reverse complement strand
TAAGTTGTCTGACTCAACTGAGCCCTGCCTGCCGGCAGGCAGGTAAGGAGGAATATGTTTCAGTTTTTTTTAGTTGTCTGAGTCAACTGTGACCGTCCGAACGGTGTTCATCCGGGCGGGCAAAAATAAGACTTTTCGCTTTTCAACAAAGGATAAAATCACCTTATTTAATAAAAAAAATTCGTTTTATACGGATAACGGATGCGGTATAGCTCTTTTACTTTTTCTAAAATAATATGACGCAATACATCCAAATTCTTTTTGGCTAAAGCCGATACAAATACTGCATTATTATTTGTTTCTAAGTTCCAGCGGTCTCGCAAGTCCTGCAACAATTCTTCCTTCGTACCGGCATCCAACCATTGGTCGAAAGTTTGCTGCTCGTATAAATCCATTTTATTGAAAATCGTCAGAATGGGTTTATTAAAAGAGTCCAATTCCTGCAAAGTGGTATTCACTACCGCCAATTGGTCTTCATACGCCGGATGTGAAATGTCCACTACATGCAGTAAAATATCTGCTTCCCGCACTTCATCTAAAGTGCTTTTAAAACTTTCTACTAAATGATGCGGCAGTTTCCTGATAAAACCAACCGTATCGCTCAGCAAAAAAGGTGTGTTTTCATAGACAACTTTACTTGTCGTTGTATCCAATGTGGCAAAAAGTTTGTTTTCGGCAAATACATTTCTTTTGCTCAATAGATTCATCAAAGTAGATTTTCCTACATTGGTATAACCCACAAAAGCCACACGGATAAATTCTCCCCGGTTTTTTCGCTGCGTTACAGCTTGTTTGTCTATGGTAGCCAATCGCTTTCTTAATAAAGTGATTTTATCTCGTACAATACGACGGTCGGTTTCTATTTCGGTTTCACCGGGACCGCGGGTACCAATACCGCCACCTAATCTTTCTAAGTGTTTCCACATGCCTCTCAATCTTGGTAAAATATATTGATATTGTGCCAACTCCACTTGTGCTTTGGCTTGGGCCGTTTGTGCCCTGGCAGCAAAAATGTCGAGAATCAAATCGCTGCGATCAATCACTTTTACACCGATTTCTTTTTCAATATTATTGATTTGAGCACCACTCAGTTCATCGTCAAAAATGACAATACCGGCTTCTTTTTCTTTTACATACTCGCCTATTTCTGCTAATTTTCCCTTGCCCACAAAAGTCCGGCTATCCGGTTGTTCTCTTTTTTGAATAAAATTTTTCAAAGTAATGGCACCGGCTGTCGCTGCCAGGAATTTCAATTCGTCTAAATATTCCACCACCTGCGCTTCGGTTTGGTCATTATGGATTAACCCCACCAAGACGGCTTTTTCTGCTTCTCGTATTTTATTTTTATTCTCAATCATTTGTCAAAAGCTATAGCGAAATAAAGGTGGCAAAGGTAAAATAGTTTTATGTCTAAAGAAATGAAAAAAGCGACTCTGATTAGAATCGCTTGAAATATTTTGTCTGTTAATTTTTAATAATTACAAGCCGCTCAGCGTAATACCTATAGAGAATGGCCGCATCTCTGGGCCGCTACCATCTTTCAATAACGGCGTAAATGCATAACTGCCAAATATGGATATATGTCCCAACCCAATACGAGCCATACCGGAGATACGGGTCGTGTTAAAGAATCTTTTATCGGTTTCTTTCAATGTATAATCGTTGATAGTATTATTATTTCTATCGGCATATTTTGTGTTGCGGGTATGTGCATTGACCAACAAACCGACTTTTACACCAATGGCTGCTTTCAATCCTTTGCCGGTTACAGGATGCGCCGAGTAGCGAAACTCCACCGGTGCTTCTAAATAATTAGTTGCCAGTTTTGTTTTCTTGTAATGATTGGTATCGGACATATTGGTAAATCTTAAATCTGATGTCAAATCTTTGATACCGATATAAGTATTGGAAAATAAAATATGATCGGAGGCAATTCCGGCACCTACAGCAATGCTCAAATTTGGATTTGTTTTAAACGGAAAATCGAACATGAAATAGGCATTGATAGATTTTGAAAGGCCGTTGGTCATCAGGCTATCCGGTTTGCCTGTCCAATTGGTATATCCTAATTGCAATAAAATATGATCATTGGCACGGTTACTTAAATCAATCATTTGTTGTTGTTTCTTTTCTGTCGTTTTTTTCTGGGCAATAAGCAGGCCCGGCACCAAAATCAGGCAAAAACTAAAGGCTAATATTTTCTTCATATTTAAATTTCTTGTGGACAAATGTATTTTCATATCGGTTAACAAAAGGTTAAAGAACCTGTTATAGTAAAATGGCGGAACATTGTTCCGCCAAACCGGTCGGCGACTCCTTCAAAAAAAAATTAAGGAGGCACCTGCTGTGGATCCTGTAGGGAACGATCCTACGACCCCCTGATTATGAGTCAGGTGCTCTAACCAACTGAGCTAAGGATCCGACTTTTATAAGCAGCTAAAATGGCTCAAAAATAAGAACTGACTACCGGCAGTTTGGGTGCTTTGTACCGCAAAACAGCCCGGCTTGAAAACTGCGCAAAAGTAAAAAATTATTGGAGACTCTTAAAAGTTATTTCACCTCTTCAAATTCAATGTATTCTCCGGCCTTTGTTTTAGGCTCCTTCGGCGATGGTGTCGTAGCAGATTGGTTCGACTGGGCTTGTCGTTGTTGTTTCATTTGTTCTTCCATACGATCCTGCATTTCCCCAAACCCTTTTTTTATTTTTTGTGTCGTTTGATAAATCGGGACAACCAATTTAAATATAAACTGGTACAAAACATACGCCAACAATGCAAGTAGTATATATTTCATGGGGTAAAGATACGCCTATCTGCCCGGCTGCCGGCCCCGTTTTCGGTTTGTTTACCGATTTTTTAACCCTTTTAAAATCTTCCGGTTATTTTGGCGGTATATTACATTTGCTGTACATTTGCAACGGAAAAAGAAGTCAGAAGGGAACGAGGTCGTTCCCTTCTTCTATTATAAGAGATGAAAGACGAAGAGCAAATATTGGCACTTGAACAAAAGGTGGAACAACTGATTCGTGATGAACCTGACCTTTTTTTAGTGGAAGTGAAAATAAAACCAACCAATAATATCAAAGTCTTCATCGATGGAGATCAAGGTATTAATATTGACAGATTGGTTCGCTATAACCGGCAATTGTATCGGCAATTGGAAGAAGAAAATTTTTTCCCCAATGGCGATTTTTCGCTGGAGCTTTCATCACCGGGATTGGATGAACCACTGAAACTGCATCGGCAGTATATTAAAAATATTAACCGATTTGTTGAACTTACCGATACGGAAGGCCAAAAAACAGAAGGACAGTTGAAAAAAGTAAATGACGAAGCAATAGAAATTGAAACAATCGTCGGTAAGAAAAAAGAAAAAATAATAAAACAGATTCCTTTTCAAAGAATAAAAACAATAAAAGTTCAAATTAAATTTTAAACATCAGAACTTCGTTTTCTGAATTCAAATTGTATGTGTTATGTCAAGTATTAACCTGATTGATGCTTTCCAGGATTTTAAAGAGGCGGAAAATATTGACCGCCCAACCATGATGAAAGTGGTGGAGGATGTTTTTAAAACATTGCTCAGAAAAAAATATACAAGTGATGATAATTTTGATGTAATTGTAAATGCCGAAAAAGGCGACTTGGAAATTATTCGTCGCAGGATGATTGTGGAAGACGGAAAAGTTGAAGACCCTTTGGTCGAAATCGCTTATTCAGATGCCATCAAAATAGAACCTGATTATGAAGTTGGAGAAGAATTATACGAGCCTATCGACTTGTATGACTTTGGCCGCCGGGCTATTTTGGCTGCCAAGCAAACTTTGGCCAGCCGCATCAACGATTTGAAGAAAAACCTATTGGCTAAAAAATATAATGACCGCATCGGCGAAATTATCAGTGCCGAAGTGTACCAGGTTTGGAAAAAAGAAATTCTTTTATTAGATGAAGAAGGGAATGAATTGATTTTGCCGAAAAGCGAACAAATACCACAGGATTATTTCAAAAAAGGAGAAAACATCCGTGCCGTCGTTGCCAGGGTAGATTTGAAAAATAATAACCCGGTTATTATCTTATCGAGAACAGCGCCGGAATTTTTGGCCAAATTATTGGAAATAGAAGTGCCTGAAATTTTTGATGGATTAATCGTCATTAAAAAAATTGTAAGAGATCCGGGTGAAAGAGCCAAAGTGGCCGTGGAATCTTATGATGATAGAATAGATCCGGTTGGAGCTTGTGTAGGTATGAAAGGAAGCCGAATACATGGTATCGTCCGGGAATTAAAGAATGAAAATATCGACGTTATCAATTGGACCAACAACACGCAATTGCTGATACAACGTTCATTGACGCCTGCCAAGATTACCAGTATGGAATTGGACAATGAAAAAAAACATGCCAATGTTTATCTGAAACCCGACCAGGTATCACTGGCTATCGGCCGCCGCGGGGTCAATATCAAACTGGCCAGCGAATTGACCGGTTATGAACTGGATGTATATCGTGACAATGAAGGCGAGGAGGAAGAAGAATTCGATATCGACTTAGAAGAATTTAGTGACGAAATAGATAGTTGGGTAATCGATGAATTGAAAAGAGTAGGTTGCGATACCGGCCGGAGTGTGCTGGCATTGACACCCGAAGAATTAGAAAGAAGAACAGATTTAGAAAAAGAAACCATAGAAGAAATTATTAGTGTACTGAAAGAAGAATTTGAAAAAGAATAAACAAATTTTTTGTTTCGGGATGCTATTTTCTTAATTTAAAAAACAGAATGGCAGAAAAAAAACTTCCAAGATTATTAGCTGCGGCTCGTGAATTCAACGTAGGAAAAGAAACGCTTATTGACTTTCTTATAGAGAAAGGTTTTCCCAAAAAGGACCTGAAACCTACTTCGAAACTCACGGCAGAAATGTATGTGGCCCTGCAAGATGAATTTCAAAGCGATAAAGCTGCCAAATTGAAAAGCGACCAGGTAGATTTACCAAAAGGTAGTACCGCCGAAGCAGCTAAAAAGAAAGAAGAAAAAGAAGTCACCTTTACCAAAGACAAAGAAGAAAAAGCAACTGCTAAAACCAAAAAAGAAGAAGCTCCTGCTGAAGAAGAAACTGCTTCAACAGCTCGTAAGAAAACAAAAACAACAGCAGAAAAAGAAGAAACGGCAAAAACTACAACTAAAAAAACAAAAGCAGCCAAAGCAAAAGAAGAAGAAGTTGTCAAAAGACAAGTGCCCGAAGTAGAAGGGCCGAAAGTGGTAAGTAAAATAGATATTGATGCGGTGGATTCTTCTACCAAGCCGAAGAAAACAACCAAGAAAGCTACGACTGCCAAAAAAACCACTGAAGAGAAAACGGCTAAAACAAAAAAAGAAGAAACACCGGCACCAACAGAAGAAACACCTACAGAAATTCCGAAAGAAGAAAGCAAGTCTGTAGAAAATATTGAAGTCACCAAAATATCCGGACCTACTGTTGTCGGCCGTATCGACTTACCTGCCAATAGCACCACTCGTCCCGCTAAAACGGAAAAGAAAAAGAGAAAACGTATTCCGATAGAAAAAAGGAATAAAAGACAAGCCATTGTTGACAAAGAATCAGGCGGTGGCAAAAGAGGTGGTTTCTCCCGTGGCCGTGGCCGTGGTGCTGCAAGAAGAGAAGAAAAACAAATCGATGAAAAAGAAATACAGGAGAAGATAAAAGAAACACAAGCCAAACTGGCCGGTGGTGGCGGAAAAGGAAAAAGCCTGAAAGCCAAATTGCGTCGTGAAAAAAGACAGGAAATGGCCGAAGCCCAGGGCGCAATGGTGGATGATCATAAACTTCGATTGACCGAGTTTATCAGTGTAAGCGAATTGGCCAACCTGATGGATGTAAGTTTTGCCGACGTCATTAGTAAATGTATGAATCTCGGCATCATGGTCTCTATCAACCAGCGGCTCGATGCAGAAGTCATAGAACTCGTTGCCAGTGAATTTGATTTCGATGTTGAATTTATCGACATGGAAAAACAAATGGAAATGGAAGAAGAAGAAGAGGTAGATGATGAGGAAAACCTGGTTCCTCGTTCTCCGATTGTAACCATTATGGGTCATGTGGACCATGGTAAAACTTCATTGCTCGATTATATACGAAGTGCCAATGTTGTAGCCGGAGAGGCTGGTGGCATTACCCAACACGTAGGAGCTTACAGTGTAGAATTACCCGATAATAAAGAAATTACTTTCCTTGATACGCCGGGCCACGAAGCCTTTACTGCCATGAGAGCCAGGGGTGCCAAGGTTACCGATATTGCAGTCATTGTTATTGCTGCCGACGATGCAGTGATGCCGCAAACCAAAGAAGCCATCAGCCATGCCCAGGCTGCCGGTGTACCTATGATATTTGCCATCAACAAAATTGATAAAGACGGTGCCAACCCACAGAAAATCTATGAACAACTTTCTTCCATGAATATTTTGGTAGAAGATTGGGGTGGCAAATTCCAAAGCCAGGAAATTGCTGCTAAGAGTGGATTGAATATTGATAAACTGCTGGAAAAAATATTACTCGAAGCAGAAATTCTTGAACTCAAAGCCAATCCCGACAGGGAAGCTACAGGAACAATTATTGAAGCGTCACTCGATAAAGGCCGTGGATATGTAGCCACACTACTGGTAGAAAACGGAACATTACATGCCGGCGATTTGATTGTCAGTGGACAATATTATGGAAGAGTCAAAGCCTTGTTCAATGAAAGAAACAGAAGAGTAGAAGAAGCCGGTCCTTCCTCACCTGCAGTGGTGCTTGGATTGAATGGTGCTCCGCAAGCCGGTGAGAAATTCAAGATTTATGAAGATGAAAGCGAAGCCAAAAGTATTGCCAACAGGAGAGCACAAATACTGAGAGAACAAGGCATTCGCACCAAGAAACATATTACACTTGATGAAATTGGCCGCCGTTTGGCCTTGGGTAGTTTCAAAGAATTAAATGTCATCATAAAAGGTGATGTGGATGGCTCGGTAGAAGCTTTGAGCGATTCATTACAAAAACTTTCTACGCAGGAAATTTTGGTTAATGTGATTCATAAAGGCGTAGGCCAAATCAATGAAAGTGATATTGTGCTGGCCGAAGCTTCCGATGCGGTGGTCATTGCCTTTAATGTACGTCCTTCACTACAGGCATCCAGGATGGCAGAAAACGCAGGCATTGAAATCAAAATGTACTCCATCATTTACAATGCAATTGAAGAAGTGAAAAGTGCTATGGAAGGAATGTTGGAACCCAAAGTCAATGAAAAGATTACTGCCAATGTCGAAATCAAAGAAGTCTTCAAATTTGATAAAGCCACAATTGCAGGTTGCCAGGTTATTCAGGGAAAAATAAAAAGAGATGCGATGGTGCGCCTCATCCGCGACGGTATTGTTATTTATCCGACAGCCGAAGGTGCCAAAGCAGAACTCGGTTCACTGAAAAGATTTAAAGACGACGTGAAAGAAGTGGCTACCGGCATGGAATGTGGCTTGACAATTAAAAATTATTCGGATATAAAAGTGGGTGATATTGTTGAAGCGTATGAAGAAGAAGCCGTCAAACGAACATTATAAATCGGCAGCGATATTATTCATTTACGTCCCAAACGACCTCAAAACTTTTGTTAAATACTGCTTGAAAAACAATTTCTTCTGAAGAGGAAAGTATTTTTGAAACTTATGCAAAACGCTAAGAGAATTTTTATAGCCTTCATGGCTTTGTTGATAGGTGCATCAACTTTTGCACAACCTAAAAAAGTGGCTGTCGATAAAATCGCCGGTATTGTAGGCGACCAGATAATCCTTCAATCAGACATTACCAATTCCATTGCCGACATTGCCCGCCAGGGACAAAAAATTCCATCGAATGCAGAATGTTTAATTATGCAACAGGCATTGATTTCAAAAGTGCTGATGTTGCAGGCACAAAAAGATTCACTTCCCGTTACAGATGAAGAAGTAGAAGCCGATTTGGATCAAAGAATCAGGCATTATATCAACCAGGTTGGCAGTCAGGTAGAATTGGAAAGGATGGCCGGAAAAACGGTGTATCAAATCAAAGACGAAGCCAGGGAATCGGTGCGGGAACAAAAACTGGCACAGGCCATGCAACAAAAGATTGTACAAAATGTGCGGATTACTCCTGTAGAAGTCAAAGCTTTTTTTGACAAAATACCCAAAGATAGTTTGCCTTATTATGAAACGGAATTAGAGATTTGTCAAATAATACTATACCCGAAAGCCTCAAGAGCCATGGAGCAATATATCTATGGTGAAATGATGAATTATAAAAAACAAATTGAATCAGGTATCACCAGTTTTGCCAATTTGGCTAAGCAGGTTTCAGAAGATCCGGGTAGTAAAGACCGGGGTGGCCAATACCAAATCAACCGAAATGAAAAAACATGGGATCCGGTTTTTATGTCCACAGCATTTCGATTGAAAGATGGTGAAATTTCTAATCCGGTAAAATCAAAATTTGGCTACCACCTCATTCAAATGGTGAAGCGTACCGGCGATGATGCCATCGTTCGGCATATCTTGCGCATTCCACCGGTTACTGAAGACGAAATCGACCAGGCGATGCATAAATTAGATACCGTTCGTTCGCAAATCATTGCCGGCAAAATAGAATTCAACCAGGCGGCTTCCAAATACAGTGAAGATGAAGCAGCTAAATTTTCAGGCCCTTGCATTACCGATCAAAATGGTTCTACCTACGTAACGATCGACCAGTTAGATAAAGACATGGTAGTGATGCTCGATAAAATGAAAGTCGGCGACATCTCACAACCCACCGCTTTCAATAACGACCGTGACCAAAAAGGCGTTCGCTTGGTGTACCTGAAATCAAGGTCTGCACCGCATAGAATGAATATGCAGGATGATTATAGTAAAATTGCCCAGTTTGCACTGGAAGCCAAAAAAACAAAAACCCTTGATGATTGGATTGAAACACACATGCCTACTTATTACATCATGATTGATGATAATATGGAACAGGATTGTCCGACACTTGCCCAATATGCATCACCTAAAAAAGCTTTTTAAAAAAGTTTCCCTTCTTTTTTAATGACTGTGTAAAGTCTTTTTTATGGATGGGAAAATGCTTTGAAGATTCCCGCCGAAAGGTTTTATACTATTGGCAATTCACTTACTTTTGCTCCCTACAGCATGAGCGACCCGATCAAACATGAATGTGGCCTGGCATTTTTAAGGCTTCGAAAAAATTTCTCCTACTATCAGCAGAAATATGGAACCGTTTTATGGGGACTCAATAAGTTATATTTATTGATGGAGAAACAGCACAACCGTGGTCAGGATGGTGCCGGTGTAGCAGCTGTTAAATTAAATGTAGAACCCGGCTATCCGTTCATGAACCGTTTGCGCAGCAATGCACAACAGGCGATTGCCGACATCTTCCAACAAATCAAAAATGAAATCAATGATGTAGAAAAATACAATCCCGATATTAAAAAATATCCGGGCTTGATGAAAGGCCATTTGAATTTTCTGGGAGAAGTATTGATTGGTCATTTGCGGTATGGAACACAAGGAAAAAACGCTTCTGAATATTGCCATCCGTTTATCAACCGCGACACTATTCCGAGCCGCAACCTGGCGTTGGCCGGCAATTTCAATATTGTCAATTCCGATGAACTTTATACACTCATTGGCAAAGAACCACACCATACGGTTCGTTTCAGCGACCTCGCTGCTATGATGGAGCTAATGCATAATTTTTTATGCCGGGAAGATGATGCGTCGCCCGATAAAATGGACATCAAAAAAGTGTTGAAAAAATCATTGCCTTTATTCGATGGCGGTTTTCATGTTGCCGGCGCCACGGGCAATGGCATTGCATTTGTTTTTCGGGATGCTCATGGTATTCGCCCTTCTTATTATTATATCAATGACGAAGTGGTGGTAGCCGCATCAGAAAGGCCGGCTATTCGTACGGCATTCAATGTTGGTGAAAATGAAATAAAAGAATTGCCACCCGGCCATGCATTGATAGTTACAGAAAATGGAAATATTGAGATAGTCGAAATATTGACACCGAAAGAAAGAAAAGCCTGCAGTTTTGAAAGAATTTATTTTTCAAGAGGAAGCGATGAAGAAATTTATAAAGAAAGACAAGCTCTTGGTTATAATTTAAGTGAAAGAGTGCTCAATGCTATTGACCATGATTTGAAACATACTATTTTTTCTTTCATTCCCAATACAGCCGAAGTGGCTTTTTATGGTATGGTCAAAGGCATGGAAGATTACCTGAATAATATTAAAATAGAAAGAATCCTGGGTTGGGGAAAAGAATTGCCTGCCGGACAAAAGGGACTGGATGAAGAGAAACTAACTGAGATGATTAACCGAAGAATCAGGCAGGAAAAAATTGCTATTAAAGATGTGAAAATGCGCACCTTTATAGCTGAAGATGCAGGTCGTAATGAAATGGTGCAACATGTGTATGACATTACTTACGGTACGGTTCGTTCCGGCGAAGATACTTTGGTTGTCATTGATGATTCTATTGTTCGTGGCACCACTTTGAAAGAAAGTATTATCAGGATGTTATTGCGATTGGAACCCAAACGCATTATTGTGGTTTCCTCCTCACCGCAAATTCGCTATCCCGATTGTTATGGAATCGACATGAGTAAAATGGGTGATTTCATTGCATTCAATGCGGTGGTTTCATTATTGAAAGATGATGGCAAAGAAAGTTTTCTGACAGATTTATTGGAACAATGTCTTTCGCTGAAAAGAAATAATCAATTGCACAGTGAAAACCTGGTGCGACAATTATACAAGCAATATGCTACGGAAGAAATTTCAAATAAAATAGCCGAATTGATTACGCCGCCGGATACAGCTGTGCAAATAGATGTCATATTTCAAAGTATCGAAGACTTACACAAAGCTTGTCCGCAAAATACAGGCGATTGGTATTTTACCGGCGATTATCCTACGTCCGGAGGCAATAAAGTCGCCAACATGGCCTTTATCAATTTCATGGAAGGTAAAAATGTGAGAGGATATTAATTTTACATAGTATCTTGTTTTCCTAAACTTATTGTATGAAAAAATTAATTCTTGTACGTCATGCCAAAAGTGATTGGAGCAATCCATCACGAAGTGATATAGACAGGCCGTTGAACGACCGCGGCAAACGAGATGCACCCGTGATGGCAAAAAGATTATTGGAAAAGAAAATAAAAATTGATTCTTTTATTTCGAGTCCTGCAAAAAGAGCTGCCCGTACGGCCCGCTACTTTGCCAAAGCCTTCGGTTTTAAAAAAAATACAATAGACTATAAAGAAAAATTATACCTCGCCGAACCGGAAGGTTTTTTCAGTGTGATAGAAAAATTAGATGATACACATGATACGGTAGCATTGTTTTCGCATAATTATGGCATCACCGATTTTGCCAATCAACTGACCAATACCAGGATTGATAATATACCTACCTGCGGAGTTTTTACAGTGAGTGCCGATTGTACATCATGGAAAGAATTTGCGACAGCGAAAAAAGAATTTTTATTTTTTGACTACCCGAAGTTGGTGCAGTAATTCCTCAATAGCTGCTGTTAATAAATTGGCCGAAGACATGGCGGGTATTTGATAAGGAAACGATTCGGCTGCTTGCAAAACATTTGTTAGCGAAAAACTTTTTGACGAACAAGTGAAAGCAATATTTTTTTTCTTTAAGTAAGTAGCTAAATATTCCTGTTCGGTTTGGCCGGGTGTAGGCAGGAGGATGGCTTTTTTGCCTAGTGCAATAATATCCATAATGGTACTGTAGCCGCTTCTGCCAATTATATACATTGCTTTTTGCATTTCTTTTTCCAACTCCGCTGCAGGTAAATGATTATACACTTTGATCATATTGGTAGATGGAATAATCGAAGCCGTTGCGGGCAATCCTCTTACGATTGTTGCTGTTCCATTGTACTGACTTATTTCTTGTAGCATTTTTTGTTCCAGGATAGAACGCTGCGGTTCGGGACCAGAAAGAATAACACAAAGATGGTGGGTTGTTGTTGTGTTTGTTTCTTTTTTCAATCGGGATAACCACCCGATATACTGTGATGGTATTTTGGGCCGATGTGTTGGATGCGATAATACACCCGCCAGGTTTTCTTGTCCGGCTACATCAGGAATCCAGCAGGTAGTAAAACGATTGATATAGCGATAATTTATTTTTTGTAAAATTTTCTCCGTCCATTTGCCTGCCGGCGATTGAATGGTTAATTGGTGTGTGATGAAAATGCAAGGCACAATGAGATGATGTAATCCGTAGCGGTTATCGCTGATAACGAGGTCGAAATGATATGTGTCTATTTGCTGTTGCAACCATTTATTTTCTCTTGCAATGGCTTTTTTCATTTTCGGCAACTGCCGGAAGATTTTCCACAACAATCCTCTTTTTGTTTTGGCATATTTGATTTGGTAACCCGGCAAATCGAGTATTGGTAATGAAGGAAATTCTGTGTGGAGCAATTGAGCTTGTGCTCCTTCTCCGGCCAACCACATATCAACATCCTTTTGGAGAAAGGAACGAATAATGGGAATACATCGGGTAGCATGGCCAAGGCCCCAATCTAAAGGGGCTATCAAAATGCGGAATTTTCGAGGTATTTTATCGGTATTTGGTTGGTTCACAGACTTTTTTCAGTTTTTCAACGTTTCATATACTAATAAGTTTGTAAAATAGTTTTAATTTAGAACATTCAAATGATGAAGACGCTCAGCAAAATAGCAATTGCATTATTATTATTGGCATTTTTAGGTGCTTGCAATAAAAATTATTATTCCGGCACTGGCAAAGGAGGAAAAAACTGCGGCTGTCCCAGTCATAAAGGTATGACAGGATATTAAATTATAGCACTCATGGTGGCGGCAAACCAACATCTTTTTATTCTATTCAATTGCGAATGGCTGAATGAAAAGGCCATTCGGCAAACCAGCCAAAGTGTACGCCAAATTTTACAGGACATCAATTCTCCTTCCCGATTCTGTACTTCATTTGAATTGGTGAATCGCAACAGCATTACACAGAATCCGAAAATTATGTTGCGGGAAGCAGCACATTTTCGCTTACGATCATTCCGTTTTTTTATTGGGAAAAATTAATGCCTGCAAATCCGTCAGGATAAATTCTTTAAAGCCGTACGAAGTTTGGCAATCATATCTACAATATCTTCTTTCTTACAAGTTCCAACGCTAAGCCTGTACCAAGCCGATGTTTTTTCGGCACCAAAAGCATAGAAAGGAACTATCGCCAAACCTGCAGCATCGAGCAAATAAGAAGTGGCTTCATTTTGTGATAACAACACATTGCCTGACGGCGTTTTTTTACCGACCAGGTCAAATTTAATGGTCAGGTAAATGGCTGCTTCCGGAGCGATGGCATCTACGGGTAAACCTTCTTCTTTCAATAACATCAGGCCTTCGTAAATTTTGCGCAATCTTTCTTCCAGTTCGTTTTTAAAATGTGTGTTATATTTTTTAATGGCTTCGCGGTTGCCTAAAAATCTGGCTACGGCTTTTTGTCCGGCCATTGGTGCCCAGGCACCAACGTGGGTCAGTATCATTCGCATTTTGGCTATGACATGAGCCGGTCCCATCGACCAACCCACACGAACGCCGGTTGCTGCAAAACATTTACTAATCGCATCAATGAAAATAGTGTACTCTCTCATTTCCGGAACAATGCTCACCGGATCATAATGCTCAATAGAACCATAGGTCAATTGCCAATACATTTGATCGTACAACAAATACAATTTTTTTTGCCCGTCACCTCTTCTTTTATTTTCAGCAAGTACCAATTCACAAATTGATTGCAGTGTTTCTTTTTTAAATGTAGTACCGGTTGGGTTTTGTGGTGAACACAAAGAAATCATGGTGGCATCTTTGATATACGGCTGAAAATCTGCTGCCGATGGCATAAAATTATTTTCAGCTTTGGTTTCTATCACAATGTGTTCGCCTTCTACAAAATGTGTGTAATGATTATTATTCCATGATGGAACAGGATAAATAATTTTATCGCCTTTATCGCAAACGGAAAGATAGAGTGCATAAATTAACGGGCGGCCACCGGAAGCCACTAAAATTTCATTGATGCCATAATCGAGACCGGCTTCATCTTTCATAAAAGAGTGAATGGCTTCCCGCAAATCGAGATTGCCTTCGGCAGTAGGATAGTTGGTGTAATGTTGCCGATAAGCTTCTACAATTCCATCTTCCAGTTCTTTGGGAATCGGAAAAATTTCGGGATTAAAATCACCGACAGTAAAATTGTAAATGCGTTCGCCCCGGCGAATTTTTTCTTTAATTTCTCCACCGAGTTTTACAATTTCTGAACCAATTAATGTTTCCGCTAAATTCGACAATTTCATGCCTCTGTATTTGTTGCAAAAATAACGGAATTGATGCAGATAAATCAGGCAGAATGGTCAATGGCAATTTTGGTTTTATCGTAGCGGTCGTACTTTACAAAAATTTCTTTTCCCGGCTGGTACTTAGGTACTGATTCTTTGGCAATTACCCCTTTTGTTCTGCCTGAAAAAGCCGGTTCGTAGTCGGGCAAAACTTCCAGTTCCAATTCCACATATGGGTTTTCGCCATTTACATAGGCCCCGAGCCAGGTATATTTTTTTATAATGGCTTTGGCTTGTTTGCCGGTATTAGAAATAGATTCCTGCTCGGTTTTTAAAGCCGTAAGTTCATCCTTCATGGCAGTTATTTTTTCCGGCGACGCTTGTTGCGTGGCAGAAGATCCGGTAAAATCGAGTGCAATGTTTTTTTCATTTTTAGGGTCCACTTTTATAGGTACTTCCATGCCTTCGCGGTAGGCATCAGGATGAATTCGGGATACTAATACTTTGGCATCGGCTGTATATATTTTTCCGGCAACGTTTTTTATTTCCAAAGTCAGTTTCACTTGCGGATTATTATTAATGGTAACACCGGTATCCGTTACGGCCAAAATTTTTGCCTTGGAAGAAATGCCTGTTTTTTGTAAACGTCGGTTATTCAAAATGGTTTTAAAAAACAATCGATAAAAAAGATAAAACATACCAGCAAAAATGGCTAACATGATTAATCCGACATACCTGTCGGAAGGGTCAGTTGTAAAAAAGGTAATGCCCGCACCAACCACCACAGCAATAATGCCGGTAATGATGGCAATCCAAAATCCTTTGTTGAATTTTAACATAGCAATGCTTGTTTATTCTATCGGTTGATAGGTTTTAAATAAATCTAATTTGGTGTTTTCCACCAACTGGCGATATGTTTTCCAGTCATTGGCATAAAACTCATTGATGTCTTTTACGACATTATCAATTTCTTTTTTGGCCATCGCAACCAATTGTTCTTCTTGTGCACCGGGCGCAACATCTTTGCTCGAAATAGCATACGCAGCATTGCGATACGCTTTCATAACGGTCATTAAATTATCGCTGAACCGGCCTTGTTTGTGATAAGTTTTACCAAAAATTTTATCCTGGATTTCCTGCATTTTTTGCTGCATGGACAAAGTTTGTTTTTTCAGTGAATCAATATTGTCGCCACTTAAATCTTTCAATTGCGTCAATATTTTGGAACAAACTTCCTGGCTTTCCCTGATTTGATCCATGCCGGTTGTAATTTTTTCACCGTATTGCTGCAATGGGAGATACATTTTTCTTTGTGCCAGTTTGATGGCATTCCGGTTGCCCAGCCTCGGATCGTCTTTAACGGTTATGAAAGTGGAATCTTTTTTGTCTTTGAATTCCATTACAATTTTATAGCGGCCGGGCAGTACTTCAAAACCCCGTGGCTCCGGCGTATGTGGTTTGGGTTTGGGGGCGCCAATCCGGCGAATATCTTTTTCATGCATACCCCAATAATTTCGGTTATACCCAATCGTTACTTTCCAATCTAAATTTCGGATATTATTATTTTCACTATCATAGATTTTAATATGGACGGAATCATTTTTAATTTTTTCCTGTTGGTTGATAAAAAATGAAACCTCGGCATTGCTGTTTTTATTAGGAGCCTGGTACAAGCCCATCGTACTCCATTCATATCCTTTGGCTGCATTGTATTGTGCCTGGTACGCCTCCGGCGATGGAAAAACAGTGAGTGTTTTCGTAAGTATTCCTTTGTGGGCGGCCAACTCTCTTAATGGCCTGATGTCATCAAGAATCCAAATGGCACGGCCGAATGTAGCAATAACGAGGTCGGCTTCTCTTTCCTGGATTGCTAAATCGTAGGTGGACACGGAAGGATAACCATTTTTCCATTGTTGGAAACTATCACCATTATCTAAACTAACCCAAAGGCCTTGTTCGGTGCCAACAAAAATCAGGTTGGGTTCTTCCGGATCCTGGATAAGGGATAAAGCATAACCGATTACTTTTTTATCGTCGATAATGCGGGTCCATGTTTTGCCGAAATCTGTTGTGCGAAAAATATAAGGTGTAAAATCGCCACGGCGGTAATCGTTGGCTACTACGAATGCCT
The DNA here is from genome assembly GCA_020437365.1 of Chitinophagaceae bacterium. Taxonomy (GTDB): domain Bacteria; phylum Bacteroidota; class Bacteroidia; order Chitinophagales; family Chitinophagaceae; genus JJ008. Next base: position 10,126 of record JAGQWM010000034.1, on the reverse strand, counting down.
CACCTGCATGATAGGTTGATGCTTTGATTTGCGGAATCCAACAACCGGTTGGCATCCCGGGAATTTTGCCACGGAAATTTTGCCAGGTTTTACCATCGTCGCGGGTAAGTTGTACATTCCCATCATCAGTACCTACCCAAATTACACCTTCCTGTACAGGAGAAGGCGCAATGGAAATGATGGTACAATAATTTTCGGCACCGGTCATGTCGAGCGTTAAACCGCCCGTAGTACTTTGATCTATTTTGGCAGAATCATCTGTTGTCAGGTCGGGCGACAAAATGCTCCAACTCACTCCCTTGTCATTGCTACGCAACAGATATTGACTACCGAAATAAATAGAACTTTTATGAAAAGGATTTTGTGCCAGCGCAGCATTCCAGTTGAACCGGTATGCATTTTTAATATCTTCTTTTAAATAAGGCGGTTTGATATTCCAACGTTCACCTGTTTTATAATTGAACCTGCCGAGGTTCCCTTCCTGGCTCATGCTATACACCCAATCGGCATCAGTCAGGTCGGGCATGGCATCGAAACCATCGCCACTACCGATATTGCTCCAATCATAATTACGAATGCCACCGCCAATCCAAGAATAAGCAGGCCCCAGCCAACTGCCATTATCCTGCATGCCACCCATGACATGATAGGGAATGGCATCATCCACATTGATATGATAAAACTGGCCGGCCGGAATTTTGCTATCGAAAACCCAGGTCTTGCCCCTGTCGCGACTAATACCGATACCGCCGTCATTGCCTTCGATAATATAATTGGCATCATGCGGATTGATCCACCAGGCCTGGTGGTCGGGATGAATACCATAATATGGCAACATGGTTTTAAAATTTTTGCCTCCATCTTCACTATATGTTACGATGGAATGAATATCGTAAATGCGGTTTTCATTGGAAGGGTCCACATAAATTTCCTGAAAATAAAAAGGTCGGTCTGTAACTTCATTGGGTTTGTCATTGACAAGCTCCCAGGTGAAACCACCATCATCGCTTCGGTAGAAACCATTTTTTTTGGCTTCTATTTTTGCATACACTCTCGATGGCATACTGCGGGAAAAAGCCAGTCCGATACGGCCGAGTTCTCCTTTGGGCATCCCCTCTTTTTCAGTCAATTTTTTCCAGTTTTTGCCGCCATCAATCGTGATGTACAAACCACCACCGGGCCCACCACTTTGCATACGCCAGGGTTGGCGATAGTGCTGCCACATACAAGCTATTAATTTATTGGGATTGGAAGGATCCATCACCAATTCGGCACAGCCGGTAGTATCATTGACGAAAAGAATTCTTTTCCAGGTTTGTCCGCCATCGGTTGTTTTAAAAACGCCTCTTTCGGAATGTGGCGCATAAGGATTACCGATAGCTGCTACATAAACGGTATTTGGGTCTGTGGGGTCGATGCGTACCCGGTGAATGTTTCGGGTTTTTTCCAGCCCCATTAGTGTCCAGGTTTTTCCGGCATCCAAACTTTTATAAATGCCTTTACCAATATTCAAAGAATTTCTCGGGTTGCCTTCGCCGGTACCGACCCAAACCACATCGGGGTTGGATTGCTGAATGGCAATGGCGCCGATATTTTGAATGGGAGCTTTATCGAAAACAGGCGTCCAACTGGCACCGCTATTCTCTGTTTTCCAAACACCACCCGAAGCAGCACCGAGGTAAATAATAGAAGGATCTTTTTCTACCACATCAATGGCTACGATACGGCCACTCATTCCGGCCGGGCCAATATTGCGGGGTTGCCAACTACTGAATTGGTCAAGCGAAACCTGCCCGTCGGCCGTCCATTTTTTTTGGGCAAAATTGATAGTACAAAAGAAAAGTGCAGAAAACAGGAGAATTATATTTTTCATTATAGTCGATTTGGGCAATAAACTTAAAGAAAAATTAGAACTATTTCTTTTTCATTATTTGAATGGGCATTGGTGAGGATTGTCAGTTTGGTGAAATAGTGTCTTATAGACTTTGTGAAAATGGATTATTAGTTGAAAACTATAAAAATTTTGTTTGTTACAATGTTTAATGCTTTATTGATTGTCCGGCATTTTGTATTGCTTCAATTGGTAACATTAGCGAACAGGGATTTGAGTAATAAGCTTTGTTATTCAAATTTAATTTTAACCTGAATAAAGTTGGGTTATTACCTTCTGTAGGGCGATGAATCCATATTGTATAATAAGATTTAGGTGGCAGACGTGATTTAAAGTAACTGTTGCCACATGAAGAGCCTCTGCTAATTTGAAATTTTTGCCAAATCCCATTTACAAGTATTTGCGTTTCTGCTGGAAAAATTGTTGCATCACATCTGTCAATTAAAAATGTGTCAAGTGTATTGTTTATCAAATAACATAAAATATATCCGTCATTTACTTTGTTGAATACTTTGTTACTGTCTGGAATTAAAATTGTTAAATCATTCTTGTCACATTTATTGAAGGCGGATTTTTTTTTAATAGAGAAAACTTCATTTGGTATCCAGCTTTTACTATTCGGATTTTTTCTTTTAACCCAAACATTTGTATAACCGGAATAATTTATATTGGGTTGAGCATAAATGAAATTCGAGAAAAGTAAAAGAATTAATAAGTATTTCATATAGTAAAGGTATTTCATTGATACATTATTTAATTTACTTGTGGTAAAAATCTATTACCTAACTTATCCAAAAGCAGTAAAATTTAACAACCACTCATTTGTCATTTTCTTTTTTATATAAAGAAAGCATGCCTTGTCCACATAAAAGTCCACAATTATTGTCTGAATAGAAGATACAATATGTGTAATTTCTTAAAAAGAGAGGGAATGAAAAAATGCTGTATTCTCTCCCAACGTTTTCATAAAAAAAATCCCACCAATTTAAATTACCTGTTGACATTGCTTTAAGTGAATCTAAATTGATTAGATTAATGTTTGGAAAATGTTTTTGTTTCCATAGGGGTATTGAAATAAATTGCTGTGCTTTTAAAAAAATCAATTCATCTTTAGTAAATGTTGCAGTATCTACCAGAAGATTACCGAGGCAATGATTAATACAGGAGAGACGGGCTTATTTGATAATATAAATTTTGAATTCCTTAAAGACTGTCTTTCTACTTGTTTAATAAATTCAATTCCTTTTTGAATATACGTAATTGTGTCTTGGTTACTCATAGAAATATTCCGGGATGGAATATTGTTTTGTCCATACGAATGCAAGGTGGGAATTAGAATAACTAATAATAGTGCTTTGGTCATTTTTTATATGATGAAGAATGCTATTACATTCCATAAAAAGTTGGAAAACTATGATAACAATTTGTGTTTATTTTTGTTAGTCAAAAAACAATCACACCCATTTACCTCAATTTTATTTAGCTTTATAAAAAAGAACAATGGATTTGTATGGCCAAAAATCCAAGAGCATTCCCCAAAAAATACTCATTCATCTCATAGAAATAATTTTATTATGGCTTTCTTACCGGATATTATTTCGGCAGGAAGGTGATTGGATAGCCGGAAAATTACATTGGACAAATGCTGCCAACAGTGAACCCAGACGATGGCTCATTTTTATTTTTATTGTCATCACTTTTTTCCGTTTATCATTGATGATGCTGGTTTTTCTGAAAAGAAAAATTCCCTGGGAAGAAAGTATCAGCGTTCCCTTCGCATTCGCTTTATATTATATAGGATTTTCAGTATTGGTATTACCTACTACTACACCTATCGACTGGTTAGATTATTTGGCTATGTTATTGTTTGTAGGCGGCTCAGTATTGAATACCGGTGGCGAATTATTGCGTTATCAATGGAAGAAAAACCCGGCGAATAAAGGAAAAATTTATACACAAGGTTTTTTTAAATATGCGAGGCATATCAATTATTTTGGCGACTTACTTTGGGTCATTGCATTTGCCCTGATAACAAGAAATGGGGTGGCAGTGGTTATTCCGGCATTTTTGTTTTGCTTTTTTGCATTTTATAATGCACCTAAATTAGATAAATACCTCGCCGATAAATATGGACTCGGCTACGAAGAATATGCGAAGAAAACGAAAATGTTAGTGCCTTTTATTTATTGATAACCTTCTCTTCTTCCACCGAATCTTTGGCTTCCATTATTTTCTTCAAACGTTGTAAGCCTTTTTCAATATCGGTGCCCATTTTATCTTCTATATGGGCAAACAAATTAAAAATATTGCGGGGACGTGGTGTTGACAATGAAAACTGCCAGGTTACTTTAGTTTCATTTTTTTCAATAGGTTGCAAGTGGAAACTCGCAGTGGCTGTTCCTTTCTTCGGCGTGGTGAAATCAATTTTTTGTTGTATTAATTTATAAGGCACTAAACCTGTAATCGATATTTTCCCTTCTCCGGATAAAAAAGGATCTCCTTTCCAGGAACTAAAAGAACCAATGCTGTCATCAGTTGGAGAATACTGGTAAACAGCGGTTGAGTCCTGTTGACTCCAAACCATTATTTTTTCAACATTGCGCAGGTGTTGCAACGCTTGGTATAAACTAGTGTCTGATGTATTAATGACAATTGATTTTCTAATCGTTTGTTGCGTTGGCAATAGGAAACATAGCAAAGCAATAACGGCAATAACCGATAAAATAAAAAAAACAAAGAGGCGAAAAATTTTCATAATCGTTTATTGCTAAAAACTTTTCTTGGGCGCATCTTCTGTTGCTTCCGGTTTCAGCGTAGCCAGAATATAGGCTTTCAGATTAATGTATTTTTTGGCCACTTGTTGAATCATATCTGAAGTAAGATTGTCAATTTGTTTTTGCCTGTTCAAAATTTCTTCGGGATTTGTACCATATAAATAATCAGTGTACAAATTATCAATCCAAAAACGGTTTTGTTTTACATCAACTTCCAATCTCCTGGTTTTTTGTTCTTTAATTTTATTCAGGTCTTCTGATGTAATACCATTATCCATAATATTTTGCAGCTCTGCAAAAATGGCTGTTTTCAAAGTGTCTATCTTTTCCGGTGCACAGGGAAATGCAATGGTAAATTCGGATGCCGATACAGGCACACGGGAAAAAGTGCCACTGACAGAAATGCCATATACATCACTTTTTTCTTCGCGGAGTTGTTCTATCAGTTTGATGTTCATAATATCACTCAGGCAACTGAGCGTAAAAGCATCTTTTGCCGAATAAGGAGCCGGTTGTGTAAAGTCAATATAAACGGTGCCTTTCGGGTCGCTGCCTTTATGAAATTCTTTTTTGACCAACCCCTTCGGTGGCCGAATACCCAAATCCTTAAAATTTTCTTTTTTATGAGTGGAAGGCAGGCTGCCAATGTATTTTTCAATATACGATTGAATGGAATCTTCATCGAAAGAACCTACAAAGAAATAAGTGAAATCACCGGCATTGTCAAATCGTTCTTTATAAACTGCAAGTGTTCTGTCAAGATCTATTTTATCAAGGTCAGATGGCTGGGGAATGCCAACGGCTCTCGGATGATTTTGTGACATTAGTTTTTGAAATTCGCCACTAAAATAAATTTGCGGATTCGCATTCAGGTTGGCAAAATATTGTTTGCCCCTCGTAATAAAGGAATGAAAAGCTATGGAATCTTTCCTGGGTGATGTGGTATAGAGGTAAATTAATTGAAATAATGTTTTCAGTTCTGAAGGAGTGGATGAACCATTCAGCCCTTCTCTGTATTGCGTAATATAAGGCGACACATTGGTGTTTTTCCCTTTCAGTAAATTGCCCAAATCAATGGCATTGAGATTGCCGATGCCGCTTTGTTCTATTATTTGATCGGCATAAATGGCAGAATAGAAATCTTTGTCTTTTACCAATGAGTGGCCACCATTACTAAAGGCTCGAAAAAGTATTTGATTGTTTTTGAAATTCGTTTGTTTTAAAACCACCGTAGCGCCGTTGGATAAATGCAAAGTAGTAATGCCGAGTTTGTTATTGCTTTTTGTATCTACAATTTTTCCTTTTTTCAATTTTGAATCGTCCATTAATGAAGTGGCCAGTGCCCTGGATTCATAAGCCGGAATTTTGGCCATCGCTACTGCTGAAAATATTTTTTTAATGGTTTCTTCAGTAGGAATTTTTACATCGGCTTTGTCAGGCGCATTCAAAACCACTACCAAATTTTTCTGTGTAATCCATTCCGGCGCCAGTTCATTGATGTCTTTTAATGTAACAAGATTCAGGTATTGTTTCACAAAATCATATTCCCATTCTATGCCCGGAATAGGTTCGTCGTATAAAAAATTATTGACGTATTCGTCCACGTAATTATAAGATTCTTCTTTTTCTCGTTCATTAAATATTCTTTCGTAAAAACTAATCATTTGTTTTTTCTGCAAGTCCAATTCGTTTTGCGTAAATCCATGTAAGAGGATTCTCCTGTTTTCTTGCAGCAGTGTATATAATGAATGTGCCATGCCGGTATCGCTGGTATTGGCAGCCACTTCGAAGGCGTCTTTGGTGCGGGCATAACTACCACCATAATACGAAAATGCGTTGACAAAAGGCGGGTTGGGTTGTAAGGTCAATTCTCTTAACCGATTGTTGAGCATACCGGTAAATAAATTCCGGTTGATATATTGCGAATAATCTCCAACGGTGGTTTCGGGCTTTTTATCTTTTTTGTACATCAACCGCACAGTCGAAAAAGCATTTTCTTTGTCTTTGGCTACGGTAATCAAAGGCTCGTCATAATCAGGTACTTCATAATCTATTTTTTCTCTTGGCGATTCGGGCATCGGTATTGTTGAAAACTGCTCAATGATTTTTTGTTCCATTTCATTTACATCAATATCACCTACAATAACGATGGCTTCCAAATCCGGGCGATACCAATCTTTATAAAAACGGCGCAAGGCATCTTGTTTAAAATTGTCGAGACTGGCTTTGGTACCAATGGGAATATGGTCGGCGTATTTTGACCCCTTGTATTCTATTGGCAAGGTTTGTTTCATCATCCGCTCATCGGCACCGCGGGAAATTCGCCATTCTTCTATGACAACGCCTCTCTCTTTTTCTATCTCTACAGAATCTAATAAAGCATTATGTGCCCAGTCTTCCAATATTTCCAATCCTTTTTGTACCAGTTCGGGTTTATCAGTCGGTACGGGAAGTATATAAATTGTTTGGTCAAAACTGGTATAAGCATTCAAATCGGCGCCAAATTCTACACCAATACTTTGCAAGTAACTCACCAGTTCATTTTTGGGAAAATGTTTGGTGCCATTAAAATTCATGTGCTCCATGAAATGTGCCAGGCCGTGCTGGTCATCATCTTCCTGTACCGAACCGGCATTGACAACAAGCCGCATTTCCACTCTTTTTTCCGGTAGGTTATTATGCCGTATATAATAGGTAAGCCCATTGGCCAGCCTGCCGATTTTTACCTTGGGATCCAATGGCATAACCTGGCTACTGTTTATCTGGGCAAAAGATTTTGCCGTAAAAAAGCAAATGGAAAAAATAGCCAGGCAAATAATTCTTATCTTTTTCATCACAGAAGTTTGAAAGGTAAATTTATCCATTGCAACCTGCTTAGAAAAAAAATCCCGATAAAAAATCAGGATAGAGCGAAAAACAATTCGTTATTTAATCGGCTTTTTTCTTGTTTTTATAGTTATCAGCCGCTTTTTGGGCTTTGGAAAAATTGAGTACCACACCGTTGATACAGTAACGCAGGCCGGTTGGTGGCGGGCCATCATGAAATACATGCCCTAAATGAGAATGACAGCGGCCGCAAATCACTTCGGTTCTCGACATGCCGTGGCTATTGTCTTGTTGGTAAATGATGCTGCCTTTACTAATAGGCTCAAAAAAACTGGGCCAGCCGCAATTGCTCTCAAATTTTGTATCGCTCTGGAACAAAGGATTACCACAAACAGCACAATAATAAGTGCCTTTTTCTTTGAAATTTTCATAAATACTGGAAAATGGCCTTTCCGTTCCTTTCAAGCGGGCAATTTCATACACCCGGGCCGGCAGGATTTTTTTCCATTCAGCATCTGTTAATTTGAGTTGTGCCGTATCCGTGGTAGAATAAACCGGGTTCTTTTTCGTAGTATTTGACTTTGTTGCTGTATTTTCAGCATCTTTATTGTTTTGAGAATAGCTACATTGTTGCAACAGGCAAGCCAGCAAACAAATAGCCGTGTATTGAAGATATTTTTTCATAATGGAGTATTTACCTAATATACGTTATTCCCAAACTAAAAGATTTTTTGTATAATACCATTTCGTTTATTTTAACAAATTGATTAAAAAAATTGCGACAAGTATAAATTATTTGCCCGGGTTGAGAAACTAACTGCTGTACGTTATATTTGTCGGCACGCAAAGATGAGAAATTGCTTATGTTTAATTTAGTATTATTTGGCCCTCCCGGCAGTGGAAAAGGCACACAATCTGATAAATTGGTCGCTAAATACGGAGTATTTCATATCTCCACCGGTGAATTATTAAGAGAAGAAATTGCCCAGAAAACACCTTTAGGTATTGAAGCCAAAAAATTTATGGACCGTGGTAAGCTGGTACCTGATGAAGTCGTTATCGGTATGGTCGATTCGTTTTTTGAAAAACACAAAGATGCCAAAGGTTTTTTGTTCGATGGTTTTCCCCGAACGGTTGCCCAGGCTGAAGCTCTCGATAAATTGCTCGACCTTAAAGAAATGCAACTTGATGCCGTGCTGGCTTTGCAAGTCAGCGAAGAAGAGTTGATAAAAAGATTACTGGAAAGAGGAAAAACTTCGGGCCGAAGCGATGATACAAACGAAGAAGTCATTCGCAAAAGATTCGCAGTATATAACAACGAAACCCAACCGGTAGCCGATTATTATAAAAAAGAAGAAAAATTTTATGCCATCAAAGGCGAAGGTTCTGTAGCGGAAATATTTGCAGCACTTTGCTCCGAAATTGATAAAAGGATAATGTAAAGTTTATCGGATGCAATAGAGAAATCAAAATTGCTGTTTCAATAAAACCATTCGTAAATCGAAATTTTCAACCCCCAAAACATGAGCATCGAAAAGGAAAATTTTCTACGTACCCGATTGGTGACCTATTTGCAACGGTTAGACCCGGAAACAACACCCCGTTGGGGCAAAATGAATGTGCAACAAATGATTGAACATTTTGCACTTGATGCGTTGCGAAATGCCAATGGCCGTTTGAAAATCGAAAAAACTGTTACACCGGCCGATAAACTTCCTTTGTATCTTGAATTTATGATGAGTGAAAAACCATTTAAAGAAAATACAAAAAATGTTTTGATGGCTGAAGAACCCGCACCACTTCGATACAAAACTGTGCAAGCCGCCATTGGCCGTTTGCAGGAAGAGTTAATTTATTTTTTCGAAGTGTATGAAAAAAATCCTACCATGGTTATTCTCAATCCATTTTTTGGTGAATTGAATTTTGAACAAAATGTACAGCTCTTACACAAGCATGCACTACATCACCTGCGGCAGTTTGGCGTAGTAATTTCAGGTGAATAATCAGCATTTCTTATTGAGGTGTCAATAAAGAATCGGCTTGTTGCAAACTATTGATAAACGCATTTTTCATTTCTTCTACTTTTCTTTTTTCTTCTTTCAGGTATTTGATTCTTTCGCTTTGGTTGCCTTTGGCCGAGTCCATATTGAATTCATCCATCCATTTATTCATGGCGGCTTCGGCAGTTGTCAGGTTGTTTAGTGTTTCATTTAATTTATTTACTAATCCTTCGGCGGCTTGTTTTTGATTAGATGGCAAAGCATAAATGGAGTCAATCATTCTTTGGGCAGCCTGCTGCGACCGGTGCAATTTGGCCATGCGGGCCATGCCGTAAATATGCCCTTCGTCAATGGCTTTCATCAGGCTGTCTTCAGTAGTGGCTTGGCCGGTTGTATTTTTTTCTTTTTGATGATTACAAGCAGTGAATACTAAAACGGCTAAAAAAGGAATCATTATTTTTTTCATTTGTATATTTTTTTTTCCAATGAAATTCACCAAAATATTGATGGCTTATTTCAAGGTTGAGGGTTTATATTTGAAAAATTGGTTGATTTGTCTGAAAAGCAAAACTCATTCGGCCTGCAAAGTTATACTATCTGCAGGGGAATAATTGGCTTCCGAAGTTTTAAGGTAA
>JAGQWM010000033.1 GCA_020437365.1 Chitinophagaceae bacterium | reverse complement strand
TTTGTATTTACCGAAAGTTGAATAGGAATATCAAAAAGTTCAAAGTATTTCATTGCCAAAAAAGGTTAAAGAATGTTCATAGTTTAGGGTTATAATTTTTTTGTTGGTCGGGTTGTCAAAAAAATCTTAGTTTAGGTTACATTTTACGTATTTACTTGTACAAATTTACGAATTAAATATGGAGGTAGTCAGAAACTTCCCGGATTCGGAACTGTTGGCAGATATCCGAGATAGACATAAACTGGATAAAGCAGTCAGGGTATTGTATCAAAGCTATTTTGATAGCCTGAGCTGGTATGTACTGAATAATAGCGGAAACATACAGGATGCTGAAGATATATTTCAGGAAGTAATTGTTCTTTTTATTGATTTGGTGCAAAAAAATAAATTCAGAGAGGAATCGACCATAAAGACTTTTTTGTATGCTTTGAACCGTCATGCCTGGTTGAATGAATTGAAAAAAAGAGGAAGAACACTGGCCCGTGAAGAAAAATATGAAAATGAAAAAGATCAAACTACAGCCGATATGAGTCGGTTGATGGTAGAAAGAGAGGAAAAAGCCGCCATTTTAAAATTAGTAAGCGATTTGGGTGAAAATTGTAAAAAAATATTATTGCTTTTTTACTACGAAAATTTATCAATGAAAGAAATCACTGAACAAACTGATTATGAAAATGAACAGGTCGTACGTAATAAAAAATATAAATGCCTGAAAGCACTGGAAAAAATGATTAACGAAAATCCACCTTTAAAAATAACCTTGAAAAATATGCTACATGGATCATAATGCTACAAATATGGATGAAAAGCTGGTGCAATATCTCGATGGAGAACTTTCAACATCAGAGCAAGCAGCAATTGAAAATGCGTTGGCAAATGATGCTGCATTAAAAACGGCTTTGGAAAACCTGAAAATGACAAGAGCTTCCATCAAGCTATATGGTTTGCAGGAGCAAGTGAAAACAGTAAGAAAACAAATGAAAGAAGAACAGCAAGTTGCTAAAATTATACCTATGCAGCGAAAAATCAGGCGTATGGCCATGGGCATTGCGGCTGCAGTATTGTTGGTATTTGGCGGCTACATGACGTATCATTATTTTCACATAACTCCTGAAAAATTGTTTCTGGCCCATTATCAACCTTACGAAATGACAACCAACCGGGCAGGCCAGGCAAATACGTCGGCAATTGTCCGTGACTATAAAGCTAAACAATTCAAAGAAGTAATTCGGATACAACCGGATAGTAGTTTTACCGCAACAGAATTATTTGCCAGGGCGATGTCCTTTATCGAATTGCATCAATCAGATAGTGCTATTCAATCTTTTCAGCAATTGATGGTATTCAATAATCAATCAGGCAAACCCCAATTTAAAGATGAAACTGAATTTTATCTTGCTTTGGTGTATATCCGCCACAAAGATTTTGATAAAGCACTTGATTTATTAGAAAAGATAAAAAAGGACCCTTCACATTTATATTACAATAAAGTAACAGACAGCTTTATACGTAAAGTGAAAAAATTAAATCGCTAATAGTACTTACACTTTTGATAGCATCCTAAAAAAACCAAATTCCCGGTTACATTTCTTCTGCGAGCATTTACTTATTTATAGCAAAAACGCTATTAAAGTAAATACTTGTTTATGAAACGGATTCAATTTTTTTCAATACTCTTCTTGCTATTTTGTTTTGGCATTTTTGCCTATTCCTGTAAGCATGAAATACCCAACGTTGCTACAAATGGTGGTGGAAGTGGTGGAGGTGGCGGTAACGGTGGCGGTGGCTCCGGTGGTGGCGGTACAGGCGGCGGCGCTGCGCCCTGCGATTCGAATAAAGTATATTTTCAACAACAGGTCTTACCTATTTTATTATCCAATTGTGCTATGAGTGGTTGTCATGATGCAGCTTCACATCAGGATGGAGTGATTTTAACTTCTTACCAATCCGTTATGGCAACGGCTGATGTAAGACCTGGCAGGCCCTTCAACAGCGACTTATATGAAAGTATTGTTGAGACTGATTTGCGGAAGCGGATGCCGCCATCTCCCAATCTGGCATTAACAGATGATCAAAAAGCATTGATCTATAATTGGATTTTGCAAGGTGCACAGGATTTAGTTTGCCAGGAACTTTGTGATGCTTCCAATTTTACATTTAGTGGAGCGGTGCAAAATATTATGACCAATAAATGTCAGGGTTGCCATAGCGGCACTACACCTGCCGGGGGCATTGACCTGAGTACGTATGCCGGAATTAAGGCAAAAGTTGATGATGGAAAATTATGGGGTGCTATCAATCATGCCCCGGGATTTTCGCCTATGCCCAAAAACGGAAATAAATTATCCGATTGTGAAATACAACAAATAGAAAACTGGATAGCCGCAGGGGCATTAAATAATTAATATGAAAAAAGCTGGCCTACTTATTATTCTTTTATCGGCTGTATTCGCGGCGTGTTATTATGATAAAGATGAATTGATAAACCCGACAGATCTGAATTGTAATACAGAAAATGTGAGCTATAGTGGAACCGTAGTCCCATTACTGCAAGCAAACGGTTGCCTGGGTTGTCACAGCGGAGGAGCACCATCCGGCAATATTTCACTCTCCGGTTATGCAGCAGTAAAAACTGTAGCATTAAATGGAAAATTACATGGGGCCATCAATCATACACCGGGGTTTTCGCCCATGCCTCAAGGCGGAAATAAAATGAGTGCTTGTGCTATACAACAAATAAAAGCCTGGATCGATGCAGGCAGTATTGATAATTAAAATTTAAAATCATGAAAAAGAAAAAAATCATCATCCTGTCAATTATTATTCTGGCCTTGTCTGGTGGACTGTATGCTTATATGGAATTCAACAGGAAAGTAAAAGACCTCAGCCGGGTTCGGGCAGATGTGAAATTTAAGTCAGGTGAGTTAATCCAAGAATTTGAAAAAGATGAGAAAGCAGCGAACGCCTTATACCTCGACAAAATTATTTCGGTACAAGGCCAATTAAAAGCTATCGAAAAAGACCTTGCTAATAATTATTCATTGGTACTGGGTGATGCTGCAAGCATGTCTTCTGTCAGGTGTAGTATGGACGCTGACCATCAGGATGATATTCAACATTTAAAAGAAGGTGTATATGTGTCGGTAAAAGGAGCCTGTACCGGGTTCAATGCTGATGAACTATTGGGGTCTGATGTTATTCTGAACAGATGCGTCATACAGGATTAAAAAAGTTTTCAATCACTAAAATATAAAACAATGAAAAGAATAATGTTATTAATTGTCATCATGATGACTCTTCAACAGTTTGTAAATGCACAAACAAAATATTTTACTAAAAATGGTAAAATCACTTTTTTCTCCAAAGCCTCATTAGAAAATATTGAAGCACTCAATAAAAGTGTAACGGCTGTATTGGATACAAAATCAGGGAATATACAGTTTGCCGTTTTAATGAAAGGATTTGAATTTGAAAAAGCCTTGATGCAAGAGCATTTCAATGAAAATTACCTCGAAAGCCATAAATACCCGAAAGCTATTTTCAAAGGGGAGGTGCTGAATAATAGTTCGATTGACTATGCTAAAAACGGAACGTATAAAGCAAAAGTAAAAGGAACGCTAACAATTCATGGTGAATCACAACCTGTAGAAACGGAAGGCAATATTGTTGTAAACGGGAATCAATTGAAAACTGATGCCAATTTTACGGTGGCGTTAGCAGATTATAAAATAACGATTCCCAAAATAGTGAAAAACAATATTGCCAAAGTAGTCAGTATTCAAGTGGCTTGCTTGCTGGAACCTTTGCAATAAATAATTTTTTAAACACTAAACCTGCTAAAATGAAAAACTTACACCGGATTTACTTTGTCATTTGTATGTTATCAATCTCCTTTGTCGGCAATGCACAAGAGGAAGATTTGTTAAGCCTGGTTGGCACGGAAGAAAAACCTAAGAAAGAATTTGTGAACTATGCATTCAAATCCAGCAGAGTTATTATGAGTCATAGTATGGAAGTTATTCGCCCGGGCGTTATGGATTTCCGTATTCTGCACAGGTTCGGGAATGTGAACAAGGGATTGTCTGAATTGTTTGGCCTGGATAATGCTACCATGCGAATGGGATTTGATTTTGGATTGGCAAAAAATTTAATGATTGGCGTAGGCCGAAGTACCAATAAAAAAGAATTAGACGGATTTGCCAAGTACAGGATAATACACCAGTCCAAAGGGCCTAAGTCATTACCCTTTTCAGTATTGTTAGTCGGCGGAACCAGTCTTTCCACGTTAAAAATTACAGACACAACTCAAAAAGAATATTTCACTTCCAGGATGGGTTTTTATGGCCAATTGATTTTAGGTTCCAAGCTGAGTGAAAGCATTTCTTTGCAAGTCATGCCTACAGTAGTACACCGGAATTTAGTGCCAACGGTAGATGATCCCAATGATTTATTTGCCATTGGTGCCGGCGCCAGGATTAAACTCAGCAACCGGGTATCAATGAATGTCGATTATTATTATAGGATTAACCCCAATCCAATTGATGGCACACAAAACCCACTTTCTATTGGCTTCGATATTGAAACAGGCGGCCATGTTTTTCAGCTTCATTTTACCAATGCTATTGGTATGAATGAGAAAGTTTTTTTACTGGAGACAACAAATCGATGGGGTAAAGGCGATATTCAATTCGGTTTCAATATTTCCCGTTCATTTCAAATAGGCAAGAAAAAACATTAAAAGTGTATAACTTTTTAAGAACGATCGAGTTTTGATTTGATTAAGAAAAACAAAAAGGCAAGAATCAAAATTATACCAAGACCAAATAAGATACGAATGGTTTTACCATTTTGTGGTGTAGTTTCATAATCACCGATATAAATTAAATGAGCCCAATGGTTGGGAGTGTGTAAGGCTGGCGGTATTTTTTTATTTTGTAAAAGGTCAATTTTAGCTTGTCTGAGTGCTGCTGTTTTTGTGAATCCTTTTTGTAAATAAAAATAAAATTGACGTGTAATAAATGCTGTTGTTTTATCCGTTGCATTCCAAAGAGAAGCAACAATATTCGGGCAGCCGGCAATAGCAAAAGCACGGGATAAACTCATGATACCTTCTCCTTTTACTAATTGCCCCGCTCCGGTTTCACAAGCACTTAATATTATTAAATCAGTTGAATCGAGTTGCAGGTTGTAAATTTCTTTTGTGTACAGTAAGTTATCTGAGTCATCAGGATAAAATGCGATAAAAGAACCGTCGGTATTTTCATTATCAACTTGTGCATGTGTAGCCAGGTGAATGGCCGGGTAACGATTTGCATATTGAAGAAAATGCTTTTTTGTTGCAGCAGTGTCAAGGAATATTTTCCCTTTTGTGGCATTAACTTCTTCTTTTGAATATTGAATCCTGTCAAATAATTGTCCACTATTTTCAGATTGATATGCTGCAGAAGCAAATGGGGCAAAACTTAAAATGGAATCGGATAATCCCTTGATCGATGTTTTTTGTATTAATGAGGCTGAATAAATATATTGAATAGCAAAATGACTGATTAAATAATTGTTTTGTTCATCTTGTAAGGCTTCAAAAGGAATATAGTGTAGTTCATCATCGGGAATGATAATTAAATTCTTGATACCCGAAAGCTGTGCCAAAACAGGTTTAATTAAAATTTGATAAAGTTTTTTTGCATCTGCAGCACCATCGTATTTATGGCCGGCTGTTGTGTTTTGCAGTGATTTTCTAAATTTTTCAATAGTTAGTTTTACCTCAGGTGTCAAGTTGAATTCTACGTATCGTGAAGTATTTTTTCGGACACAAAAAGTAATAATGTGAGAAGGTGATAAATGAAATGAAAGTAATGCATCATTATCATTAATGATCTGTTGAATACTTTCAATGGATGGAATTGTTTTCGCTTTGGTAAAATATTTCATTTCAGGAAGTCCTTTGATTTTTTCCTGAACCTGGTACAATGCAATTTCAAAATCCCTTATCTGTTTGTTTGTATTGTCTAACTGTTTTTGATCGTTGATTTGTTGGGCCTGGAGCGATAAACGGGTGATATTCCTTTTTAAAGATAATTCTTGATCCAGCAATTCCGCATTGTTTTTAATAAGCTTTTTGCCTTCACTTTCCAGTGCATGTAATGAGAGTAGAGAAGCTTTATTGCCTTGATCTAATAGCCAACTATCGTTAAGGTATTTTTTGTCACCCGTTTTTTTGAATAACTGTAAACCTATTTCAATAGGTTCATTATGTGCTGTATATTTTATTTTACCAAGGAATAGCCTGGCAATATCTGAATCGTATGTTTTTTCTATATAATCTGCTAATTGAAAGGCAGTTTTATAAGTTGCCAACGCATTGATTAAATAATCGATGTTATTTTCCTTTTGATATAAAAGATTGAAAGTGTGTGCTTTTGATGTAAGGGTGTTAAATAAATTGATATACGAAAAAACGCCATTGAATGAAGTGGGGTTTTGTTTTGTTTCGTTTGATGTAAAATTGTTGTCAAAAGCCTGTAATGCTTTTTGATAATAAATTAATGCCGTATCGAACGACTTATTTTTAACAGCTTTATCAGCATAAAATTTCATAATCAAACCATAGGAAATATTTTTTTGCTGGGCATTCCGTTTTTTATTTTCTGCCAACGCTTTAGTTAAATAAAATTGTGTAGAATCTTCATTCTTTAGGCCATCCCATGCCATGGCCTTGTTATAGTAGAGTTGTATGATTTTATTGTTGTTATTATATTTTATTTTTTGCAATGCTGCCAGGGCTGACGTAAATTTTGATTCATGTAAATCAATGATGGCTAAGTTGTGGAAAATTTCATTGGCGTAAAAACCAGTGGGTAACACTTGCTGATATTGTTTTCTTGCAGCTTCATATTTTTCTAATTTTACCAGGCAGGATGCGATGTTGATTCGATAGTTTGCCAGTAAGCCCTCATTTACCTGTTGGGAAGTTTGCATTAATGCAATAGCTTTTTCAAAATAATTTTGAGCTTGAAAATAATTGCCGTTTTCATAAAACATTGCGCCAAGCCGATTGTACAACCGTTGAACGCCGGAAAGTTTATCACTATAATTGTTTTTTATTTTTTCTGCTTCTTTATAATAGTAATACGCAGAATCGTATTGGTGATTTACATAATACATACCACCAGTATATACCAAGGGTAAAAATAAAAATGAATCTTGTACGTCCGGGAGCTTTTTCTTCAATCGAAAAGCGGCTAAATAATCATGCTTGGCCGCTTGTGTCTGATTGAGATAAAATGCAATATAAGCGGATCTTAATTTAACAAATAACAATAAAGAATCTTCACTGTTTTTTGAAGAAGTGGTTTCAATTTTTTTGAATGCTTGTAAAGCTTGTTCAAATAATTCGTCAGTTTTGGTTTGCCAACTTTCATCATTTTCGGCTAATTGAGAATAATGATCGGCAGTACGATAAATTTTTTCTGCGTTTTGAAATTGCTCAAGTAGGCGGTTGTGATTTATTGTTTCTTGTTGTGAAAAACATAAAACAATCAAAATGGAGAACGTCACGAAAATGGAAAATTTTTTCATGCCTGATACTTCTGTTGCAAACAAAAGTATTTATTCTCTGTAAATAAAATTAATTAGCTACTAATATAATGCAGGGAGGCCTTGGTTTAGCCAATCTTTGTCCCCTCATTGCAACAGAGGGAATTGTGGGCGATAAGGCTGATCGTAAGAATAAGCCTTGTGCTTCCCGGTCATTCAATAAGTCTAGTAAATCTTGCGGTACATCAGCCATTGTATCATAATAGTACAAACGAACTTTCAATTTGTTTTTTGATTTATCGCTGGCATCGTTGAGGCGGTATTCGATATCAAAATCACGGCGTTCATCATTTTGCGGAACTGACCCAAATACGCCATTTCGAATTGTTTCGGCGAGGTTGATGGTGCCATTATTTGTTTTCACACTACAACCGCCACTGTTGGCTGTATTTCCTTCATCGAAAATAGAACCTGCAATAGGAAGCGAAGTTGATGGATTAGCATTGTAAACGGGTGCTGCAATAGAATCGCCGGAAGATATTTTATAATAATGATCTGTAAAAGTGATACCCGAAAGAACGACTTTTGTTTCAGTTTTTGTTCCATCCGGATCAGTATGTGTAATTCTATAGCGAAGGCCGGTTTCACTATCAGAAATATTGATGGCTCCTGTATTTTCATCTATTTGAATGCCCTCCGGGAATGCCGCATACGTACCGCTTCTTGGTATCGTTGGATAAACAATATAATCGCCGGCAGCAGGTTGCAGGTATAAAATGGAATCACCATAAGATAATTGATACGGTTGTGGTTGTTGAGCCACATCTTTTTTGCAGGAAGCCCAAAAGAATGCCAGGAAACCTATCCATAATATAGTCAGCCGTTGTTTTTGATTTATCATAAATCGCTTTTAGTAAATAGTCAAAGTAAAAAAGGGAAATGTAACCGTTGGTATCAGGAATATAGGTCAAAATTACGACATTCGCTTATTCTAAAAGTCCACAACCCATCATTTGGAAGGATAAATCGGGTTATTTTACAATTTTTAACAATAAGATGAAGTCGTCATGACAAAAATCGGATTAATCAAAGAAGGAAAAACACCGGAAGATACAAGGGTGGCTTTAACACCCAAACAATGTGCCTGGATTCATCAAAATATATCGGGTATAAAAATTTTGGTAGAGGCTTCGCCAAGAAGATGTTTTCCGGATAGAGCCTACCAAATGGCCGGCATCGAAGTGGTAAATGATATTAGTTCTTGCGATATTTTATTGGGGATAAAAGAAGTGCCGGTGGCACAACTGATTCCCGGAAAAACTTATTTATTTTTTTCGCATACACATAAAAAACAAGAATATAATCGTAAGCTATTGCAAACAATTCTTGAAAAAAGAATCCGCCTGATAGATTATGAATGCCTGGAACATGAAGACGGCCAACGCATAATCGGCTTCGGTTTTTTTGCCGGTGTGGTAGGCGCCCACAATGGTATGATGGCCTATGGATTACGTACAGGATTATTTCATCTTGACCGAGTGTATAAGCAACAAAGTTTTCGTGAATTGGTACATACTTATTTTGGGCTGCGATTGCCCAATGTAAAAGTTGTAGTAACGGGTTCCGGCAGGGTAGCACATGGTATTTTAGAAATCATGAACCTGATGGGAATTCATGAAGTGGAACCGGATGAGTATTTGGAAAGGAGATTTGCTTATCCTGTTTATACTCAATTAAAAGGTGCCGATTTGTATCGACATAAAAAAACAGGAGGTTATAGCCGTAAAGAATTTCATGCACATCCTGAATTGTTCGATTGTACATTTTTGCCTTATGCGGCACAAACCGATATACTGATGAATGGTATTTATTGGGATGCAACGATACCGAGGTTATTCGGAAAAGAAGATATTCAATCTGCCGGTTTTATTATTCAAACGATTGCCGATATTACAGATGATAAAAATGGATCTGTTCCTATTAACGCCGGCGATCAGACTATTGAAAATCCTGTATATGGTATCTCCAGAAAAACTTTTGAAAAGACTGAGCCTTATATTGAAGACTCAATTGATGTGATGGCTGTTGGTAATCTGCCTAATGAATTGCCCAAAGATGCCAGCCGGTATTTTGGGGAGCAATTAATCAAATATATTTTGGAAGGATTGCTGAAAACTGATTCACCTGTTATACAAAGAGCTACTATAACTGTGGATGGACATTTAACACGGTCATTTGAATATTTACAGGACTTTGTCGATAATAAAAATTAAAAGGAGCATTTCACTCCTTTTAATTTGGTTTCATTTTATAGGTATATCGGATCGAGGATGGTAACTTCTCCAGCATATATTTTAATTTCAAAACTCCGTGTTAACATTTGACTTTCTGAATTCGTCGTCGAATTGTCGGGTTGCCACCAATGTAAAACGAGCTTATAAACGCCTGGTGCCAGGTTCCCAATTTTGAATTGCCCGGATGGGTTCAGGTAATAAGGGCCTAATTCTGTACTGCCGAAGTGCAAAGTGACATAGGCTTTTATACTGCCGGGAATAACATTGCCTGTCAGGCTTCCATCTTTAAGATCTAATGAGTTGTTTCTGAATGATTGCATTTGCGTTGTTGGCTCCGGCACGGTTATTTTTTCTTTGCTACATGCAGTTAAAAATCCGAAACTTAGCATAATTACCAGCAGTTGAAATAAATTTGTTTTTTTCATGGCTATATTTTTTGTGTTATAAAAATTGAATAAAATGTATTACAATAGTATGTCAATAGCCATGCATGAATTGTAACCATAATCAAAAAAAATAGTTCAATACATATTTATATGTGGGAGAATGATTCTAGGAAATTGTGTTTGATTATTATTCAAATGCCAAGTAATAATCTTTTAGATAAGTAATAAATTCAGTTGTGTATTTATTTTCTTTGTTTTTTATTATAATTTCTTCGATATGGATGAGTTGCTTCTGCTTATTTTTCGTGCCATAAAAAATACATCTTATTGCTGGATGTGAAGACGAAGACTTTAGTAAAACAATTTTGTGAATAGATAAATTATTTTCAACTATAAGAGATTTAGCTTCTTCCAGTCTTTGAAAGGGTAACAGTAAAAAGAAATTTCCTGTCTCTGTCAATTGATTTTGAATGATAGAAATTAATTCAGAAAGTTTTAATTGGGTACCATGATGTGCTATGTTTTTTTTCACATCGGGAGCTTGTAGTTCATTTTCATAAAATGGAGGGTTGCTGATGATGAGGTCAAATATTTCAGTGGAATGATATTTTTTTACATCACTGTGAATGAGTTGTATATTTTGATGGAAAGGTGAATGTTGAAAATTTTCTGTGGCCTGTTTTGCTGCGGCTTCTTCTATTTCAATGGCTTTTATTTGGCAATTATTTTTTTGTGCCAGCATTAATGATAACAAACCGGTTCCTGTTCCGATATCTAAACAATGATTGATTTTTATTCCACTCATTTCGTGTGCAATAAAAGCGCCAAACAAACAACTATCAGTTGTTACTTTCATTGCCGTTTGGCTCTGTTGAATGGTGAATTTTTTAAATCGGAAATATGTGTTTGGCATAATAAAAAATTACCACTCGGCCCGGGCAGAGGATCGAATGGATAAATCGGCAAATTGTCCTTCAAGAAATTTATAATAACCGGTGATAGCAATCATCCCGGCATTGTCAGTACAATATTGAAAAGGTGGAATAAATGTATGCCAGTTTTTGCGCCTGCCCAATTCAGTGAACGCTTGGCGAAGTCCGCTATTAGCTGATACACCGCCAGCTAAACAAATATTATTTATGCCTGTATCGGTTGCTGCTTTTTCCAGTTTGTGCAAAAGAATGGTGATAATACGGTTTTGTACTGAAGCACAGATATCCGGCAAGTTGTTTTCAATAAATATTTTTTTCTCTTCGTCTGTTGCTTTGAAATTTTCTTTATACACAAGGGAATGCCCTGCATTTTGTAAAAAATAGAGTATAGAAGTTTTTAGGCCACTAAAGCTAAAATTATAGCCATCAATTTTAGGTTCCGGAAATTGATAACGGTCTGGGTTACCTGATTTTGCATATTGATCTACTAACGGGCCGCCGGGATAGGGAAGTCCTAATAATTTTGCCGTTTTATCAAATGCTTCACCTGCCGCATCATCAATTGTTTCACCGATGATTTTCATACGGGTTGGCGATTCGCAAACGACAATTTGCGTATGTCCGCCACTTACAGTTAAGCAAAGAAAAGGGAATGACGGTTTTGGGTTTTCTATCAAATTGGCCAGTACATGAGCCTGCATGTGATGCACGGCAATTAAAGGTTTGCCGAGTGCAAGCGAAAGTGATTTGGCAAACTGTCCGCCAACAAGCAGTGAACCTATTAAGCCGGGAGCTTGTGTAAAAGCAATGGCATCTATTTCCTTGAGCGTAGAACCTGCAGTATCCAACGCTACATTGACAACGGGCACTATGTTCTGCAAATGAGCCCTGCTGGCAAGTTCTGGTACTACGCCACCATATTTTTCATGAACAGTTTGGTTGGCAATTTCGTTAGAAAGAATATGGCCATCAACACAAACGGCTGCTGAGGTTTCATCGCAGGAAGATTCTATGGCCAGGATTACAGGCATGGCAATTGTTTTATCAATTTATTTTTCTCGTATCGCTACCGCCGGATCCATTTTGGCGGCTTGCCTTGCAGGAATATAACCCGCTACAATGCCGACAAAAATACAAATGAAAATAGCCAAAGCCATATTGGTAGTTGAAATATATACCGGGAATTGAAGAGCGGTCGAAAGGATTACCGTTAATCCAAATACAAGGAGCAACCCAATGATGCCGCCGAGGATGCATAAAAATGCTGACTCTAATAAAAACTCGGCCAGTATCACCCTGCTTTTGGCACCCAATGCTTTTTTAATACCAATTTGATTCGTTCTTTCTCTTACAGAAACGAACATGATATTGGCGACACCAAACATGCCTACAATTAAAGACAATGCCGCAATAGCCCAACCACCAATATTTACATTTTTAAAAACTGAACTAACGGTTTCACTAAAATCATTGATATCATTCAGTGTGAAATTATTGGCTTTTGTTGGTGGCAATTTATGGACAGCCCGTATAACACCGGTCATATTTTCTTTTAACACTTTGCTCGAAACGTTGGGTTGGCCTTGGACCATAATCAATGGGTCAGCTTTGCGTTCATTCATAATTTGCCGGGCAAACCGGTAAGGAATGATTACACTTTCATCAAAATTCCAACCGCCGATAATTTGATTGCCTTGCTTGCTGATGATTCCGGTAATGGTTAATTTTTTGCCACGAATGTCAATGGTTTTGTCCAAAGCTGCACTGGCATCGCCAAATAATTTTTCGGCTACGGTATATCCAACCACCACCACCGGTTGTCCCCTGTCAAATTCTGCCGGCGCAATATAGCGTCCATGCAAAAGTGTTAGTTGTTGGATGTATTCAAAATCACGGGAGACGCCATAAATATTTACATTCGTCAACAAGTTATTTTGATAGCCGATATCGTCATTAATTTTTATGCGAAAAGCGACATACCGTGCATCGGGTGTTCTCTCTTTTATAAATTTTACTTCTGCATATTTTGGTACCGGCCGGTTGACATATTTCCACCAGGGATAATCCGGGCCGCCACCGGCAGTATAATCCCATTTATCTAGATAAAGCGTATTGGTGCCTAATGATTTTAATTCGTTTTGAATATTTTTTTCCAAACTACTGACCGTTGCTAAGACACTGATGATACAAAAAATACCAATGGTGATACCAAACAAGGAAAGGAAGGTGCGCAACTTATTTTTGAGCAACTCCTGCATGGCCATTTTAAACCCACTGGATATTATTTGTGCCGTTCGTCCAAACACAACACAAATTTACTTCTTATGAATGGAGTGATGAAAGAATTTTGAAAGTGGTATTATTGAGCCCGGAGGAGATTCCTTCGGAGAGTTCGTAAAACCTGAGTAACTTCATTTTTCTATGGCCATCGTATTACAGACATTATTTATTTTGCTGGGATTGATTATTCTCATTTTGCTTGCATTTAAAATGAAAAGTGAAAAAGCAGAAAATGTTTTGCCGGAAAATTATTGGGATATTTTGGAAGAATATGTGCGTTTTTACCGTGCATTGCCGGAGGCAGATAAAAAGTTATTTGAAAAACGGGTCGAGAAATTTTTGAAAGAAGTAAAAATAACCGGCGTCAATGCCGAAGTAGAAGAACTTGATATGATGTTGATTGCGGCCGCTGCCATCATTCCGGTATTCGCCATTCCCGATTGGGAGTATATCAATTTGCACGAAGTGCTTCTTTATCCGGGCACATTCAATCAGGAATTTGACCAACAAGGAATTGACAGGTATGTTTCGGGTATGGTAGGACGTGGTGTTATGAAGGATAAAATGATTTTGACAAAATGGTATTTACGCCAGGGATTTATCAACCAGCAGGACGCACATAATACGGCCATTCATGAATTTGTACACCTGATTGATAAAATGGATGGTACGATGGATGGTGTTCCGGAAATTATTTTGGAACGGAAATATGTAAAAGAATGGAAAGCATTGATGACAACTACGACAAACGAAATCAATAACGGCCATTCGGATATAAATGATTATGCCGCCACCAACCATGTTGAGTTTTTTGCAGTGGTAGCAGAATATTTTTTTGAGCAACCTGCATTGATGGCTACACGTCATCCGGCATTATTTGCGATGCTGGAAAAAATATTTAAAACGAACAGAGATATTGTACATTTGAAATCATAATTTGTAAACGGATTAAAATGCGAAACTTCATTCTTTTTTTGACAGTATTATTTTTCAACCAACCGCTCATGGCACAAAATAAAACGGATCAATTTTTAAAAGATATTTTAGAAAAAAGTAAAAGCGAATTAGTCAGGCAGATTGTGGCCGATAAAGACAGTTTTCGCTTGCAGGTAATTTATACACAAATCGATCGGGATAAAAAAAATCAACCGCATTTTAAAAACTATTATTTTAATGTTGACAAGGATTTGTATTTCAATCCGGCTTCGACAGTCAAATTGCCTTTGGCTTGCTTAAGCCTGGAGAAATTACATGAAATGAAAATCCCCGGCGTTGACAAGTTTACGACTATTCAGTTTGACAGTGTGAATGAAAAACAGATCGGTATGTTGCATGATGAAACTTCGGAGAATGGGTTTCCATCTATTGCTCAATTTATCCGTAAAGCATTTTTGGTAAGCGATAATGATGCGTATAACCGCATGTATCAATTCAATACACAACAAAGAATCAACAGGCGTTTGCACGCAATGGGTTATCAGGATATTCGAATCAATCGGCAATTCCTCGGTATGTCATTAGATGAAAACAGGCGTACAAGCGGTTTCCATTTTATGGATCAAAATGGAAAAATAATATACAGTCAGCCAGAAGCCTACAATACAGATAGTTTTGATTTTAGCAAAATTATTAAAATGGGAAAAGGTCATTATAATAGTGAAGATGTTTTGGTAAATGAGCCTATTGATTTTACAACTGTTAATAATTTACCATTGGAAGATTTGCAACAGATTTTGCAATCCGTTTTATTTCCTGCGGCTGTTTCTGCTGCACAACGGTTCCATTTGTCAAAAGCGGATTATCATTTTTTGTATCAATATCTTTCCCAATTCCCTTCTGAAACAAATTACCCGAAATACGATAGTACGCAGTATTATGACAGCTATGTAAAATTTTATTTCAGAAACGGCCACCCGCATTTACCGGAAGGGGTAAGGGTTTTCAATAAAGTAGGTTGGGCGTATGGTTTCTTAATTGATGTTTCTTATGTTGTTGATTTTAAAAATAAAGTGGAATACATGCTTACTTCTACCGTGTATGTCAACAGCGATGGCATTTTGAATGATAATCATTATGATTACGATACTGTAGGCTGGCCTTTTTTATATGACTTGGGACAAACTATTTATGAGTATGAATTAAAAAGAAAAAGAGAGTTTGTACCGGATCTAAGTCAATTTAAAATAGCATATGAAAAACGCAACGAGAAAGATACTCGTCCCGTGGTGAAAGATGTTGATAATTAAAAAGGTTATTGAAATTTTGTTGGAATTTCGACACCCCATTTATGCATATTGGCTAATTTAAAATCTGTGGCATACCGCTCAGGAATATTCCCATCTAACAAACTTCCGATTGCAATAGAAGGAAAGATTTCTTCGAATGTGCTCATTTTATTTAATGATGCACGGCGATAGATATGCGAACGGGTAAGATGGTCAGGATGTTTGATACCAGCAGCACCCATTAATTCTACGAAGCCTTTTACAGTCCCTTCATGGAAATTGGCTACTCGTTGTTTTTTGTCGCTGATAACAAGCCCAACAGTTAAATCAGGATTTTGCGTGGCCACACCTGTAGGGCATTTATTGGTATTGCAAAGCAAAGCTTGGATGCAACCAAGTGCCAACATCATAGCACGGCCCGTATTGCAGGCATCTGCACCAAGTGCTAAAGCTCTGAATATATGAAAGCCGGTTAGAATTTTTCCGGTCGCAATAATTTTAATATGATGCCGGATATTGAGGCCACGAAGAATATTGTGCGTAAAGGCAAGCCCGTCTAATAAAGGAGCTCCCATATAATTTGAAAATTCCTGGGGAGCAGCTCCGGTTCCGCCTTCGCCACCATCTACGGTTATAAAATCGGGATAAATATCTAATGCAATCATGGCCTGACAAATAGCAATAAATTCACTTTTATAGCCAATACAAAGTTTGAAACCCACAGGTTTGCCACCACTCAGTTCACGGAGTTTTTGTATGAACTTTATCATTTCCATCGGAGTATTGAATGCCTTGTGATAAGGTGGCGAAATGACATCCGTATGTGGTTTTATATGCCGGATAGCAGCTATTTCTTCGGTATTTTTTACGGCCGGAAGAATGCCACCATGTCCCGGTTTGGCTCCCTGCGAAATTTTTAATTCTATCATCTTTACATGTGGATGCGTCGATTTTTTTGCAAATAATTCTTCATCAAAATTGCCATCCTCTGTTCTGCAACCAAAATATCCGGTACCGATTTGCCAGATAATATCGCCACCATGTTTTAAATGATAGGGGCTCAAACCGCCTTCGCCTGTATTGTGGGCAAATCCCCCGATTTTAGCACCACCATTCAAGGCTTCAATGGCATTGCTGCTCAATGACCCATAACTCATAGCTGAAATATTATAAATGCTGGCATTATATGGTTGTAAACAATCTTTGTTACCAAATAAAACTCTCGGGTCATGATCCATCTCTAAGAAATGAATAGGTGCAACGGAATGACAAGTCCATTCGTAACCTTCGGCATATACATCTGTTTGTGTGCCAAAAGGCATGGTATCATTATCTTTTTTGCTTCTTTGGTAAATGGTGTTTCGGTCAATCCGGTTGATAGGCCGTCCGTCCGTATCCGATTCAACAAAGTATTGATAAACTTTAGGCCTTAACTCTTCCATTAAATAGCGCAACCTTCCCAATAAAGGATACACCCGCATGATGGTATGTTTTTTCTGATACATATCATAGTAACCCAAAATTGTAAAAAAGAGTATTATAACAAAAAAAGGATACCATTTACCACTCAGGAATATAGAAAGGGCTAACGTTGTAATTAACAAGATAGCAGAGATGAATACAAATTGCTTTCGCATACAAACCAGGTTAATTTATTAAAAGATTTTTATCCAAATGTAGTTGAATATTTTAAATGGTAAGAAGGTTTCGGCTGGCTATATTTTAAAGTATAAAAAAACGGAACGAAAAAAGTTTTCGTTCCGTTGAATAGGTTTTTGATAATGGGGTTTATTTATAATTTCCCCAACTTAAGCGATAGCCAACATTGAAACTAAAGTTGCTGGATGTATTATTTTTTTGAAATGTCGGGAAATAATGTGCTCCTAATGTCAGGCCGGAATTGTCTCCCAGTTTAAAATCACCTAAAATGCCAAACAGGCCACCAAAATATCCTTTGGATGATTTATTATCCATGTATTTGGAACTTTGGTTTACAAGTCCGATTAAAGCTTGTGTAGTGAATTTGAAATTATCATCACAATCTGCTTTATTAAATGGTGTATAACTCAAACCGCCCAGCAATCCAAACTTGGTATATTTTACATCGTTTTTAGTGCCAAAATTAATGCCGACATTGCCGGTAATGCCCACTTTCTTACAAACATTATATGTGTATTCAAAATACGGGCCCGGCATTAGCAGTGTTTCGCCCACACCAAAATCTTCCAAGACCAACCGAACTCCAATATGAAAATTATTGCGATCGCAACCTGAGTAGTCAACATTATCACAAGGTTGTTGATTGGGTGTAAAATTATAAGTGTCCCATTTGTTAGGCAATATTTGATCCAATGAAATTTTGGGTGTAAGGTTTACCCGAATCGGGTTGCCACCGAGATTCAATAACATGTCGCGGTGAATATCAATATTGACGCCTTTGTCATAGGATTTTTGTTTCCATTCAAATTTATAGCCATTGACATCATTCAGGTAACTGTCGTAATGTAATTTTAATCCGCCGCAATCATAATAAAAAGTTTCACCAAAGCGGTATTTCTCCGGGTACCATTCATAAGTCGTTTTCTGACGTACAGTTCCCGACTTGTCCATAAAATTGAGCTCCTGGATTCTGTAATCTCCATTTAAATGTAAATCCATTCTCAAACTTCCACCCAGGCCATACGTATCATCAGGAATTGTTTTTTCACCAGGTTCTGTATTATAAATTGTTTGTACTTCGGTTTCCCATTGATGATACTTATCATTGATGGCGTTGTTATAATTTATTTTTGGTATGACATAATAGGGGTTGTAAGTGTTGTTGTCGCCTATTCTTTCACCCATATCTTTTTTGGTGATAAAATTGACAACGCCGGAAATAGCATCAGCACCATATTCTGCAGTTCCATCGTTGATGACATTAATTCTTTCTATGGCTTCAATGGGAATTGAATTTAAATCGTACGTGACGGATTGCCCATACACAGGAACTCGCCGCCCATTCAATAGAACCAATGAACGATTGGAACCAAGACCCCGAAGTTCAACGGTTGTGGAACGGCTTTTATCAATATTAACATTCGGCAAGGAACGAATGACTTCTGTGATGTTTTCACCTTTATAGGTGCTGATTTCATCTCCTGTTATGACATCTACTGCGGTTGTGTAGGAAACTTTTCTTGGCGTTTTGGTGATTTTTTGCTGTGTTGTCTTTTGGATTGTTGACATGCCTAAAGATGATTTTTGTGCGACGGTTTTAATCGACAAAAAAGAAGACATGAAAAAGAAGACGATACAAAATAATACATTCCCGGCCTTTTTAATTTTTCTTAGCATAACGATAAGTTTTGGTTCAAAAAATAAATGAAGGGCAAGTAGTTTTCCGGAAATAGGAGTAGGGGAGTATGAAATTATGAAATTATTTCCTAATCTAGTGAAAGTGCCTAGTTTTTTCTTTCCTATTTATTAGTAAACACATAACTGCTTGAATATTTTTTATTTATACGTGTTTAATATATAATTGAAAAATGAAGTATTAGACATACGGAACTGCTGACATTTCTTAAGAAATATTTGAAATCGCCATTGCCAATACACCATCTTTCTGCAATAACTTGAACCATTTATTTTTATAAGTGTTGAATAAGCCAAAGAAAAATCGAACTGCAAAGGGATCTTACCTGCTGATGCGGATGTCGTTCGATGGACTTCTAATGGCCTGCATTTTTATGAGCAATTCGTTTAGTTTGAACGATGGTTTAGGAAGTATTACAATACTTCTATGTAAACTGGGAATTGGAATTCATATTTTGGCAAATTTTCTATCAAAATTTTGAATATTGAAGGATTTGTATTATTTATGTGCTTTGATTTATTGTCGATTGGATTAGCAATTTCTCAGGCATTGGCAATATGATTTTTCTCTTTAAATCCGCATACCTTCAAAGCCGCTTCTAATCTACCTATTCAGAAATTCCAAGTATACTTTTTGTTATTAAGAAAGCTAACATGAAAAAGACTTGTAAACATTCAAGTGCTTTCAAACTTGTTATTTGTACAATATTTGTATTGTGTATTGGCATAATAAGTAAAGCACAAAATCCTATTGTAACTGAAAATGCATTGCCGGGTAATCCGTCGACAGAGTGGGATATTTCCGGAGCAGGCGACCTGACTATACAAGGTTTTGCTGATGGGTTAAGTGTGAATAAAGGCAATACTATTGATTTTAAAATAAATGTGGATGATGGGGCTAATTTTAATATTAAGATTTATCGTTTAGGTTATTATCAAGGGAATGGAGCAAGGCTTATAACTGACCTGGGAAACTTTTCTGGCATTATTCAACCTGCACCAATAACTGATGTGGCAAATGGCCTGGTGGATTGTGGTAATTGGAGCGTAGCTGCATCGTGGGCTGTTCCTGCTACAGCAGTTTCCGGTGTTTATATTGCACGGTTAACTCGTCTTATCGGCGGTGGAGCAAGCCATATTATTTTTATTGTGAGAGATGACGCAAGTACGGCTGATCTTCTATTTCAAACATCAGACGGTACATGGCAGGCATACAATGCTTATGGAGGTAATAGTCTTTACGTTGGTAATACGTCTTATCCAGGAGGCCACGCAACAAAAGTTAGTTATAATAGGCCATTTATTACACGCAGTGGAGGTGGTGGAAGTGCTTCTTCTGAAGATTGGATTTTTAATGCAGAATATCCAATGATACGTTGGCTAGAGAGAAACGGATATAATCTGAGTTATGCTACCAGTATAGACGTAACTCGAAATGCAAATTTGCTGCAGAATCATAAAGTGTACATGTCGGTAGGGCATGACGAGTATTGGTCAAAAGAACAACGGAATAATATTGAGGCGGCCAGAAACAATGGAAAGCATCTTGCTTTTTTTTGTGGGAATGAAGTGTATTGGAAAACTCGATGGGAGAATAGTATAGATGGAACAAATACACCATATAGAACATTGGTTTGCTATAAGGAAGGAACGATGGGTGAAAATGTTTGTGGTTCAAAATGTGACCCTTCAGCAGAATGGACCGGGCTTTGGAGAGATGGCTGTGCACCCGACTATCCAGCCAATGACGGATGCCTTCCAGAAAATGCATTAAGTGGGCAAATTAGCTGGGTGGGAGCAGGTGACGCTATACAAGTCCCGGCAACTTTTAAAAACCTTCGTTTCTGGAGAAATACAAGTATTGCATCGCTGAGTGTAGGCCAAACAGCTACATTATCAGAAAATACTTTGGGCTATGAAATAGATTGGGAGCAGGACAATGGAAAATATCCTTCAGGAAGAATTACTTTATCATCAACAAATATTGGGGGAAAAACGCATAAAGTTTCTTTATATAAACATTCATCTGGAGCTTGGGTATTTGGTGCTGGTACTGTACAATGGTCTTGGGGGCTTGATAGCCATCATGATAGAGGTGTTTCGGTAGAAGATATAAATATACAGCAAGCAACAGTAAACTTGTTTGCTGATATGGATGTACAGCCGGGGTCATTACAAATTGGATTGGTTCCTGCTACGGCATCTACTGATAATATTGCACCGGTTTCTGTTATTAACAGTCCGGTAAATACAAATACTGTTTTTAATGGATTGCCGGTTACAATAACCGGCACTTCTTCAGACGGAAATACAGTGGCAGGAGTTGAAGTGTCTTTAGATGGCGGCTTAAACTGGCAACCCGCTGCAGGTACTACAAATTGGAGTTATACCTGGACGCCAAATGCAACCGGAACATTTACTATTAAATGTCGCAGTTTCGATGATAGTGGTAATATGGAAATTGCCGGAAATGCTCCTTCATCAAATGCAATTACTATAAACGTTATCAACCTCAGTGCACCGGAAAATGGTCCCGGCGGCCCGGTTTTAGTTATTAGTAATTTGGCGAAGCCATTCAGCAGGTATCCGGTAGAAATTCTAAGAGCCGAAGCGATTAATGAATTTGAAGCATTAGATATTACTGCTGTCACAAATGCTATTCTTGATAACTACGATGTTGTTGTTTTGGGAGAAATGAATTTATCAGCACCAACAGTTACGATGTTAACAGATTGGGTTCATCAGGGAGGTACATTAATTACTTTGCGGCCGGATTCTCAATTATCATCATTACTGGGTATTACTCCTACTGGAGGGACAATTTCAGATAAATACATTTTAGTCAATACGGTAACCGGTCCCGGGGTTGGCATAGTCAATCAAACAATTCAATTTCATGGTACTGCTGATCTTTATAACCTGAATGGTGCTACTAGCCTTGCTACATTTTATAGTGATGCAAATACTTCCACTATTTATCCGGCAATAACCTCAAACGCTGTTGGTGCCAATGGTGGGTCTGCAGTTGCCTTTTTTTATGACTTAGCAAAATCGGTTGTATATACCCGTCAGGGTAACCCGGCATGGGCCGGAGACGAAAGAGACGGTACGGCACCTATACGCCCTAATGACCTTTTCTTTGGAAACAAAGTCGGTGATCCGCAATCAGACTGGGTGGATTTTGATAAGATAGCGATACCACAAGCTGATGAACAAATGCATTTGCTTACGAATATCATCATACAAAATAACCTGCACAAAAAACCTTTACCTCGTTTTTGGTTTTTACCAAGGCGGCTTAAAGCAGCAGTCGTTATGACCGGTGATGATCATGCAAATAATGGAACAACACCTAGGTTTAATCAATATCTATCTTTAAGCCCGTCAAATACAGCTACTGCAGTAGCTGACTGGACCGCTATCAGAGGAACTTCATATATATATCCAAACACTTCGATGAGTAGTGCGGAAGCATCTACATTTGAAGGTCAAGGGTTTGAAATAGCCTTGCATGTTAATACAGGATGTAACGATTGGACACCGACATCTTTGCAAAATGATATTGCTTCTCAGTCTGCTGACTTGTTTTCTGCCTTTCCCGGAATTTCTCCTCTAACAACTAGCAGAACGCATTGTATTGCGTGGAGTGATTGGGCCAGCCAACCGGAAATAGAAGCGGCGAATGGAATCAGGCTAGATGTAAATTATTATTATTGGCCGGGCTCCTGGGTGCAGAATCGACCGGGCATGTTCACCGGTTCAGGAATGCCCATGCGTTTTGCAAAACTTGATGGATCGTTAATTGATTGTTACCAGGTAGTAACACAAATGACGGACGAATCTAATATTACTTATACCACATTTTGTAACGCATTGTTGGATAAAGCCATAGGCCCCGAAGGTTATTACGGTGTTTTTTGTGCTAATATGCATACGGATAATGCTATATCTGAGGGCTCAGATGCAATAATTGCGTCAGCACTAGCCCGACAAATTCCTGTTATTTCAGCTAAACAAATGCTCAACTGGCTTGATGGCAGAAATAATTCTTCTTTTTCATCTATTACCTGGGATGGTAGTCAATTAGGATTTACTATTACCGACAATACCGGTTTGCAACAACTCAATGCTATGTTGCCTCTTTTATCTTCATCTGGTTCTTTGATTTCCATTAAAAAGGAAAACGTTCCGGTTGATTTTACTGTTGAGACAATTAAAGGAATTGCCTATGCTTTTTTTGATGCATCAAGCGGAAATTATACGGCCGATTATGTTGTTTGCACACCTCCGACTGCAACCATTGTTTCCAATACTCCGATATGTGTAGGTGAACCTATCAATCTGGTCTTACAATCTGCTACAGGCCAGCCTCCTTTCGATTTACAAGTAAATGGTATGACTTATGATGATGTTTCTGTCGGCCAAACATTCGCCACAATTAATACGAATGAAATAAGTATTTATGCAAATACCGGATCGCCTGATTTGCCTGCTGCACAAGATCAGCCTTCCATTGAAGTAGGTGTAAAATTCAGGTCATCAGCCTATGGTTATATAACCGGTATTCGTTTTTATAAAGGGGCAGCTAATACCGGAACACATATTGGTACACTCTGGAGCAATGCTGGTGTGGCATTGGCTACTGCCACATTTACAAATGAATCGACAAGCGGATGGCAAGAAGTAAGATTCGCCAGCCCAGTAGCAATACAACCTAATACAACCTATATTGCATCTTATTTTTCACCCAATGGATATTACGCATATACCGGAAATTATTTTAATAATGGTAATGCTTCTAACGGGCCACTTACATTATTAAGCTCAGGTGTTGATGGTTCCAATGGTGTTTTTAATTTTCCTGGTGCAGGTTTCCCTACTTTATCATATAATAGTGCAAATTATTGGGTAGATATTTTATTTAGTGAAATATTACCTGCGACAACTTCGCTAAATTATACCCTCACGAATATTTCGGATAATAATTATTGTAGTAATTCAGGGGCTAATTTAAGTACTGCAACGGTTACAATGAATCCCCTTCCTAATGGTATATTATCTTCAAATTCTTTTGCTTGTGGAGGAAAACCAATAAACCTGGTTTTTACAAGTACAACAGGTACAGGTCCATTTTCATTAGTAATAAATGGTAATACTTATAATAATATAACGAGCGGCGTAGAATTTAATTCTAACATAATTGCCCCAGCCACAACTCCAATTAGTATCTGGAACAATAGTACTACCGGTGGAGAGCCTACTGTGTCGGATAATGATGCGGTTGAGTTAGGTGTTAAGTTTAGATCAACAATTGCAGGAACAGTTTCAGGTGTGCGTTTTTACAAACGTACTCAACAACCAAACGGAGCAACATATACCGGAAGATTATGGAAAATTGATGGAACTTTATTAGGGACTTGTACATTTACTTCGATTACAAACAGTGGGTGGCAACAGGCAAATTTTGCTAGCCCTATTTCCATAGATGCTAACACAACATATATTGTAAGTTACCATACTCCTAATGGTGAATATGCGTACACGCCTGGAGCATTTTCTTCATCAGGAGTAACTAATGGGCCGCTTACTGCCCTACAATCGGGTGTTGATGGTCCTAATGGAGTTTTTAAATATGGTGCTGGTGGTGTGTTTCCAGATCAATCATTTAATGACGCAAACTATTGGGTAGATATCGTATTAAATGGAGTAGGTATCACTAATTTTGATTTTACAGGAATTACTGATGCTAATGGGTGTACCTCTAACGGTGCATTACAAACTTTATCTGTTTTATCAACAAACTGTGCTCCATTACCAGTTACACTTATTAAACTCAGTGCAGAAAAAGAAAACAAAAACATTAAATTAACTTGGTCTACTTTAACTGAAATAAATAACAAAGGTTTTGAAGTTTTCAGAAGTACGGATGCAATCCATTGGATTAAGATTGGATTTGTAAATGGAGCCGGTACAAGTAATGCGAAAATTGATTACAGCTATGTAGATAAAAACCCGGCTCCCGGTCATTATTACTACCGATTAAACCAAATTGATTATGATGGGCAAAGTAAGTTGTCGAATATTGTTTCTGTAAAATTGAATGGGGATGATTTTTATGTTTTAAAACAAAACTTCCCGAATCCATTTAGTAACGAAACAACGATTGAATATACATTGCCAAAAACTCAGCCTGTAAAGATTATACTTACTGATTTACAGGGAAGACTAATCAAAGTATTGGTGAATGCTATCATGGACGGCGGCAATCATATAATTGTATTCAATAAAAACCAACTAGCCAGTGGAATATATCTTTATAAAATGGAAGCTGGCAATTTCAAGGCCACAAGGAAATTGTTAATACAATAAATAAATGTCGACGGAATAAATATTCCAACAATTTATCTAAAACCTAAAATAAAGAATATATTATAAACCCATTGCGTCGAATAGGACATGAGGTATTCATACTCCTTACATTTACTTCATGTCCATTTTTTTCCAATGATAGCCTGTATCAGGTTTTTGATCGTCGCCTTGCGGTTCTTCTTCCCAACCGGCATAAACTTCGGGGGTTCCATTATTCATGATTACATAAAAATAATCACCGCCGCCGGCGTAATAAGCACCACAGGCATCAACTGCATTGGTAGGAATCTGGTAACGTTCATACTCTGTTGTAGGAATTTGAGAAGCTTCTCCTGCAATTGTTTTTAACAAACTTTGTTTGCCATTTACTGAAAGCATTATGTCAGAGTGTGGAACGGATTGGGCATCTTCGCCTTTTTTGACAATGACAAAATTTGCATTTCGAACAGAATCAGTTGTAGCAGCAACGGAAGTAGTATCCGCATTTGTTGGTTCAGCAGGGGTTTTTTCTGAATTGTTTTTGCAAGAAAACAGAAAGAATCCGGCCAATAACAAGAAGCCTAATCGGAATTTTATTTGTTGTTTCATTTGTATCAATTTTGTTGAAGAAGGGTGAGTTGACTTTTAAATGTATTACTATTATTTGTTTAAAAAAATATTTTATTGCTTATTCATTTATTATTAATATAAAAAATTGATGAAAATTATTCCTGAATGGCAGTCACTCCTCATTGCATAATGAAAATATTGAGTGCAACATTTCTTTTTTCTGTTAAAACTTTATAGTAATTCAAACAACCTTACCTTTGCCCGCCCGGAGGAAAAGATTTCCCCGGACTATTGAAAAATATTATGCATCGGCCGGGAGTGGCCGCTCAATATGAAATACCGTAAAGAAATAGAAAGAAGAAGAACGTTTGCCATCATTTCGCATCCCGATGCGGGTAAAACAACACTGACCGAAAAATTATTATTGTTTGGTGGTGCCATCCAGGTAGCCGGTGCCGTTAAAAGCAATAAGATAAAAAAACATGCCACCAGCGATTTTATGGAAATAGAAAGACAACGAGGCATTTCTGTAGCTACATCTGTCATGTGTTTTGCTTATAAAGATATTTTAATCAACTTGCTGGATACGCCTGGCCACAAAGATTTTGCTGAAGATACTTTTCGCACATTGACGGCGGTGGATAGTGTCGTACTGGTCATTGATAGTGTGAATGGAGTAGAAGAACAAACGAGGCGATTGATGGAAGTGTGCAGGATGAGAGATACGCCGGTTATCGTTTTTATCAACAAAATGGATCGGGACGGGAAAAACCGCTTTGATTTATTAGATGAGCTGGAAAAAGAATTATCCATCTCACTACACCCGATGACCTGGCCGATAAACAGTGGTACTGATTTTAAAGGTGTGTATAATTTACATGAAAAAAATTTAGTACTCTTTCAGGCCAATACAAAAAGTACAGATGAAAATTCATTGGCCATTGGTGATTTATCAGATGCGATTGTGGATCAAAAACTGGGAGAAGCCAATGCGGCTACATTGCGGGAAGATGTGGATTTGATTGATGGTGTGTATGGCCAATTGGATGTAGAGGAATACCTCGCTGCAGAAGTAGCCCCGGTATTTTTTGGTAGTGCCATCAATAATTTTGGCGTGAGGGAAATGTTGGATACGTTTATCAAAATAGCACCCCAACCGGCCAGCCGTGAAACGACCAACGGTACGGTGGATGTGGAAGATGATAAAATGAGTGGGTTTGTTTTTAAAATTCATGCCAACCTCGACCCAAGACATA
Organism: Chitinophagaceae bacterium; assembly: GCA_020437365.1. Lineage (GTDB taxonomy): Bacteria > Bacteroidota > Bacteroidia > Chitinophagales > Chitinophagaceae > JJ008. The sequence continues at coordinate 716 of JAGQWM010000033.1, read as the reverse complement.
GAGATCGCATTGCATTCTTCAGGGTTTGTTCCGGAAAATTTGAAAGGAATAAATATTTTCATCATGTACGGTTAAATAAAGATGTTCGATTCAGCAATCCTTATAGTTTCCTGGCCCGCGAAAAAAATATTGTGGAAGATGCTTATGCCGGTGATGTGGTCGGTTTATTTGATACCGGCAATTTTAAAATTGGTGATACTTTAACAGAGGGAGAAGATTTTTATTTTACAGGTATTCCATCTTTTTCTCCAGAAATTTTCAAAGAAGTGGTGAATAAAGACCCGATGAAAACCAAACAACTGGAAAAAGGTTTAATGCAACTTACCGATGAAGGTGTCGCACAATTATTTACACAATACGGTGGCAATAAAAAAATAATCGGTTGTGTGGGTGAATTACAATTTGAAGTAATTCAATACAGGTTGTTGCAAGAGTATGGTGCATCCGTAACTTTTAATGCATTGCCATTTTATAAAGCCTGTTGGATACAAGCACAAGACAAAAAGAAATTGGAAGAATTTGCCCGATTCAAACAAGCCAATATCGGGGAAGATAAAGACGGCCATCTTGTTTACCTGGCACAAAGTGAATGGTTTTTAAATACCGAAATCACCAACAATCCCGACATAGCATTTCATTTTACGAGTGAAATTCATAAATGAGAAAACGATATTAATTATTAATTAAAAATTACTAATTAATAATTAATAGAAAGG
>JAGQWM010000032.1 GCA_020437365.1 Chitinophagaceae bacterium | reverse complement strand
ATGTATGATTTGAAAAGTTTATTACGTAATGAAATCTCTTTGATGTGTTGGAGATACTGATTTTCATTCATAGCTGCAGGTATCGCCAGTTCATCTTTCATACGAATGTCGGCGGGTACCGTTTGTTGAATCAATTCGTCAATCGAAGATAATTTCGTTTCCTGAAGCATTTCTTTTATTTCCCCGGCTGAAGGCCCGATATGCCGTTGCCGGAATTCATTCGCTTGTTGTTCAAAGATGTTCATGTATGTATCATTAAGTTATTGGCAAAAAATAATTGGGTTTTCGAAGTGCAAATTTACGGTAGAGTACTATACAATAATTTGAATTTATAATTGGTGGAAAAACTTTTGCCGGACGAAAACATGACCGGGTTTTAATATATAACAGGGTCTTACAACAGTTCTTTAAATTGCGGTATGGCAACGAACAAAGATTTACTGGAAAATTGGGAAAAAAAATCTGGCGACAGGCAAAAGGAATACAAGAAATTTTTACGAAGAGCCCGAAAGCAGGATGTGCTGAAAGCTTTGCCGGAACTGCATGAGGAGGCTTTTGCCACGATAGATTGCCTGCAATGCGCCAATTGTTGCAAACATTATTCGCCAAGGTTTACACCACCGGATATCAAAAGAATCAGCCGGTTTCTTGGTATGAAAGAAGGAGCTTTTAAAGAGAAATATTTACGTACGGACGAAGATGAAGACTTTGTGTTACAAACAAAACCATGCCCTTTTTTACAGGTTGATAATGCCTGTAGTATTTATGAAGTCCGTCCACGGGATTGTGCCAATTTTCCATATACGCATAACGATTTTATGCTGAAACGACAGCCGCTGGCTTTAAAAAATTCAACTTTTTGCCCCATTACTTACTTCGTTATCGAAAAATTGATAGAAAAGAAAATATGACAAAATGGAGAATAATTGTGAAAAATGTCGTATATTTGGGTATGAAAAAGAAATCTTCAAAATCAGGTACATACCCGAAAGCTACTCCTTCGAGTTTAGTCGAAGAGGCTGCCGTTCAATATGAAAGTTTACGGGTTATTTTAGGTGGCCAAAAATCTCTCAAAAAACCCTTATCCGGAGATTTTGATTTAATTGCTCTTACCCGGAAAGGAATTCAGAAATCAACTTTAAAATCATTGGCTTTGTATTTAGGTGTTACAATGGAAACGCTGAGCCAGTTATTACATTCTTCCTACAGAAATATTCAAAGAAAAGATGATCATGAATTATTAGATACATTAAAAACTGAAAAAGTATTAGAATTAGCAGCATTGGCACAAAGAGGTATTGAAGTGATTGGTGATAAAGCTTCATTTACTGAATGGTTGAAAAGCCCACTTTTATCACTCGACAATAAAACGCCATTACATTTTTTAGATACTTCATTCGGTATTCAGATGGTTACAAAATTATTAGGCCGTTTAGAACAGGGCGTCTATTCATAGTCTTTTATCAAGGAATTGAGTATGGAAGTTTATCGCATTGCACAGGAGAAATACGCTGAAGATTTGAGTGGGAATGGTGCCCGATTGTATGGCGGCAGATGGAACAGCGAAAATATATTTGCTTTGTATGTTTCGTCATCCCGTTCGCTGGCTTTATTAGAAACATTGGCCCATGCGCCGGCAAAAATGTTATTATATAAAAATTATCAGTTGGTGAGTTTGCAAATTCCGGAAGAAAGTATTGAATCGGTGAATCCTGAAAGCCTTCCGGCTCAATGGAATCAAGCGGATAGTCGAAAGATTACAAGAATTGTGGGAGACAGATTTTTGCTTGGAAAGAATAATTTTTTGTTAGCAGTTCCGAGTGTCATTATCCCGGAAGAAAAAAATTATGTCATAAACCCTTTGCATCCACTTTCTCAAAAAATAAAAATTTTACACAAAAGAAAAATTGATTTTGACAATAGGGTGGTGGCCAATTTGTAGAAAAATCCTCATTTTGATTTTTTATTTTTGATAGCACTCATAAGTTTTTGTCCATGGATTAATATTTTCAATCCTCTTCGTTTTAATGAGATGTCGGGGTTTTTCTTTTTATGATCGTCAGCACCGGCTTTATAGCTCGATAAAATATTGGTATAGGTAAGAATGCCGATGATGGTTTTACTTTCTAACGATAAAACGGGCAATACATCGAGATTTTCGTTGGCCATTTTTTCTACAGCATACCGAAGGCTGCTTTCACTATCAACGGCAATATTTTTTCTCTTTATAATGTCTTTCAATTTAGCTTCATTGCTATGCATTTCATTATACAAATTGGACGTACTGATAATGCCGGTATATGCACCTTCGGGTGAAGAAGTAATTAAATAATTGCTCTTATATTCCGGTTCTTTGCGCAACCATTCTTTTACTTCGCCAATGGTATTTTCATCGCTGAAGATGATACTGTCGGCATCCATCACTTCTTCGACTTTTATTTTTTCCAAAATATCCGGTTCGTAAGAGGTGGGTGTTTTAATGCCCCGTCTTGAAATTTTTTCCGTCATGATTGTATTTTCCATCATGAAATAGGAAATAACATAAGCAGCACTACAAGTGGCCAGTAGCGGCAACAGTGCATTGAATTGCCCGGTAGATTCCAGTGCGAAAATGATGGAAGTAATAAAGGCCCGGGAAGAACCGGCAAATAAAGCCGACATACCCACCAAGGCGGCCAGTGGAAGGGTAACACCTGATGCCGGTGCAATTTTTAAAGCCGCAGCACCAAGGATTGTGCCAATGGCTCCACCAATCGTTAATAAAGGTGCTAAGGTGCCGCCGGAAGTACCACTACCTAATGCAATGGCCCAGGAAATAAATTTGAAAATACATAAGGATACTATGACCTGGAAAGGGATGCTTCCGGAAAGTATATCTGTAATGTTATCGTAACCTACACCCATCGAACGAGGTGAAAAGTAGCCTATCAATCCGACGAATAATCCGCCAATAGCCGGCCACCACATCCAGTGAATGGGCAGTTTTTCAAAACTATCTTCAATAAAATAAACCAAACGGGTAACAATAACCGAAAGAATTCCTATTATAATACCCATAATACTATACACGGCCAAAGCGGTATTGCTGGGTGTATCGATGACTGCTGCTGATGCAAATACAGGATGCTGACCGAACAATAAATGATGACCGGCGGCACCGGTAATGCAAGCCAAGGCTACAGGAATGATTGACCGAGGTGAAAATTCAAAAAGCAATAATTCTACTGCTAAAAATATAGCTGCAATCGGACTGCCGAAAATGGCTGACATGCCGGCTGTGGCTCCGGCTGCCAATAAAATTTTTCTTTCGTTATGTGTAATTTTTACAAGCTGACCTAAAGTAGAACCTAAAGCTCCACCCGTTGCAATAATTGGTCCTTCAGCACCAAAGGGGCCGCCGGTACCAATAGAAATGGCGGAAGAAACCGGTTTCAAATAAGTAACGGTAGGTTTTATTTTACTTTGGTTTGTGAGGATTTGCTCCATTGCTTCGGGAATACCATGCCCCCGAATGGCTTTGGATCCGTATAAAGCCATCAACCCGACAATAACACCACCCAACGCCGGAATTGCAATGACCCATAAGCCTAAATGATTGTTGGCCGGGCTGGTTGCACCGGTAGAAAACTGACCAAAAAAACTAATGTTGGTAATCAGGTCTATCAAATAAATCAACAGTTTGGCAATAAAACTAATCGCAATGGCTACCGCAACTGCCAATAGAGAAATTGTAACAAGCCTTTTCTTGTTGTAAGAAGTTTTAAGGGCAATGTTTTCTGCTTCGAGAGTAGAATTGAGTGTAACCGAAATGGGAATGTTGCTCAAATTATTTTTCATAGTAAACGACTGCCAATCTGCAAATGTTGGTTATTCAATTTTTGCAAATATAGTCGTTAGCTTGCATTCAATTCTTCCCAAGCCGCCGTGAGTGGCCGTTGTATGCCATCAGATTTCCATTCTTCGCCTCCCGGAATGATAGTGGTTTGCAAAATCTCTTCTTTAGTTTTTCCGTTTTTTATTTCTTTTTCTACAAATTGAAAAACATTTCCCAGGAAGTCCCGAAAAGCTTTGACATCTTCTGCTGTACCTTTAGCCGGAAAGCCATTACCGGCATGGCCGAAAATGAATGTAGTTTTCTGATCGAAAAAATCCAATCCTTTATTCAAAACATTTATCCAGTTTTTCATGCTGGCACCGGCCCCATGATCGATATACGGATGTCGCCGGTTAAAAACCAAATCGCCGCAGTGCACAATATTGGCATGTTGAAAATGAATAAAACTATCGCCATCAGTATGTGCTGCACCAAAGTAATGCAGGCTGATTTGTTCATTGTCGAAACTAAAATGATGTTCGTTTGTGTACACCTGGTCGGGGTATAATTGTTGATCTTCCGAATTGTATTTTTGGGCCATTACTTCCTGGTTGTGTTTAGATTGCTGATGTGCCAATACATGCTCTACAATTCCTTTAAAAGAAATGTTGCCGGAAGTATGATCCATGTGGTGATGTGTATTGATTAATACTTTAAAAGGTTGGGAACTTTTCTTTTTTAATGCTTGAATTAAATGCTGGCTTTGTTCAGGAAATTCTGCATCTACGACTACAATGCCGGTTTTTGAAAGTAGGAAGGCAATAGTGCCACCTTTTTCTTCGAAAATGCCTAAATTATCGGTCAGCATGGTTATGGTCCAAGGGTTATTTTGCGAAGCGGAAATACAACGTTCAGGTGAAAGTGATAAAGCCCCAACAATGATAGCTGAATGTTGTATAAATTGTCGGCGTTGCATAGTTTTAATTTTTAGTAAGGTACGAACTCAAATGAAAAAATAAATATACTTTTTTGAAAAGTACATTAGTTTTGTTTTGTAAACTTTTATGCTATGAGAATTAAGAATTCAAGAACATATAGGATAATTAAATATGCAATTGCCAAAATCCGGCTGCCGAAAGATGCGGAGAATATTCGCATTACTACAGAAAATATAAAAAGCGGTGCAGTGCTCACCGGTGTCAATCTTTGGGTATTGGTAGGGGCTGTATTTATTGCATCCCTGGGATTAAATATGAATTCTACCGCCGTTGTCATTGGTGCGATGTTAATTTCTCCTTTGATGGGCCCGATTATGGGCTTTGGCTTTGGGTTAGGAACCAATGATTTTGCGTTGATGAATAAATCAATCCGGAATTTTATCATTATGGTTGTGTTGAGTGTGGCAGCTTCCACTTTATTTTTTTGGGTGAGTCCTTTGAAAACTGCCGGGTCAGAATTATTGGGACGTACTTCTCCAACGGTCTATGATGTACTGATTGCTTTTTTTGGAGGTATGGCAGGTATTATTGCCGGTGCCAGCAAATTGAGAAGCGGTAATGTGGTGCCGGGTGTAGCCATCGCCACGGCTTTAATGCCACCGTTGTGTACAATGGGATATGGCATTAGCCACCTCAACTGGCAATACACGGCCGGCGCATTTTATTTATTCATGATTAATTCTGTATTTATTGCACTAGCCACTTATTTTATTGTGAATTTATTACGCTATCCGCATGTTGAATTTTCTAATTCAGGCCGCCAGAAAAAATTAAAAATAATTATTCCTGTAATTGTGGCGTTGATGATTGCACCGAGTGTATATCTGACATATCACATTGTAAAAAAATATTTTTACGAACAGTATGCCACAAAATTTATGAATAAAGAAATCCTTGATGGTAAACATGTTATTGTAACTTCCAAAATGTCATACCAATTGGGAAATTCGCAATTAAAACTTGTCGTAGTGGGCGAACCTTATGATAGTTTGGATGAAGTAAACTTGAAGAAAAAAATGAAATCTTATGGTTTGTTGAATACCAAATTGACAATTTACCAGGGGAATGATGGAAGAGTGGCTGCCCGTGAAATGTTTGGTGCATTAGATAAGGATATGGAATCTACCCGTTCTTCTATTAAAGATATTTACCTGACCATGGATAGTATTCAACAACAACTCAATGAGGTAAAAGTATTGGACAGTTTACAAGCATCTATTGCGAAAGAAATAAAAAATTCAGATTCAACATTGCAAAGATTTTCGTTGAGAAGGACGTTTAGTTTTAATCCCTCCAAAAACAGGAATGATACTTTATGGTATGCCGTTGCCGGTTATTCAACAGCTATCACCGTAAAGCATAGGTTCGACATGAATGAATGGCTGAAAATACGACTTCGATCCCCCAATGTAGTTTTTTCAGAAGAATAAATTTGAAGATATTAATATTGGAATTTCCGTAATGTAGGCGCTTTGAACCAAGTGATGCAAACCACTAATAAGGTCATACTTCCGCCGAAAATAACAGAAGGAATGACACCCATAATTTTGGCAGCGACGCCACTTTCAAATTGCCCCAATTCGTTGCTGGAGTTGACAAACATGGAACCTACACTACTTACTCTTCCTCGCATGTGATCGGGTGTTTTTAGTTGCATTACCGTTCCCCTTACTACGACACTAACGCCATCCAGCATGCCGGCAATCATTAAAGCAGCAAAGGATAATAAAAACCATTTAGATAATGCAAAGAGGATGATACAAATGCCAAACCCGGCTACGGCAATCAATAACTTTTTTCCTTGTGCTTTTCTCATAGGGAAAATGGTCAGCAATATGATAACGATAATGGCACCGATGTCGATAGCTGCATTCAAAAAACCAAATCCACGGGCACCGATTTGTAAAATGTCTTTGGCAAATACAGGCACCATTGCTACGGCACCACCAAAAAAGACGGCAAACATATCGAGTGAAAAAGCCGCTAATAAGACTTTGGTTTTATACACAAATCGCAAACCTTCTTTTACACTTTCCCAGGTTTTTCTTTCGGTAGATAAATTTTGTGGCGGCTTTCTTTTTAATTGCGTAAGTACGATTATAGCTACGCAAAGCAAACTGCAAATGACAATAAATGTTCCAGTGATGCCCAATTGCCAAATTAAAAATCCGCCGGTGGCATGGCCGGTTACAGAAGCCGAAAGCCAGGCACCCTGCGACCAGGTAGTAGCATTTTGTAAATATTTTCTCGGTACAGTAAAAGCGATTAATGAAGAAAATGTTGGACTGGCAAATGAACGGACAATGCCAGTAAAAAAAATAACAACATAAACACCCACACTAATCGCATGGTGGTTAAAATGTTTGGCAATAAATGTAGTTGAAAAGAATAATAAAATAACAGCGGCAAAAGCATATAAACTGACTGTTGTCAACAGCATTTTTCTTTTTTCACTTTGATCTACTTTATGTCCGGCATATAATGCCATTGATAGTGCGGGAATCACCTCAGACAAGCCAACCAGTCCAATGGCAAATGGATCACCAGTAAGGTCGTAAATCCACCAGGCAACCAAAGTACTCATCATCCGCAAAGCCGTAATGAAAATAAACCTGCCAATCATGAGATTTTTAAATTCCGGGATGCGAATGGCGGCAAGAGGGTCGTTGGTTACTTGTTGCTCGGGCAGTTGGTTGTCCATAAATGGAAGCAAAGGTAAGTACTAAAACAAATCAGTTTTTGTTTTTGGAACAAGCAGGTTTCTTAGAAAAGGAAATTTTGAAAAAGATAGTTTAAGGTAAAGTAAGATAATGCTGATTTTTTTCATAGTCTTTATTCAATGCTTCATAAATCGCTTCGAGATGTTTTTCATTACCCAGAAAATCGGCGTTACTGACGTCAACAAAAAGTGTTTTTAAATTATGTTGCTTTATATATTGCGTATAGGTTTCTTGAATTTTAAATAAATATTCATCGGGAATACTTTGTTCATAAGCCCGGTTTCTTTTCTTAATATTCGCTTGAAGTTTTTTGATGGGCGCATGCAGGTAAATCAGCAAATCGGGTTTTGTCAGTTGTTGATTAATGATGTCAAAAAGCCGTTGGTAAAGATGAAATTCATCTTCGGTCAGCGTCACTTTTGCAAAGAGCAGGCATTTGGTAAAAATGTAATCAGAAATCGTCAATGATTGAAACATATCTTTTTGCTGTAGCAATTCTTTTTGTTGCTTATACCTTTCAGCCATGAAGAACAATTCTAAAGGAAAGGCGTATTGTTTTGGGTTTTCATAAAATTTTGGCAGGAAAGGATTGTCAGCAAATTCCTCCAGGATCAATCGGGCATTATAATGTTTGGATAATAAATGAGCCAAAGTCGTTTTGCCCGCACCGATGTTTCCTTCTATGGTGATAAATTGATATTTCATTGCATTCTATAAGCAGTTATGTCCTGGAAGAGAATGGCCGCAAAATAAGCTAAATGAAAAGGTTGAAAACTATTTACAGGCGATTGTGGAAAAAATTAGGAATACTTTTTTACCGGCAGCATATCTGTGCATTCCTGCAAAAGAGTTGTTATGTCTTTCTGCAAAACTGGATGTATTTTATGCGGAGCAATGGATGCAAGCGGCAGTAAAGCAAATCGCCGATATGGCAAGGCCGGATGTGGCAATGTCAGGTATTTATAATGTTTAATTTCATTTTTATAAAACAATATATCCATATCTATAAGGCGGGGACCGAATTTTTCCTGCCTTTCTCGTCCCATGGTTTTTTCCAATTGCAATAATTGCCGCATCAGTTGTCGGGCTGTTAATGGAGTGCTTAATTCGAGGGCTTGGTTCAGAAATGCTGGTTGGTCGGTTTTGCCCCAGGCAGCCGTTTCGTACATAGCGGATGCTTGTGTGATGAGACCACAGGTTTCATTGATAAGTGTAAGAGCGGTAGATAGATTTTTCTCCCGATGGCCTACGTTGCTGCCTGTAAGTAAATATATTTTATCGTCGTTCAAATATTTTTATTTGGGGATAAATGTAATTAAATACATTTGCTAACCAAGATGAAATCTGATCAAAAATCGTATAGCCAATCGAAAGCTTTGTGGGCCATTACCAAAGCCAGTTTTAAAGCCATATTTGCCAATCCCAGTGCCCTGTTCTTCAGTGTTCTTTTTCCTATCATTTTTATACTCATTTTTGGTGCTTTCGGTTCCAGTGGTGGTGTTAGTTACCGTATCGCATTGACGGCAAATAGCGATACCAGTTCGGCTTTTTACCGAGGTTTAAAAAAATCTTCTGTTATAAAAATTGTGACTTACACCGATACAGCAGATTTAAATGAAGACTTGATAAAAGGTAATTTAACAGCCGTTTTGGATATTCAATCTGCGACCGACAGTTTGCAAAAACCGATTACGAAAGTGCATGTTCGTTCTACCACTGCCAGTTCGAATACATTGGGTTCTTTTATGCCCATGCTTGATTATTTGCGGTTAAAAACAGAGTCGAACAAACCCGATATAAATTTATCATCTATACAAATTGAGAAGCCCGAAGTAAAAGCCGTGCGGAAGTACAGGCAAATAGATTTCATTTTGCCCGGGCAATTAGGATTTTCTGTTTTATTCTCTACTTTATTTGGCATCGCCTTTACATTTTTTGGGTTACGGGAACAATTGGTTTTAAAAAGATTTTATGCCTCTCCGGTCAATAGAATAAATATATTGATAGGCATTGGTGCCAGCCGTTTGTTTTTTCAATTAATCAATGTCATTGTATTGATTGTCTTTGGTCATTTTGTTTTGAATTTCACTCTGGTACATGGCTTTGCGACTGCCATCGATATGTTATTGGTCACGGTCATTATGCTTTTCCAATTAATGGGTGTAGGTTTAATTTTTAGCAGCCTTTCCAAAACAGATTCCAGTTTACCTTTACTGATAAATTTATACGGATTTCCGCAAATGATGTTATCGGGTACTTTTTTTCCGATAGATGTATTTCCGGCCTGGTTACAATCTATTTGTCGTTTACTGCCGCTGACGCAATACAATGATGCGATGCGCAAACTGGCTTTTGAAGGGTTAAGCCTTTTTCAATGCTGGCGTGAAATTGGAATGCTTAGTATTTGGCTCGTCATTACTTATATTATTACCATTAAAGTAATTCGTTGGGAATAACTAATAAATAATTTTGATCATTAAAAATTTTTACTTGTGCGTTTTTTAAAACTTGCTTTCATCAGCCTGATTTTTTTTATCATTTTTCTGTCCGGGCTATCTTTATTTTTTCCTTCACATGTGCGGGTATCAAAAGCAGTAGAAATACAAGCATCTAAAACCGAAGTGTTTGACCAGATTGCCAATGTTGAAAACTGGAAACATTGGTTTCCGGGTGCATTAACGGCAAAAGTTATTTTTAAAAACGGTAAAGCCATTGGTGTTGGTGCCGAAAACCATCAACAAATGGAATTGCAACAAATTACAGACAGTAGTATTACAGCCCTTACAAAAAATACGGGTTTCAAGGATGGGGAAAGTGGTTGGAATTTTATTGGCAATACAGAACAAAATCAAATTACGGTTCAGTGGTATATGGATTTTCATTTACACTGGTATCCCTGGGAAAAATTTTCAAGCCTTTTACTCGAAAAAAGATATGGCCCACTGCTGGAAAATGGCTTATCGAATCTAAAAAAATACTGCGAAAAATAGTTGTGTCATTCTATTTCATTCTTCATAGATATTGGTAACTTTAAGAACCATTCATAAAAGATAAACAAATGAAAAAGCTATTATTGTTTGCAGCCATTTTATTCTTTTGTACCGATAGTTTTGCACAAGGTGGTAAAAGAAAAAGCCCACACGACACATTGACTTATGCCAATGGTGTGATAACCTATGGCCGTCCCTACAAACACGACCGTGATATTTTTGGTGTTTTGGTAAAATACGGACAGGTATGGAGAGTAGGCGCCGATGAAGCCACGACGATTTCATTTGTAAAAGATGCAAGTTTCGGTGGGCAGGACATACCTGCCGGAACGTATACTTTATTTGCGTTGGTAAATCCGGAAGAATGGACAGTAATTCTCAATACACAATTGGGACAATGGGGTTCTTTTGCTTATGAAAAAAATAAAGACAAAGACATTGCACATATCAAAGTGAAAGTTCAGGAAAATGAAGATGTAGTAGAGCAATTGACTATTTCATACGATGAAGACGAGCAGGCATTAATCATTGAGTGGGATAAAGTAAAAGTAACAGTACCACTAAGTTTTCAAACTGAAGATTGAAGAAACTGCAGGTTTCTTTTTATTCCCTGAAATTTACTACGCCGTAAAGGTGAATGTTTGAATATTTTTTTAAAGCTATCTTCCGTCAATGCATTCCATTCGCTGGTAGAAAGATTTAACACCTCCGGAATGGGTGTAAATTCCACTTCCTGATTCGGCTGGCTGAAACGATTCCAGGGGCAAACATCCTGGCAGATATCACAACCAAACATCCAGTTGTCAAATTTTCCTTTCATTTTCTCCGGAAGCAATGCATCTTTCAGTTCGATGGTAAAATAAGAAATACAACGACTGCCATCGATTTCTTTATCTGGCAAAATAGCTTCCGTCGGGCAGGCTTCGATACAACGGGTGCAGGTGCCGCAATAATCTTTGATAAAAGGATCATCATATTCTAAGGATAAGTCGGTAATGAGTGTGGCAATAAAATAAAATGAGCCGCTTTCTTTTGTAATAAGATTCCCGTTTTTTCCAATCCAACCCAAGCCGCTGCGTTGTGCCCAACTTCTTTCCAGTACCGGTGCGGAATCTACAAATCCTCTCCCTTGAATTTCTCCAATATTTGTCCTGATGGTGGTGAGCATTGCATTGAGCGAATTACGGATAGTGTCATGGTAGTCTTTGCCAAATGCATATTTTGAAATTTTTGGCGCATCGGTTTTTTGTGTAGCCGAAGGAAAATAATTTTTGAGTAAAGTAATGACAGATTTGGCACCGGGTACAATTTTGGTAGGGTCCACACGCAAATCAAAATACCTTTCCATGTACTGCATATTACCATGCCTTTTTTTTTTTATCCATTGTTCTAAGCGTTTGGCATCATCATCCAGGAAAGTCGCTTTTGCAATACCACAATAGTCAAATCCATGCTGAAGGGCAAGTTGCTTGATGAATTTCGAATGATTTGAATTAAGTTTCAACGTATCGTTTTTGAAGGCAGGTGCTTCATTTTAAAAATTATAGTAAATTTGGTTACCAAAACTAATTCTTTTACTACACACTTACTTTATGATCAAACGTAATATTTTATTGCTGGGAAGTTTATTGTTTTTGACCCATGTGTCGATGGCTCAAAAAAAGTCGAAACTTAAATTTGGAAAAATCAGTGAATCGGATTTTAATCAGAAAATTTATCCGGTAGATAGTAGTGCAGCGGCAGTTATCATTGCCGATATTGGTTCTACAGTTTTTGAAGGCAATCGAAAAGGCACTTTCTCACTCATTTTCAAAAGGTTTCAAAGAGCACATATCCTCAACAAAAATGGATTTAATGTAGCCAATATTGAGATTCCATTATTTCACCAGGATAATCTTGAGGAACAACTTTTAGATCTCAATGCGGTAACCTATAACCTTGTAAATGGAAAGGTTGAAAAAACAAAATTAGATACGAAGGCAGAAGTATTTCAGGATGTGATTGATAAAAACCTATTGGTTAAAAAATTTACCTTTCCTAATATCAAACCGGGTTCTATCATTGAGTTTGAATATGAAGTACATTCAGATTATATCTTCAACTTGCAACCCTGGATTTTTCAAGGCGAATTTCCCCGGCTTTGGAGCGAATACAATGTCGCCATGCCTGAATTTTATTCTTATGTTACCTTAAAACAAGGGTACCAGGATTATTTTATCCAGGAACACACTACTCGCAATGAACTTTTTCGGATGTCAGATAGCAAAGTTTCTTTTCAAACATCTAAAAATGAATTTTATGCTGACGTTACCGATTATAAATGGGTAATGAAAGATGTGCCTTCTTTGCGGACAGAAAGTTATACCACAACAATCCATAATTATATTTCAAAAATTGAATTTCAATTGCAATCCATTAATCATCCGTTTGAATACCAAAATGTGATGAACACCTGGGCCAAAGTCAGTAAAGATTTACTCGATGAAGAAGATTTTGGTGCACCCATTCAACGGGAAAACGGGTGGCTCAAAGATGAAGTGAATGAAGCTGTGAAAGGAGCCACAACGAAATTGCAAAAAGCAAAAAATATATACAACTGGGTGAGAGATCATTTTGTTTGCACTAATCACAATAAAAAATACTTAGATAATACGTTAAGGAATGTCCTTAAAAATAAAAACGGCAGCGAAGCAGAAATTAATATGTTGCTGATTGCCATGTTGCGGGTGGCTGATATTCAAGCCGATCCTGTTATGTTGAGTACCCGTTCTCATGGTTTTGTGCATCCATTGTATCCTTTATTGAATCGCTATAATTATGTCATTTGCCTGGCCAAAATTGACGATACCGGCTATTATCTCGATGCCAGCGAACCTGTTTTGGGTTTTGGTAAATTGCAAATCGATTGTTACAACGGGCAGGCTAGGGTGATCAATGTATCAGCAACTCCGGTAGAATTATTACCGTCCACGATTAGCAATTCATCCAATACCCTCGTTTTTATTTTTAATACAGATGATGGAAAAACTATTGGAAGCATGACTAAAAAATCAGGCTATTTTACTTCTATTGACGACAGGATTGAAATCAAGAAAAATGGAGAGAGTAATTTTATTAAAAAGCAAAAAAATGCGATTCAATCAGATTTTATTATTACAAAATTTGATGTCGATTCTATCAATAACTATGAATCATCTATCAATGAAAAAATGGAATTTGAAGTCAAAAATAATGGAGAAGATATGATTTATTTGAATCCAATGTTAATGGATCGTATGGGCGAAAACCCATTTAAATCGGCCAAGCGATTGTATCCGGTGGAGTTGCCATATATTTTTGATGAAACCTATACTTTGCAAATGGATATTCCAAAAGGATATGAAGTAGAAGAATTGCCCAAACAAGCTGTTGTAAAATTAGGAAATGATCAGGATGCGGTTTTTGAATATAGAATTTCATCAGATAACTCAACCATTTCATTCCGTACACGGTTGCAAATTATTAAAACACTCTTTCCACCGGAGGAATATGCTAATCTTCGAGAGTTTTTCAATTTCGTTGTTAAAAAACAAGGCGAACAAATTGTACTCAAAAAGAAAACCAGGCCATGAGGAAAATTTTAGGAATTGTGTTTTGTTTGCTGCTGGTCAGTAAAATTCTTTTTGCCGGGGGCGGTGAATATGCGGTAGCCAATATTCCGGTCAATTTATTAAAAAATGCCAATGCAGTTTTACGTGATGAAGCATTGCAAGTCAACATTATTGCTACGGATAATGTAGAATTCTCTTATCGTTTTGTGCTAACCATCCTCAACGAAAAAGCCGACAAGTTTGCTGACTTTAGTATTTCATACAACAAAGAGAATAGAATAACTTTTGCCATGGGTTATTTATACGATGCAGCCGGCAATGAAATCAAAAAAGTGAAACTAAAAGATATGGACGACTTGAGTGGCATATCAGACAATAATTTGTATGAAGACAGCCGGATAAAATATCACTCGTTTCATCATAAAGTATATCCTTATACCATTGAATATAAGTTTAAAATAGTATATGGAAATTCACTTTTTTTTCCGGCATGGATACCACAGAATGGAGCTTACGAAGCTGTGGAAAAAAGTACGGCAGAATATATTTGTGATAAAGATTATCAATTTCGCTTTAAGGCATTTAACTATAAAGAACAACCGAAAACAGAAATCAGTGGCGACAAAAAAAGTTTTACATGGTCAGTAAAAGATTTACCGGCCATCAGGTCCGAAGTCTATTCACCGCCATTGCACGAATTGACAACGATGGTAATTTTCGGCCCTACAGATTTTCAGATGGATGCCTACAAAGGAAATATGAAGAGCTGGCAGGATTTCGGAAAATTTATTTATTCACTCAAAGCCGGGCGTGATGAACTGCCCGAAAACATCAAACAAAAAGTTCACCAATTAACCGATGGAATCAAAGATGAAAAAACCAAGGTAGATACTTTGTATCGGTTTTTGCAAAAAACGACCCGCTATATTAGTATCCAATTGGGCATTGGTGGTTGGCAACCTTTCGATGCAAAATATGTAGCCAGCAAAGCCTATGGCGATTGCAAAGCATTGACCAACTATATGTACAGCCTGCTCAAAGAAGCCGGTATCAAATCTTATTATACGGTTATTCGTGCCGGAGAAAATGATCGCTATATTACAGCCGATTTCCCTTCTCAACAATTTACACATGTTATACTTTTTGTGCCGCTGGCAAAAGATACAATCTGGCTGGAATGTACCAATGCCAATATGCCGCCGGGTTATCTTGGCAGTTTTACCTGCAATCGCAATGCACTAATGATTGATGCAAATGGTGGAAAATTAATTCACACACCCAATTACGGCATTGATGATAATACCGCAATCAGGAAAATGAATGCTACGCTTGATGAGGAAGGAAATTTAAACCTGAAAACCAATACTAAGTACATTGGCCTGCAACAAGACTTTTATCGATATATGATTAATGCCTTGCCAAAGGATAAACAAAAAAGGTACTTACAGCAAGTATTTGATTTTGCTACGTATGAAATCGACGGTTTTAATTATTCGGAACAGAATGAAGCTATGCCTTCTATCGTTGAATCACTCGACATTACAGCAAGGAACTATGCAACCCTTAGTGGCAAACGCTTATTCATCAAACCGAATTTAATGACAATGAATGAAAAAAAATTTGAAAAAGATGAAAAACGTTTGTACGATATCGTTATCCAGTCAGCATCCCGTGAAATAGATTCCGTTACGATAAAAATTCCCGATGGCTACAAGCCGGAATATATTCCTGCTGCGGTTCAACTGGAAAAGCCTTTTGGTAAATACCAGATTAGCATGTCCGTAAAAAATAACGAAATTACTTGTTATAGGTTATTGGAACAATACGACGGCCGTTTTCCTGCTGCCGATTATCACGAACTGGTCGAGTTTTATCAGGCGATTTACAAAGCCGACCGAAATAAAATCGTATTGGTAAAAGCCTCCTCAGACGATATGGATTTTTAACATCAGATTTTCTTTTACTTCAAACTTTCTGCAACAACTACAGGAAATAAACCGGTAGTATGACTTTCGTGCAGGACTTACTACCTTTAACTGACAGAGTTACGGTCTTTAGGTTTTGGTGCAGGATTTGTTATACTTCTTCCGTCGGTAATGAATATGCAGGAAAAGTTTTGCAATTTTTACCGGCTTAAAATTATACGATTATGAACCTTGGAAATTTTACCATAAAAGCGGCTGAAGCCGTTCAGCAGGCACAACAAATTGCTTTTAACGCTAAAAGCCCGAATATAGAAACGGAGCATATTTTAAAAGCACTTATCGAACAGGCAGATTCGCCAGTTGATTATTTATTAAAGAAAAATAATGTAACCATCAACCTGGTAGCTACTAAACTGGAAGAGTTGATTAATAAACTACCTGTTTCTTCCGGGGAACCGGCACAGCAAATCAGTCGCGAAGCCAATAGTGTAGTTTTGCGAAGCGGCGCTGCCCTCAAAACGTTTAAAGATGAATTTGTAACACCGGAGTTGATATTGCTGGCAATTGTGCAAGGCAATGATGCTACGGCCAAATTATTGAAAGATGCCGGTCTTACCGAAAAAGGATTGATAGCGGCCATCAACGAATTACGCAAAGGTGAAAATATTACTTCGCAAACGCAGTCGCAAGAGTATAACGCCTTGAATAAATATGCAAAGAACTTAAATGAATTGGCCCGGCAGGGAAAGTTGGATCCGGTAATTGGCCGGGACGAAGAAATCAGGCGAACCTTACACATTCTTTCACGACGCACCAAAAACAACCCGATTTTGGTAGGCGAACCCGGCGTTGGTAAAACAGCGATTGCCGAAGGCATTGCTCATCGGATTGTTAATGGTGATGTGCCGGATAATCTGAAAAGTAAAATCATTTATGCACTCGACATGGGTTTGCTAATAGCCGGAGCCAAATATAAAGGTGAGTTTGAAGAACGCTTAAAAGCCGTTGTGAAGGAAGTAGCAAATAGCGATGGAGAAATTATTTTATTTATCGATGAAATTCATACACTCGTAGGTGCCGGCGGAGGCGAAGGGGCAATGGATGCTGCCAATATATTAAAACCTGCTTTGGCAAAAGGCGACTTGAGGGCCGTTGGCGCCACTACTTTGAATGAGTATCAAAAATATTTTGAAAAAGATAAAGCACTGGAAAGGCGTTTTCAAAAAGTGTTTATCGACGAACCGGATATTGAAGATGCCATTTCAATTTTACGTGGATTAAAAGATCGATATGAAACACATCATCATGTAAGAATTAAAGACGATGCCATCATTGCAGCGGTGGAATTGTCAAACCGCTATATTACTGATCGTTTCTTGCCTGACAAAGCGATTGACTTAATAGACGAAAGTGCTGCCAAATTGCGGCTCGAAATGAACTCCATGCCCGAAGAGTTAGATACTTTAGAACGCCAGTTGCGTCAATTGGAAATTGAAAGAGAAGCATTGAAGAGAGAAAAAGATGAAGGCAAATTGAAAGACCTGAATACAGAAATTGCCAACCTGTCGGTGGAAAGAGATACGTTAAAAGCTAAATGGAAAGATGAAAAAGAAGTAGTGGAACAAATCCAGAATGGGAAAGCCGAAATAGAAGATTTAAAACTCCAGGCCGAACAGGCTGAGCGGGAAGGCAATTATGGAAAAGTAGCAGAAATCCGCTATGGAAAAATAAAAGAAAAAGAAAAGCAAATCAATGAACTGACTGAGCAATTAAATAGCAGTACTGAAAAAAGATTGCTGAAAGAAGAAGTAGATGCTGAAGATATAGCGGAAAGTGTGGCAAAAGCTACGGGCATTCCGGTAGCCAAAATGTTGCAATCAGAAAAAGAAAAACTGTTGCACCTCGAAGAACATTTGCACCAGCGAGTGGTGGGACAAGATGAAGCCATTACGGCTGTAGCTGATGCCATTCGCAGAAGCCGGGCCGGTTTGCAAGACCCTAAAAAGCCCATTGGCTCCTTTATTTTTCTTGGCACTACCGGTGTAGGAAAAACTGAATTGGCGAAAGCATTGGCCGAGTATTTATTCGATGATGAAAGTATGATGACAAGAATTGACATGAGTGAATACCAGGAGAAACATACCGTTTCAAGATTAGTGGGTGCACCTCCGGGTTATGTCGGATACGATGAAGGCGGTCAGTTAACGGAATCGGTCAGACGAAAACCGTATAGCGTTGTTCTGCTCGATGAAATCGAAAAAGCCCATCCTGATGTTTGGAATGTTTTATTACAAGTGCTGGACGATGGACGACTGACTGATAATAAAGGCAGGGTGGTGAATTTCAAAAATACCATTATCATCATGACCAGCAATATTGGAAGCCAGGTAATTCAGGAAAAATTTGAAGATGTAAAAGAAGAAAATGTAGAAGAAGTAACCGAAAATGCAAAAACTGAAGTGATGCTTTTACTGCGGCAGACAATCCGCCCCGAGTTTTTGAACCGGGTAGATGATATTATAATGTTCCGTCCGTTGATGATGAATGAAATCAAAGGGATTGTAAAAATTCAATTGGAAAATTTGAAAAAAATGGTTGCAGGCAGTGGTATCCGGTTACAATTCAGTGAATATGCACTTGATTTTTTGGCCGAACAAGGTTTTGATCCACAATTGGGTGCCCGTCCGCTGAAGCGGTTAATACAAAAAGAAATTGTGAATCAGTTGTCTAAAAAAATCCTGGCGGGCGATATAGATAAATCACATCCTGTGTTGGTAGATGTGTTCGATAATACCGTCGTATTCAGAAATGAAGCCAAAGAAAAAATAAAGTAAAAGTTCATTCAACAATACAAGAAAACCCCGATTGTATTCGGGGTTTTCTTGTATAATTATTTTGCGTTGAAAAAAACTTTTTAGTTATGCAAGTAAAGTTGTTGTTTTTTGAATATCCTCAATGGCAGAAAATAAAATATCCATGTCTTTTTGATCATTGAAAGCATTGATTGAATAGCGGAGATACACTTTATCTTCGTGCCGCATAACCGGTATTTGAATTTTATATTTTTCAAACAATAATTGATATAATTGTTCGGGTTCATTGGTATTGATTCGGGCACTCAGCATTTGTACAATATAATTTTCCTGTAAAGGTGCCAATGGCTCAGTTTTCAATAGTTGACAAAAAGGTTGGGCATTATCATACACGAGTTGCCGACAGTCTGCGGCCACCTTATCCCAATTATTTTTTTGCATGAAATTGATGGCTGCCGGAATGGTAAGAAAAGCTGTATAATCCCTCGAACCATTCATCTGATGCCAATCGATAAATTCTGAGTCAGATGGAAATAATGCTTTATACCCCCAACTGACAATGAGCGGTTTTATTTTGGGCTGCCATTTTTTATGTACATATAAAAAAGAACTTCCTTTCGGTGTCATCATCCATTTGTGGCAAGCCCCGGTATAGAAATCAACTTGCATTTTTGAAAGATCAATGGGTACCTGACCCGGTGCATGAGCACCATCCACAAAAACAGGAATGCTTTTTTCATTGGCAACTGCACATATTTCTTCTACCGGAAAACGCAAAGCTGTTGTACTGGTAATGTGACTGATAAAAATCAATTTTGTTTTCGATGTTATACCTTTTATAAAATTTTCAACAAACTGTGTTGTATTTTCTATTGGTAAAGAAACCGGCTGGCGTACATAGTGGGAACCCGTTTTTTCGCAATAAAAATCCCAGGTTTTATCGCATGCACCATACTCAAGGTTGGTTGTTAATATTTCATCGCCGGGTTTTAAATCGAGGCTTTTCGCTACTGTATTTACACCATAAGATGGATTGGTAACATATACTAAGTCATTATGATGGCAATGTACATACTCACTCAAAACTTTTCTGGAATCTTCCAACAAATGCAATCCTTTTTCGGTAATAAAATGTACCGGTTCTTGTTCGAGTTCTAATTGCAATTGTTGATATTTTTCAAAAACAGGTTTTGGGCAAGCACCAAAGGAGCCGAAATTTAAAAATGTAATATCGTCTCGTAATAAAAATTGATGTTTAAGATTTTGCATAAATCAAAAGTAATGAGTTCGTCACATAAAAAACAAAAATCAAAGTTCGAGGACTTGGTGAACTATTTTTTTTAAATCAGGTAATAATTTTTTACCAAACCATTCATTTTTTTTCAGCCAGATTCTATTGCGAGGTGAAGGATGTGGCAAAGGAAAATACAAGGGTAAATAGGTTTTGTAATGGCGAACCGTTTCGGTCAGGTTTTTCCCCATTGTATCGCCCAGGTAATAGCGTTGTGCGTATTGGCCGATTAATAAAATCAATTGAACCTGTTTCATTTTTTTTAATAATGAGGCATGCCAAAGTGGTGCACATTCCGGCCTCGGCGGCAGGTCGCCGTTTTTACCTTTTCCGGGATAGCAGAAACCCATGGGAGCGATAGCAATTTTTTTTTCATCATAAAAAATAGCCGGCGATACATCCATCCACTCCCTTAATAGTTGACCGCTGGCATCATTCCAGGGAATGCCTGTTTGGTGCACTTTGATGCCGGGCGCCTGGCCAATAATGAGCAACCTTGCGGTTGTTGAAGCTGTTACAACCGGGTTGGGGCCTAATGTCAAATAGTGTGCACATACATTGCAGGCTTTTATTTCAGTAAGCAGTTTTTTCATTGACATGTATCAAGATTTCTATTGGCTCAAATTACAGTAAACCAATGGATACCAATTGCCTTGGCATTTTACGAAAAACGGAAAGAAATTTTTATTTGGATGATGTCGTTTTTTTTCGTACTATATGTTGTTCTTCGGTAAATATACTTCGTAAACAATATAAAAAATAATAATATATGATGAACGTAATGAATTATCAGGATTATGATGTTATCCTCGATGTTTTTAAAGCGATTGAAAAAGAAAATTTCGACCAGGCAAAAGAATATTTTGATGGTAATTTTAAATCTGTGATTTTAAATAAGCCGGTAAAAGCGCCGGAATATTTGGAAGTGTACAGGCGTATTAAGGAAGGGATGCCGGATGCAAAATTTGAAATTGTGGATTTAACTTCTGATGGCGAAACTTTTAAAGCCAAATTAAAAATCAAAGGAACACATAGCCAAACGATGCCGGCATTGACGAAAGGATGGAAAAATATGAGGAAAACCGGTAAACGCATTAATAGGGTTGTCACTTCCGTAGAAATTCTTTTAAGAAGTGATAAGATTATGGAGATTCGCAATATTGATCCTGAAAAAGGTGTGGCAGCCGGCTTATTGGATGGGCTCAATCTTTTACCAAAAAGTTATGCCAGAAATTAAAAATTAACTGATTGAATGGAAAGCAACATCAATTTTGGTGTTGCTTTTTTTATGAGCTAAAAGTTTGGTACCAATTCTTGAATTTAAAAATTGATTTTTTGCAAGATTAAAATTAGCAACGAAGGGCGAAAGTTTATCCATGAAAACGACTGGCGGCTATGTCAATTAACGGTGATTTAATTTTATGTAAATTACTGTTATTCAATTACTTGTATGAGTGTTAGGAAAATAGGAATAACGCAATTTGGCAGGGTAAAAAAAAAGTTTATCTTCAACCGCTTTCAATGTGTATCGGGCATTTTTAATCGATTTTGAAAACTAAAATAACCCGGTAGATTGAAATGAATTTGATATATTATCAGAGAAGAGCATAGATAAAAAGAACTATAATGGCATTTAAAAAAGAAGAAATAATCATAATTGAACCGAGTGAAATATTCGTCGGTAAAAAGGATGCACCTGTAACTTTAGTAGAGTTTGGTGAGTATGAAAATGAAGAATGTGCTAAAGTGAATGAAGTGGTCAAACAATTGTTGGTGAAATACGATGGTAAAATAAGATTTCAATTCCGGCATTATCCGCTAACGTTGATACATCAGCGAAGTTTAAAAGCCAGTGAATCGGCAGTTGCTGCAGCACAGGAAGGTAAGTTTTGGGAAATGCATAATATTTTATTTGCCAACCGGAGAAACCTCGGTACTACCAGTTTGAAATTGCATAGTAAAGAAGCCGGTGTAAACAATAAAAAATTCCTGGATGAATTGGTGAACGGCATGTATGGCTGGCAAGTACAGGATGATATCAAAGAAGGAAGAAACCGTGGTTTGAAAAACGATATTCCTGCATTTTTTGTGAATGGAGAAAGAGTAAAATTGAAACCAACACTGGCCAATTTAAGCAATGCCATTGAAGCGGCACTAAAGAATAAAAAATCCAAATCAACAGCTACGGCGAAACCGAAAGCGAAAGCAAAACCGGCCGTTAAAGAAAAAGCGAAACCGGCCACAAAAGCCAAAACTCCTTCGAAAACCGCTAAGAAAGCAGCTAAAAAAGCACCAGTAAAGAAAAAAGCAAAATCAACCGCCAAGAAAACTGCTACCTCCGGCAGAAAGGCAGCCGCAAAAAGAAAATAAACCGAAAAGTTTCAGATACAAAAAACCTCGTCTGTTGAACGAGGTTTTTTTTATATCGATATTATCATTTAAATAATCAACAAGGCGTCGCCATAACTGAAAAAGCGATATTTATCTTTGATGGCTTTTTTATAGGCTTCCATTGCCAATTCATAACCGGCAAATGCACAAGTCATAATTAGCAAACTTGTTTTTGGTAAGTGAAAATTTGTTATCAACGAGTCAGCAATACTAAATTCATAAGGTGGATGAATAAACATATTGGTCCAGCCTTCTGAAGGTTTTAAAAGTTTGTTGGCTGTAAAAGATGATTCCATGGCACGCATCGTAGTGGTACCGACCGAACAAATACGATGGCCGTATTCTTTGGCGCGGTTGACAACCTGGCAAGCAGCTTCATCAATATGATAATATTCTGCATCCATTTTATGTTTACTTAAATCTTCTACTTCAATCGGACGAAAAGTACCTAATCCCGTGTGCAAAGTCACTTCGGCAAATCGGATTCCTTTTATTTCAAGTCGTTTGATGAGTTCACGACTGAAATGCAAACCGGCAGTAGGCGCTGCTACAGCTCCTTCATGTTTGGCATAAACAGTTTGGTATCTTTCTTTATCTTCTTCATCCGGCTTACGCTTGATGTATTTGGGTAAAGGTGTTTCGCCGAGAAGATTCAGTTGTGTCCTGAATTCTTCTTCAGTACCTTCCCATAAGAAACGAATGGTTCTGCCACGGCTGGTGGTATTGTCAATCACTTCGGCTACCAATTCTTCCTGTTCGCCGAAATATAATTTATTGCCCACCCGGATTTTTCGAGCCGGATCTACTATAACATCCCACAACCGATTGGGCTTGTTGAGTTCCCTTAATAAAAAGACTTCAATTTTAGCACCTGTTTTTTCTTTACGGCCATACATTCTTGCCGGAAAAACTTTGGTATTGTTTACCACAAAACAATCTTTATCATCAAAATAATCGATGATGTCACGGAAGTATTTATTTTCAATTTCTCCGGTATGGCGGTTGACAACCATCATACGGGCATCTTCACGGCGTTTTGTTGGATTTTGTGCAATAAGATTTAATGGTAAATCGAAACGGAACTGGGATAGTTTCATGTGCTTGGGGTTTATATCATCTATGTTTTGACACAAACCTGGCGGGTCGCTGAGGTTATCCTTAACCGGCCTTACGGTGCCGGGTTTGGTCAATGCATTTGCATTTAAGGTGGGCAAAGGTAATCCTTTTTTGACATTTACTGTAAAATATTATCTGTAACTCATTAAGTGTATTAATTCGTTGGCGATCAGATAAATGTAATACTGAAATCGATATTTTTTTACATAATTCCTTTTGGAATGGCTGCAATCAGTTTTTGAGTGTATGCTGTTTTGGGTGTGGTATAAAGAATATCCGCATCGGCGGTTTCTACAATTTTTCCTGCCTGCATCACCATGATACGGTCGCTGAAATATTTTACAACCGACAAATCATGCGAAATAAAAATGATAGTGAAACCCAATTCTTTTTTTAAGTCGTTCAATAAATTCAAAACCTGGGCCTGTACAGAAACGTCTAATGCAGAAACAGATTCATCACAAACAATAAAAGATGGTGATAAGGCCAAAGCCCTGGCAATGACAATTCTTTGCCGTTGCCCACCACTGAATTCATGCGGATAACGATTAAAATGATCGGGGTTTAAATTTACTTTTTCCAACAGCTCGGCTACTTTTTTCCTGCTTTGAATGCTTGTTTTTGTAAGTTGATGTACTTGCAATGGTTCCGCAATGGCATCACCAATTGAAATTCTTGGGTTGAGCGAAGAATAAGGATCTTGGAATACAATTTGAATTTCTTTACGTAAATCTCTTAATGCCGTTTTCTTAGTTGCGGTCAGGTCAGTGCCTTTATAAAATATGGATCCTGAAGTCGGTTCTATCAATCGGAGTAAGGTTCTGCCCAAAGTTGTTTTGCCACAACCACTTTCGCCAACCAAACCTAAGGTTTCACCTTTCATTACTTCAAAACTTACATTATCAACAGCTTTTGTGTAGGAGGTTGCTTTGCCCAATAAAGAGCGGCGGGAAGGAAACCAGACTGATAAATTTTTGGCTTGCAATAAAATTTCACCGTTTGTGAATGAATTATTTTTCTCTACTGCTATGGCTTTCTTTTGTTTTGTTTGTGGATTTAAAAAATCGGCCACTACCGGTAGGCGTTCTCCCCTTTGATGATGAATTGGCCTACATGCCAGTAAGGCTTTTGCATAAGCATTTTGTGGATTTTGAAAAATTTCTTTAACCGAATTTTCTTCTACCACTTCTCCTTTGTACAGGACGATAGCCCGGTCTGCAATTTCTGCTACAACGCCTAAATCATGTGTAATGAAAATGATAGCCAGGTTGGTTTGTGTTTGCAATTCTTTCAATAAATCAAGGATTGCTTTTTGCACTGTTACATCGAGTGCTGTGGTGGGTTCATCACAAATTAATAGTGCAGGTTCGCAACACATAGCCATCGCAATCATCACTCTTTGTTTTTGTCCGCCACTCAGTTGATGCGGATAGCGGTGATAAATATTTTCGGGCGATGGCAGTTTTACTTTTTCAAGCCATTGGATAGTTTGTTGTTGGGCTTCTCTTTTCGAAATGTTTTTATGTTGCAATAGGGCTTCCTGTATTTGAGCGCCGCAAGTCAAAACCGGGTTTAGGGAGGTCATGGGTTCCTGGAATATCATGCCGATTTTCCGGCCTCTTATTTTTTGAATTGCTTTTGTATTTTTTTTTAAGAGGTCAATAGGTTCATTTTCATTGTCGGAGAATAGGATTTTACCACTTGTTATTTTTGCCGGTGGCGATGCCAATAATTGCAAAATGGATAAAACAGTAATCGATTTTCCTGAACCGGATTCTCCTACAAGTGCTACAATCTCACCGGGCTGTATTTCCACATTTACATTTTGCAAAGCTTTTGTTTGCGATGTAGAAGTATGGAACTCTATGGATAAATTTTGTATGGATAATAAAGTCGACATTATTGCTGTACAACTTTAATGGATAATTTTCGGGGAGGCGTCGGATAATAAGCCATACATCTGACGCAATGATCTTGCAAGCTGGTATCAATTGTAAAATAAAATACATCGCCTTTTTTTATAGAATCCGGAAAACTACATGGGTTTTGAATGCCAAAAACATTCCGGTAATTTTTATGCGAAATTTCATTTTCCCAATGTGTATTGATGAGTGAAGTGTCAATATTTTTATCCAAACATTGTACAGTATAGTTCAAACAAATTCCTTTCAATTCCAATCGTCCTTTGTACACATTGGAATGTTTCGGTTGGTGGCATTCACTATTGGAAAGTAATACAATACTGCAAGCAAGAATGAAAAGGGAAAATTTCATAAGTTATAAAAATTTCAAATGACGAACAGTCAGGCCGTCATTCATAAGTTGTTTTAAAGAATCAATGCCGATTTTAATATGATTTTCCACATAATTAGCGGTAACTGATTTATCACTTTCTTCTGTTTTTACACCTTCGGGAATCATAGGTTGGTCGCTGACTAACAGTAAAGCACCTGTCGGAATTTTATTATAAAAACCAACGGTAAATACGGTAGCTGTTTCCATATCAATGGCGTATGCACGGATTTCTTGTAAATAAGCTTTAAAAGGTTCGTCGTGTTCCCATACTCTGCGATTGGTTGTATAAACAGTTCCGGTCCAATAATCGACAGAATAATCTCTAATGGTGGTGGACACGGCTTTTTGCAAAGCAAATGAAGGAAGTGCAGGTACTTCGGGTGGAAAATAGTCGTTTGATGTTCCTTCGCCGCGAATGGCTGCAATGGGTAAAATCAAATCACCAATTTTATTTCTTCTTTTTAAGCCACCACATTTACCTAAAAATAAAACAGCTTTCGGTTCAATCGCTGAAAGTAAATCCATTATTGTAGCTGCATTGGGGCTGCCCATTCCGAAATTGATAATCGTAATATTATCGGCCGTTGCACAGTCCATGGCTTTGCCTTTTCCTACAATCGGTACATTGTTCCACTCGGCGAACATTTTTACATAATTTCCAAAATTTGTCAATAGAATATATTCCCCAAAATTTTCTATTTGTTCGCCTGTATATCTGGTCAACCAGTTCTCTACGATTTCTTCTTTTGTTTTCATGTGTCAAATTTAATCAATTACTTTTGATGAATGGTAGAAATTGACTATCCACAACCGGACTTTAAAATAAAAAAATCGGGCAGTAAAGAATTTATTTTTGATGCCATCCGTAAGAAATGGTTGCTTTTAACTCCGGAGGAATGGGTGCGCCAAAACCTGGTACAGTATTTTATTAAGTCATTAAATTACCCGCCGGCTCTTATCGCCTTGGAGAAAGAAATCAAATTAGGCACATTGAAAAAGCGATTTGATATTCTAGTTTACTCTCCACATCACCAACCCTGGCTGATGGTAGAATGTAAAGCTATGCAAGTATCGTTGGACGAAGAAGTATTGCGACAAATTTTGCGTTATAATATGAGTGTGCCGGTTTCATTTATGGCCATCACCAACGGCAATAAATGTTTTGTCTGGGAAAATAGTAACGGCCAACTTGTAGAAAGAAATGAATTCCCATCCATCCACTAATTTCTTTTTAAATTTTGAAACCAATCGTTGCTAAAATAGTGCCGGCAGTTTGTTTCAATGCGGCACCGCTATAAGGTGTGTTTTGCAGACGATAAGCAAAATGAACGTCCTTGCCCATTGTGTGCACATACGTCAGGTCAATGAACATGCCTTTATTGCGATAGCCCAATCCACCTGATAATTGAAACCGGCTTCCTTTTTCTCCATGTGAAAGATTTTGATAAGGATTGCCAAAGAATGCAAAACCCAAACGAGCCATCAGAGTTGTAAACTTTAATTCGCCACCGGCTTTAAAATTGAATGTTCCTTTATACGCATTGTCAATGGCGGTATTCAAAGATTTTAAATAAGTTTTGGTAGAAACTGATTGATCGCCGTTGGGATCTGTTGTAAATGAAGAGGCTTTGTAATTCACATATTCTAAATCAGCAGTAATGAAACCTTTTTGTTTGCGTACATCTTCTATTTCTCTCAGTACATAAGATGCACTAGCCATAATTCTATATGGTGATATGAGCCAATACTTGAATTCGGCATTCTGCCCACCGGTAAAATCGAGAGAGGATTGGGTCAATTGCCCATGATAATTTTCAGTATTTGTAGTTACGTTGGCATTATAAGCATCTGTCAACGTAAAAAGAGTTGGGCTATGGAAAGCCAGCCCCAAACGAACATGCTCCTGTGGTTTATATATGATACCGAGTTTA
The DNA here is from genome assembly GCA_020437365.1 of Chitinophagaceae bacterium. Classification (GTDB taxonomy): domain Bacteria; phylum Bacteroidota; class Bacteroidia; order Chitinophagales; family Chitinophagaceae; genus JJ008. The sequence continues at coordinate 1,054 of JAGQWM010000032.1, read as the reverse complement.
AGATTAATGCCGGCACCGGTAGTTTTTAATGATTCGGTGATATTAGCATAGTCGAAATTATTGTTCGGGTTGGTTGTTGCATCTGCTTCCGTAAAACTGCTTTCTCTTTTGTAGTTCAAAAAAGGAATACCGATACTGCCACCAAAATAAAATTTATCATTTTTGTTCATGGCAAAACCCAAAGCCAATTCGGTAATACCTCCCGTCGTATTGATTTCATTTTCTTGTAACAAATTGCCGATAGGTGCCCGGGTTTGAAATTGAAAATTACCTGCACTGCCGCCATCCACTGTGTCGATCCAATAAGTATTGAATGCCAGGCTGGTGCCAAAAGGATAATTATTGGCTACACTATTCGCATCATGGTCATTATTATTATTGATTTCGTCCAGGAATTTTTGTGAATAGGAATTCACCATGTTTTCACCACGGTATAAAATATTCCGGTTGAAGTTGGCCATTTTATTAATGGCAAAGCCAATAGCTACACCTGATTTATTTCTCCTTCGGTTATCATTTTCTGTACCCATAACAATACCCGAAGTGCCAAATGAAAAACTATTTTTCTTAGCCGATTCTTTTCGGCCATAATAAGTGGCATTGGTATTATCCAATTGGAATCCCGGTGTAATAACAAAATCGCCGGTTTTGAAAAATCCCAATCCGGCCGGGTTTACAAATACGGCTGATATATCGCCACCGAGAGAAGTCATGGCGCCGCCAATGGCCATTTGTCTTGCTGTACCTGACGATTGTGTCCAGGAATAACGGAGTGCATCAGCCGGTTCTTGTGCTACTAAAGACATTGAACCAATACAGAAAATAACCAGGGAGAATATTTTTTTCATACAATAATTTAAAAGGTAACGAATTGAATGTTTCCTTGCATTTAAAATGTCCGACTGTTCATGACGAATTAGAATTTCCTGACCGGTGCACTACTTGATTTGGTAGGGCTCGACGTACTCTGTGAAGTGTTGCTTGTATTCGACGTCGTATTCACTCTTGAATTGGTCGTCGAGTTATTCCTGTTAAAAATATTTCTTAAACCATT
>JAGQWM010000031.1 GCA_020437365.1 Chitinophagaceae bacterium | reverse complement strand
TTGCAGGAAGTCAATAAATATTTTAATGCAAACAAACTTTATCCGCAATTGGCCGACCTGATTTTTCATTATAATAATATTGTAGCTTTTCGAACCAATAAACAATACCTGCAGGAACATTTTCCAAAAAAACTTACCGGTATTCAAATGGAAAAAATCCAAACGTTGTATGAACTCATTATTGAAGATGATGACATCATGCAGGAGTTGGAAGACATTATTCAGTATGCAGCCGATACAATGAAATCTACCATTCAAAATGGTACAGGGCTTTTCGAATTTGTAGAAGATAAAATGAGCATAACACCCATAGGAATTATGCCGCTCGATACACAGGAAGGATACTTTTTTCTGAGTACAGCCGATTCTTCAACAACTAAAATTTATCAATATCGTCTTTCCATTTTTGAAAAACATGATGAAAAATACAGGAGTATTAAAACATCTTTTATAGACAACAGAAACCGAAATTTGGCCAACACGTATGAACACATTAAAAGTGAATTGATTCAACATATAAAAGAAATGCCCAACCCGGCAGTTTATTCCATAGAAACGACGCTTAATTTTCCCATTAATGAAACATTATTGCCCATTGCCAAAAGAGGATTAGTAAAATTTATTACGGAAGCGGCGTAACTAATTCTACTTCGGTTTTGTAGCACAAAGTAATCCATATTGCCACAGTTTCTTTTTCATGCCGTAATATTGGTATTTACACGCCATGATATTTTTCTTTTGCATATCAGTGGCGGGTTTTGAAAAATTTATTTTCTTCCATAACAAGTACAACCTGGCAAGAAAATAAAACCGGTATAATCTTTTTGAAGAACGGCTGGCCAGTTGAGAAATATTTTGATATTCAATATCCGTAAAACCCGTATCCTGCAAAAAAGTTTGCATCCTGGCCGGCGATTCGAGGTAGTTAACTTGCCATCCTTCGAGCCATTTTTTGATAACGGGGTTTTGATTATTTTCAAAATCGGTAACGAAACCATCCGCCAGAATTAAGCGGCCACCGGGCCGTAGCAGCCGAAATGCTTCCCTGATAAATTCTTCTTTATTGTCGGCGTAACAAATACTTTCGCAACCCCAAACAATATCAAAACTTTCATGGTCAAAACTAGTTCGGCAAAAATCCATTACCTGAAAATCAACAAACGGTTCCACTTCATTCTCTTGAGCGTTTATCTTAGCTTGTTGCACTTGTCTTTCACTCAAAGTAATGCCCGTAACATAACAGGCTAAAGTTTTAGCAAGAAAAATACTACTGCCACCAACGCCACAACCGGCATCAAGGACTTTCTCATGAGATTGAATTTTAGCTTTTTCCATCATCACTTCATTCATCCTTGTCAGCGATGCGGGAAATGAATTGACTTTTTCATCCCAATAACCATAATGAATAGCCAGGCTGTTATTCAAATCCCATGAATCTTTATAGGCATTTTCGGTATCCCGGTAATAGTCAATTATTTTTTGATGATAGTCACTGGGTGGCATGTTTTTCTAACCTTTTTTCTTCTTTGATTAATAAATATAAATGCATGCTTAATGCAAATGCAATAACGACAAAGCCAAGATAAAACCATTTGCTAAGGAATTCATTTTCTTTAAAAATGATAAACGCCAGGATAATTCCATACACCGGTTCCAGGTTGTACGTCAGATTAACGGTAAAGGCAGACAATCTTTTCAAAGCATTACCCGCCAGATAAAATGCCCAGACTGAGCAAACCCAGGCGAGTAAAATCAACCAGGCGAAATTTTCTCCCGAAGGAATAAAATGCGCCACAGGAAAATAATGTAAATAAAAAGGGAAAAACAAAGACATAAAAAAGAAGCCTCCGGATTGTTGCCAAATCAACATGGTTTCTACATTCATTCTTTTCAGAAACTGGCTATTGTAAATGGGAAATAATGAGGCCAGTATAGCCGAAATTACGCCGAGAATAATCCCTGTTTTGTATTGTGTGTCAAAATGAAAAATGATATAAATACCGAGTAAAGTAACCAGGCCGAGCAGCAATTCATTCCTGTTCAACTTTTTTTTCAGGATAACGGGTTCGAACAACGCTGTAAAAAAACTTATGGCTGAAAAACAAACAAGTGCTATTGACACATTCGCATATTTGATAGCACCATAAAAAGTAACCCAATGGAGGGCTGCAATCAATCCTACCAAGGATACTTTCAGCACATCCGCTCTGGGAATCTTTTGTATTCTTTTAAAAAAGCCAAAAACAACCCACATGGTCAGGGCCGTCAACAATAAACGATACCATACAATCATGCCTTCGTTTAGGGTTATCAAGCGGCCAAGAATGCCAGTGAAACCGGCTAATAAAACAGCAATATGTAATTGGAAAAATGCCTTTTTCATGTGTCGTGCAAACTACAGAAAAGAGATGATAAAAACCGGGCTTATTTAGGTTCGGGTAATACTTCTTTTTGGTTGACCTGGTTCACTCCTGTTGTTTCATTTTTTTTTACCCGCCTCCGATAATTTTTAAACATACTATTCCACCGCAAACGCAATACACCAAAAATCCCTTCTTTCACAATACTTTTATTCATTTTGGACGTGCCAAATTTTCGGTCCTGGAATATGATTGGAATTTCTTTGATTGTAAAGCCCAGCTTCCAGGCTGCATATTTCATTTCAATTTGGAAGGCGTATCCTACAAATTTTATTTCATCAAGATTGATAGTATTGAGCACTTCTTTTTTAAAACAAACAAATCCGGCTGTCGGGTCTTTCAATGGCATCCAGGTGATGATTCTTGTATAAAGTGATGCTCCTTTGGATAAATAAATTCTATTGTCGGGCCAGTTGACAACGCCACCACCTTTTACATACCTTGAACCAACGGCTACATCGGCACCGCCGTATTTACAAGCTTTGTATAATCGGGGCAAATCGTTTGGGTTGTGCGAAAAATCTGCATCGATTTCAAAAATAAATGCATAATCATTTTTAATAGCCCATTTAAATCCATGAATATATGCCGTACCCAAACCAAGTTTTCCTTTTCTTTCTTCGAGAAAAAGTTGCCCTGCAAATTTGGGCATCAGTGATTTTACAATTTCGGCTGTACCATCCGGTGAGCCATCATCAATGACCAATACATGAAAGCCTTCATTCAGGTTGAAGATGGCGAGAAGGATATTTTGAATATTCTCCTTTTCATTATATGTTGGGATGATAGCAAGTTTTTCCACTGTAGTCGGGCTATAAAATCCTAAATTACGAAAATCAAGAATAATACACTGTTAAATCGTATAATCGGTCAATTGAATATTATTGTTTCTTTTTGAGCATCATGCGGTTAAAAATTTCGCTCAGTTTTTGCTTGGTATGTTGTGGAAAATCTGCCTTCATCATCCAGTCGTAATATTGCGGTTCTGCACGCAACACTTCTGTAACAGAACGGCCTTTGTGTTTTCCGAAATTAAAGACTTCTTCCCCATTTTCCATTGTGAGACGACGGGCAAAATCCACAATTTCATCTTCACCCACAAAATCAAGTATAGATTGAATATCACCGCCCAGTTCATCATAATGTTGTACCTGTGCCTCAAGGATTTCCAATGTGGCTGCTGCGTCGGCTTCGGCACTATGGGCTTCTTCCAGATTTTTTTTGCAATAATATTTATATGCTGCAGTCAATGTACGGGGTTCCATTTTGTAAAAAATATTTTGTACATCAACCAGTTTTGCACCTTTCAATTCGAAGTCAATGCCTACACGTAAAAACTCTTCCATCAACATAGGAATATCAAACCGATTGGAATTATAACCGGTCAGGTCACAACCTTCCAGCATTTGTTTGATTTCATTGGCCACTTGCTTAAATGTCGGTTCGTTTTGAACCATTTCATTGGTAATGCCATGTACGGCTGTGGCATCTGCCGGGATGGGTATCTCCGGATTAATCCTTTTTACTTTCGAAGTCTTTGTTTGGTTCGGCATTAATTTCACAATCGCAATTTCAACGATTCTATCTGTTCCTAAATTAACGCCTGTTGTTTCCAGGTCAATACAAGCCAGCGGTTTTTTTAATTGTAACATTTACAAGCAGTTTTTAAATTGTTTTAAAGGGTTTTATTTACGGTATAAATTATAAAAAAGCGAAGATAATCAATAGTTTATGAATTCAAATGATTATGAAAACTAACAAAACTTTTTTTCATCACATTAAAATTGCTAACTAATTTTGCAGATGCAAAATAATTGTAGTCCATTTTACGTTACTCATCAAACCATCCTTGTATGAAAAACAAATTCATTGCAATTTTATTACTTGGTTCCATCGTTTTTGTATTTGCCGCTTGTGCTTCACAAAAATATGGTTGCCCGGCAACTGCACAATATCATTCTAAATTCAGGGGTTAATTCACCCGGATAACATCCTTTATTTCTTACATTATCGAACACCTTTTCGCCTGAAAAAATTCCTGCGGCGAATATAGGCTTCCCTGCTTTTGGATAAATAAACCGAATACAAATTCACTTCCTGTAATTTACCTTTCAGTTGCGTATCGCCCATTTCATCGGCTTTCAGATAATTGGGCAATGCTATTTGTTGCAACACCCAATCAGACACTAATAATTCGGCTCCTAATTCATGACATTTGCTCAACATGCGAGCCGTTGTATTCAACACGTCGCCGTGATACGCTATTTCCGATTTATATTTCCCTACTTCCGACACCACAACCGAGCCACCATGTAAAGCCGCTTTAAATTCCGGCACCCGATTGTATCGTTTCATATAATAATCCTTATACCGGTTTAATTGTTTTTGAATCGCAAAAAAACAACGCAAACACACTGCAAATTTCATTCCTTTTTTCAGTGGCCAGGTAATGACTGCTTCATCGCCAACATATTGATAGACTCTTCCAAAATAACGAGCTATCGGTTCACTGATGTCATAAAAATAATCCTGCAGAAAATGACTGTACTCCAATTCTCCCATAGCTTCTGCGATGTCGGTAGAGTTATTTAAATCTACAAAAAGAAATAATCTATCCTCCTGTTTTACCTGGTGATATTTACCAAATACTAAATTATAAATTGCATCACGTCCTAATTTTCGATTCAGTTCATCAATAAAATTGGAGAATATAGAAATGCCCAAGGCCAATGCCAGGAATTCAAAAATTTTTCTTGTCGCAAAAAAATCATGCAAATTATGCGGGAAAATAGTTTCATTGGTATTGAAATTAAGTCCGATAACCAACAACATGATAAAGAAAAACAAAACCATAAACCAAATCACCAACCTGAATGTGCGGTACAATAAATAAAACCAAAAATGTGTACGGCGGTGGCGATGCCGGAATTCCTGCGACCTGGTTTCGAAAAATGCAATGGCAAAACCAATCGGCACACTTACAAATAAAGACGTAGATAAAGCAATCCAACTCAAGCCATGTCTTGTAAATGCATAAAAAGCAAATAAGAAAATGGATAAATAAATGATGTACACATTATTTTGTGTAATGGCTTTCCAAGGTTGGAGCACATCAAATGCCGGCAATTCTGTTCGCTCCGGCATGGCTACTCTTTCTGTTGTTTCATCAGTCGTTGCCTGATTTAACTTTTCATCTGCCATGACAATTACATTTTTATTTTCCAGCTAACTAAAATAAAAAAATATTGCGAAACGAAATGGCATAAAAAAAGGACAAATCAAAATAGACTTGTCCTTTGTGGAGGTGAGGGGAATCGAACCCCTGTCCAAACATATTCTTAAAAAGCTTTCTACATGTTTATTTCATTTTATATTGTCGGGAAACGACTGGCCCCGAAGTTATCCTTCGGAAGAAATGAACAACCGATAATTTCCGTAGCTGAATCGTCTTATGCAACCGGCACAGCCTATGGTTACAGCAACTTGTTTTGTTTTTAAGTCGGCGGCGGGACGCGGTAACAAGCCAACCTGTCCGGCGGCCCGAATGACTACTTAATCACTGATTAGGCAGCCATGGCAAATTGTGTATTGCCATTTATAGTTTTCGTATTCAGATTCTACTGCTAATTACGCAACGCAGTACATGCTTACACTTTCAAAGACCTATGCTGTCAAAACCGGGCACCCCCGATTTTTTTGTAATTCATTATTCAATTACAAATAAAAAATTTTCTTTAAGATGCTCAATAAAAAATTTAAGTTGTATGGACAACCTAAAATCTTATCGGCCCCAACCAAACCAATCATTGCCATTGGCATACAACATTAATCCCAATAAAAGAACCATGCCAACAATTTGTGCATACTCCAAAAACTTTTCGTTGGGTTTTCGTTTTGTTATCATTTCATACAAAGTAAACATAACATGGCCGCCATCCAATGCCGGAATGGGTAGTAAATTCATAAATGCCAAAATAATCGAAAGGAAGGCTGTAATATTCCAGAAAGCTTCCCAACTCCAACTGGTCGGGAAAATAGACCCAATGGCTTTGAATCCACCTACACCTTTAATTGCTCCTGTCTTAGGGTTTAATATCAATTTAAATTGATCAATATAACTCTTCAGTTTTTCACCGGCTTTTCTAAATCCCGCCGGGAAGGCAGCAAAAAAACCATATTTTGTTGTCGTAACTTTATAGATGCCCATACTATCATACTGCATAGGGCTCAGTAAATAGATTCCGAGTTTTCCATCATCGGCAACTTTACTGGTCATTTGTAAAGTATCGGTGCCACGCAAAACAGAAAGATGCACTTGGCCATTTTTATGTTTCTCAGATACTGCATTGATTTGATCCATAAATTGAATCGGCTGATTTTCGATAGCCACAATTTTATCAAATGATTCCAGCCCGGCTTTTTTGGCATAAGAAGTATCACCTTCGGGAAATGCGCCAATAATGCTTGGCACTCTTTCTACAATAAATGGTTTTCTTTTTCTATCCTTACGGGTAATGATATTATCCAACACATCAACCGGCAGGTTTATCGTCATTTTTTGATGATTCCTTTCTATATCAATTTTTCGGCCACCAATTAAAACTTTTGGTTGTACTTCTTCAAAATAATGAATCGTTTCTCCATCTACCGCTAATATTTTATCACCATTTTGAAATCCTAAATTCGTCATCAACGAATCGGTGAGCCAAATACCATTTTTTACGCTGGCAATAGGTGTTTTCTTTTCGCCCCAAATCATGAGTATAAATGCATAAATGACAAAAGCTGTCAGCACATTCATAATGATACCACCCAACATAACTATTAATCTTTGCCAGGCCGGTTTACTTCTGAATTCCCATTCTTTCGGAGGTTGCTTCATGGCTTCTTTATCCATACTCTCATCTATCATTCCGGCGATTTTTACATAACCACCCAACGGTAACCAGCCAATACCATACACCGTATCGCCCACTTTCTTTTTAAACAAGGCAAACCAGGGATCGAAAAAAAGAAAAAATTTCTCGACCCGGCATTTAAACCAACGAGCAGTAATGTAATGGCCAAATTCATGTAAAATGACCAGGAGTGATAAAGCGAGAATTAATTGTCCGGCTTGTAATCCTACATTGGCCCAGTTAATTGCTAATAGATTCATACTAAATTTATATAAGGAAATAAATGCTGTTTGAGAGCATTCAAATTAAAGTTTAATCAAATCGGCTGCAAAGTTACGAGCCTCACCATCGCTTTCAAAATATTCCTCCAATGTAGGTTGTTCAATAAATGGTACAGTGGCCATTGTTTGCTCAATTACATCGGTCATATCCAGAAAATTAATCCGGTTGCGCAGAAATGCATAGACGGCAATTTCATTGGCTGCATTCATAATACAAGGCATATTCCCCGATTTATTCAACGCTTCCCAGGCCAACATTAAATTTCTAAAAGTTTTAACATCCGGTTCTTCGAAAGTGAGTGTATTGATTTTATTGAAATCCATTCTCGGAAAATCATTTTTGATACGTTTGGGAAATGCCAACGCATATTGAATGGGCAATTTCATATCGGGCAATCCAAGTTGTGCTTTTACACTACCATCTTCGAACTGTACCATACTGTGTATAATACTTTGCGGATGAATAACCACTTCTACCTGCTGCGGCGATAAATTGAACAGCCATTTGGCTTCAATCATTTCGAGACCTTTATTCATCAATGTAGCTGAGTCGATAGAAATTTTTACACCCATATTCCAATTGGGATGTTGAAGTGCATGTTCTCTTTTTACATTGACCAGGTAATTGGGTTTGCGTCCGATAAACGGGCCACCGGATGCAGTAAGAATAATTTTTTCAATTTTATTTCTTGTTTCTCCAACAAGGCATTGAAAAATGGCTGAATGTTCTGAATCAACCGGAATGATGGGCACTTTATATTCAACCGCTTTGCGCATAATAATATCGCCGGCTACTACCAGCGTTTCTTTATTTGCCAAGGCAATTATTTTCCCGGTTTCAATGGCTTTCAATGTAGGTTTCAATCCTGCATATCCTACGATGGCCGCCAGCATCAAATCATAACAATCCATAGCAGCCACTTCTTCGAGTGCAGACTGCCCGGCAAAAACTTTTGTATCGGTAGAAGCCAAGGCATCTTTAACAGCGGTATATTTTTTTTCATCGCCAATGACAACAATATTCGGTTGAAACTCCAATGCTTGTTGAATTAATAAATCGGCATTGGTATTGGCGGTTAAAATTTCTGCACTAAACTGATCGTTATGTGCTGCTATTACTTCCAGTGCTTGTGTACCAATAGAACCGGTAGAACCAAAAATGGCTATGCGTTTTATGTGGGACTGTTCTTTCATTTATACTTCCTGTAAATTTTCTGTCCAATGCAATAATGCATCAGCAATTTTCCTGTTATTACTCAAACGGGGAACTTTATTTTGCCCTCCTAATTTATTAATTGATTTCATATATTCAATGAAACCGTTTTTCTGTACCATCCTGATTTTTAATGGCGATAAAATAGCCCCGCCGATTAAATCATCATAATAAGAATTTTTTTGGCGCAAATTATTATCCAAGTTGGCAGTAAAATCTTGTAAATTTTCCGGTTTTTTTTCAAATTCTACAAACCACTCATGGAAAGAACGGCCTTCATTTTCACTTACAAATGGCGCCACGGTATATTCAGTTACTATTGCACCTGTTGCCGCCGCTGCGGCCGTCATTGCTGTTTCCACTTCTTCGCCAATCACATGTTCGCCGAAGGCAGAAATAAAATGTTTGGTACGGCCGGTTACGACCAGCCGATAGGGTTCGGTTGATAAAAATTTGACGGTATCGCCCAGGTTGTAGCCCCAAAGGCCGGCATTGCTGCTGAGTATCATGGCATAATTAATACCTGTTTTTACTTCATGCAGGGATATTCTTGTCGGATTTTCCTGACCGAGTTCTTCAATGGGAATAAATTCAAAGAAAATACCACTATTGGTATTGAGCAACATACCTTCGGCTTCCTGCGAATCCTGATAAGCCAAAAATCCTTCACTGGCAGGAAATAATTCTATATCGTCAACTTTGCGGCCAATGCTATCCATTAATTTTTTCCGGTACGGAGCAAAATTCACGCCGCCATGTACCAAGACGCTAAAATGTGGAAATAATTCACCTACCGATTTGCCTGAGCGTCTTATCAATTCGTCAAAATACATTTGCACCCAAGGCGGAATGCCGCTGATTAAGGACATCTTCTGCCCAATCGTTTCATCTACAATTTTTTGCAATTTGGTTTCCCAATCTTCAATACAATTGGTTTCAAATGTAGGCAATTGATTGGTGCGTAAATAACGAGGCACATGATGATTGACAATGCCACTCAATCTGCCGGTTGGAATACCGCCTACTCTTTCCAAAACCGGTGAGCCGGATAAAAAAATCATTTTGCCGTTGGCAAATTTCGTTTTGCCGGTTTCAGCCATATAACAAAGCAAGGCATTGCGGGCTGTTTGTATATGGTTGTCGATAGAATCTTTAGTAATGGGTATATACTTGGCGCCGCTGGTTGTACCGGAGGTTTTGGCCAAATAAATGGGTTTCCCTTTCCAAAGTATATTATGTTTCCCTTCTTTGACTTGTTCTATCCAAGGCTTCAGTTCTTCATAGTCCCGTACGGGTATTGCCTGCTTAAATCCCTGATAATCATTCACCTCCGACAAATTAGCCGCTTTACCATATTCGGTAATCCGGCCTGTTTTGATGAGGTTTTTGAGTAGCTTATCCTGATCGGACAGGGCGGTAGCCATTTCCTTTCGGATACCTTTATATATGTATAAAGCGTAAGGTTTCGCTAAAAAAGATTTGATTTTCATACGTATTTCACGATTGACCGCTAAAAAAACCGAATTTCGCAGAAAATTTCCGGTCCTGATTCATTGACCCGGCGAATCTACAAATATAACCGTTATAAGACCAATTTAGGAGGTAAGATATTGTTTATAAAATGTTGATTTCCCGCTTGCCACTTCCGAATTTACCCTTACCTTTGCCCGCCCGGACGAAAAGCTGTTTTGGGGGCCGTTTTTGATGTCGAAAACGGTTATTAATTAAATTATTTTTAGAATAAAAACTGATTATTAAATAAAGGTCTGTTCGGTCAGACCATCCTAATTTTTAAAGACTATGGTAGCTGTAATTAAAATAGCCGGACAACAATTTAAAGTAACGCCTGATCAAACTTTGTATGTTCCGCATGTAGAAGGCAATGCCGGTGATAAAGTAGCCGTGGAAGTATTGATGGTCGATGCCGATGGCAAATTATCTCTCGATGCTAAAACATCGAAAGTAACAGCTGAAATTGTTGACCAGGTAAAAGGTGATACGGTCATCGCATTTAAGAAAAAAAGAAGAAAAGGTTTTCAAAAGAAAAAAGGACATCGTACTGCCTATACAAAAATTAAAGTAACAAGTATAGCATAAATAAAAATCAATTCATTGTACACTCATCTTTGTACATCGATATTGAATTTTTCAAAAATTAAAATCTAAAACAATGGCACATAAAAAAGGTGAAGGTAGTGTAAAGAATAACCGTGATTCACAAAGCAAACGCCTTGGTGTAAAAATTTTTGGTGGCCAACCTGCAACAACCGGTAGTATCATTGTACGTCAAAGAGGTACAGTTTATCATCCCGGAAAGAATGTTGGAGTAGGAAAAGACTTTACACTTTTTGCATTAACAGATGGTGTTGTTGAATTTCGTAAAGGAAAAAACGATAAAACAACTGTTTCTGTTACTGCAATTGAAACTTCTGCATAAGTTTTCATTTTAGAATAATGTTGAAAAAAAATTTGGGTTAAATAAAATTATTCTTAATTTTACTACGTTAACCCATTTATTACTAACATTAAATTCTAAAAAATGGCTACAAAAAAAAGAGCTGCTAAGAAAAAAGCTGCTCCTAAAAAAAGAAGAGCTGCTAAAAAAGCTGCTCCTAAGAAAAGAAGGAAAGCTGCTAAGAAAAAAGCCGCTCCTAAAAAAAGAAAAAAAGCTGCTAAGAAAAAAGCTGCTCCTAAAAAAAGAAGGAAGGCTGCAAAGAAAAAAGCCGCTCCTAAGAAAAGAAGGAAAGCTGCTAAGAAAAAAGCCGCTCCTAAAAAAAGAAGGAAAGCTGCTAAAAAAAGAAAATAAGTTTAGAAAGCTAAACAATTTGAAAGTCCTGACACCGGGACTTTTTTTTATGCCTTATTTTTGAACCATGACCAATGATGAAATTGCCGATAGCTTTTTGTTACTCTCCAAACTAATGGATATTCATGGAGAAGATTCGTTTAAATCGAAAACATATAGTGTAGCTGCCTTCAATATTGAACAATTGACACTTCCGATAGCGGATACGCCCCATGAAAAAATATTCTCGATTCGAGGCATTGGCAAGAGTGTCGGCGAAAAAATAATAACCCTCCTCGAAACGGGTCAATTACCCCTGCTGGAAGAATATTTATCAACAACACCAACAGGTATAGTAGAAATGCTCAACATCAAAGGCATCGGTCCCAAGAAAATCCATACGATTTGGAAAGAAATGGACATTGAATCCTTAGGTGAATTATTGTATGCCTGTCATGAAAACAGATTGACACTATACAAAGGTTTTGGTGAGAAAACACAAAAGACCATACAGGAAAACATAGAATTTTATTTTTCCAACCAGGGACATTTTTTGTATGCCAGCATTGATGCTATTTATCCGCAAATAAAAACTTACTTAGAAAATCTTTTTGGCGCAGCCAATATAAAACCGACCGGCGATTTTAGAAGACAAGCCACCACGATTGAAGAACTGGAATTTGTTGTGAATGCCGAAAATGCAACAATAAAACCAAAATTCGAAACAGCACAACCGCCTGAATTACTGGAAGAAAACGAAGATAACCTCTTATATAAATTGAAGAACGGATTACAACTGCGGCTCTATACCGGAACGGAAAATATTTTTCTTCAACAATTCATCACCACAGGTTCATCTGAATTTATTACTGCTTTCAGCGAAAAATTTCCAGCAGCCTTGCAAAGCAATCCCGAAAGTGAAGCAGCCATTTTTGCAAATGCAGGTATAGCTCTTATTCCTCCTTTTTTGCGGGAAGATAAAAAAATCATTGAGCTAGCTGAACAAAACAAATTGCCCACTGTCATACAACCGGAAGATGTAAAAGCATTGATACATTGCCACAGCCAATGGAGCGACGGCATAAATACCATTGAAGAAATGGCAGAAGCTTGTAAACTCCGCGGTTTTGAATATATGGTACTCTCCGACCATTCGCAATCTGCCTTTTATGCCAAAGGATTAAAAGAAGACCGCATCTTAGCACAACATCAACAAATTGATGCTTTGAATTTGCAATTTCAACAAGAAGCCAAAAAGAATAAACAACCGTTTTTTAAAATATTTAAAAGCATAGAAAGTGATATCCTGAACGACGGACAATTAGACTACCCAAAAGAAATATTACAAACATTCGACCTCATCATCGCTTCTATACACAGCAACCTGAAGATGACAGAAGAAAAAACCATGCAAAGATTGCTGACAGCCATTGAAAATCCTTATACGATCATTTTAGGACACATGACCGGCCGGTTATTACTCAGCCGTAATGGATATCCTGTCGATCATAAAAAAATTATAGATGCTTGTGCCGCCAATCATGTTGTCATTGAAATAAATGCACATCCACGGAGATTGGATATAGATTGGCGATGGATTGCTTATGCCCGTGAAAAAAAAGTATTGCTTTCTATAAATCCTGATGCACATGCACTGGCCGGATTGGATGATATAAAATATGGAACATTGGCTGCACAAAAAGGAGGATTGACAAAAAATGAAAATCTGAGCAGCTTTGCTTTACCTGCCTTTGAAAAATGGCTGGCGAATGTGCGGCAATTAAAAGGAATATAAATACTAAAAAAAAACAATCATTTTCTATTTCATTATAAACTAAAGACCGTAAAAAAATTGCATATCATCATGAAAAGAAAAAAAGTAAAACGCATTATCCGGGTTACATTATTGATAGGCACAATTGTTTCTTTATACTTTGTGCCCTGGCCAATTGTAAAAGCATGGCTAAAACCACTTCCCAAAACGGTTCAAGCACAGGTTGATAAAGCCAAAGATTATGGATTCGATGGCATTATTGTATATGTAGATCAAAAAGGGAAACAACCCGCATTTTACACTTCCGGTTATAAAAACAGGGAAAATAAAATTCCGGCAGATCCACATTCATTATTCAAAATTGCCAGTGTCAATAAATTATACGTTGCATTATCCATCGCTAAATTAGCGAGGGCCGGTAAACTTTCATTAGATGCTACACTGGCTGATTATTTTCCCGAGCTTGTTGGCAGAATAGAATATGCCGATAAAATTACAATCCGCATGATGGTACAACATCGCAGTGGTATTCCTGATTATATGCGTACACATAATTATTGGGAACATCCAAAAGACAATGACAAAGACAGGTTGGCGTTGGTGCTCGATAAGCCCGGGCTTTTTAAACCCGGCAAACGCAAAAAATATAGCAATACCAATTATTTATTATTGGCTCATATTATAGAAAAAGTAACCGGCGACACCAAATATCAATATATCAAAAAAGAAATATTGGATCCCTTACATCTTACAAATACTTTTGGTTCCATCAAAGATGTGAACCTCGATGATGTAATGAGTGGTTACTATGTTGGCTACGAAAATGATCTAAAGACAGATGATAATGGAAACATGTTAGCAACCGCCGATGATTTAGGAAAATTTATCCGGGCCTTGAATGAAGGCACTGTGTTCAAAGACAAAAAAGAAAAGGAAATTTATACTTCCCTTTATAAATTCGGCCATACTGGATTAATTCCCGGTTACCAAACCATTGCCAAATATCATAAAGACATAGATGCAGTTGTAGTTCAATTCACCAATACTGCCAATTTTGACGGCTACAATTGGAACATGTCTGAAATTATGTACAACAGGATTGTGAAAATCATCAGACGGCATCAATAAATTGAATGCTTTGAATGAGTGTTTTCAATATGGACATGCGATGTTGGTAGATTAGTCTGTGCTTGAAGTTCAGCATAAAGAATGAATGCTACAAAAACAATCATCAGCATTCCGGCAAGCTCAAAGGTACATTTACCGCCAGGCCTCCATCTGCGGTTTCTTTGTATTTCAGGCTCATATCTTTGGCAGTATCCCACATGGTTTGCACAACTGCATCGAGTGAAACTTTGGCAAAATCAGGTGTACTTTGCATAGCCAGTTGCGAAGCCGTTATCGCCTTGATAGCTCCCATTGTATTTCTTTCGATACAAGGAATTTGCACCAATCCTGCAATAGGGTCGCATGTCAACCCAAGGTGATGCTCCATTGCAATTTCCGAAGCCATCATAACTTGTTTTTGAGTACCGCCCATACATTCGGTCAGGCCTGCTGCGGCCATCGCCGACGAAACACCAATCTCAGCCTGACAGCCACCCATAGCCGCAGAAAGTGTAGCTCCTTTTTTGAAAATGCTACCAATCTCAGAAGCTGTCAACAAAAACTTTATAATATCATCTTCATGATGGCCATTGCAAAAACAAATATAATATTGCAAGACGGCCGGAATAACACCGGCTGCTCCATTTGTGGGAGCCGTAACGACTCTGCCGAATGCCGCATTTTCTTCATTTACCGCCAGGGCAAAACAACTGACCCAATCGAGGATGTAAGTAAACTCACTACCACCGTTACGAATAGCCGAAATCCATGTTTCGTAGTCAGAATAGGCTCTTCCTTTTAAAAGTTTTTTATTGAGTGCTGCGGCCCGGCGATTTACAAAAAGACCACCGGGTAAATCACCTTTTGTATGACAGCCACGGAACATACATTCCCACATCACCCGCCAAGTATTCAACACTCCTTCTTTTGTTTCGTTTTCGGGACGCCAGGCTAATTCATTTTCCATCACAATTTCGCTGACAGACATACCAGTTTTAAGGCACCAGTGTTGTAAATCGGCCGCATTATTAATGGGAAAAGGAAGTTCTACATCATTTTCATGTATGGTTTCTTCACCTTCTTGCACGACAAATCCGCCGCCGACTGAATAATAAGTTTCGGCAAAGTCCTCTCCTTTTTTTGTTGCTGCCAAAAAAGTTACTGCATTGGGATGAAATGGTAAACTTTCTGTAATCAGGAATTCAATATCATCATGTGGGTCAAAGGAAACTTCGTGCAAGCCGAGCAAGAGTATTTTTTTCATGCGCCTGATGTCCTGTATTTTGGCATCTATTTTATCAACGGCAAAAGTTACCGGATCGTCTCCACACAAACCCAATTGTACCGCTATATCAGTTCCATGCCCTTTCCCAGTTTTGGCCAAAGAACCATATAACAAAACCCGTAGTTCTGTTACTTCAAACAGTAAATTTTTATCACGGATATGTTCTACAAATTTTTGCGCAGCCCGCCAAGGGCCCAAAGTATGAGAGCTGGAAGGCCCAACTCCAATTTTAAAAATATCGAAAACAGAAATAGACTCGCTGGACACAATAATAGTTTTGTATAAAATTACAACGAAATACTTCGGAAAAACAGTTTTTTACTAAAGATTCCATATTTCAAAAAAACTATTGCACATCAACCAATGTAATTTCAAAATATAAAATCGCATCGGCAGGAATACCTTGGTAACCGGTGCAGCCATAGGCTAATGAAGAGGGAATAATCACTTTCATAGAGCCCCCTTTTTTTAATAATGGCAAAACCAATTGCCAACCGTGAATGGCATTCGACAATGGGAAAACTGCCGGCGAACCGGAAGATTGATCAAAAATATTTCCATTCAAATACTTGCCTACATAATTGACAGAAACAACCGAGTTGGGTGTAGGATGGTCGCCAATTCCGGGATCGGTAATCTGGTAATAAACACCCTCCGCCGTAAATGCACCATTGATAGAATTGGCAGAAGCATAAGCTAAAATATCCGGCTTTTCACTGTCAACAGATTTGGGTGTACAGGAAGAATTAGAGTCTTTTAGACAACTACTCAATCCAAATGCTAATAAAAGAGAAATGAATATTGGAAAAAATGATTTCTTCATAAAAATGAGTTTTCTATTGTATAAAATTCAAAAATAAAAATTCAAAATTGATTATTCTTTATTCTTTTTAACTAATAATTCACGATAAGCCTGTTCATTCTGCTCCCAGCGATACCTAGCTGAGAAAATGACAATAAATGCAATAATTGCCAGCGATGCAATGATTATAATAATTATGAAAGAAAAATTTTCCTGGTGCAAAATCATATCAGCTTTTTTGAACCAACCGGAAAACATATTGATAAAAATGGCAACGATAAGTAAAACTGCTAAGGGAAAACCTACATACAACTGGCGGAGAACTTTTTTCTTTTTATCCCTGTTTTTTTTCCAGTAATCCAAAAAATCCTGTTCTTTTTTAGATAATGTCATTTGGCAAAGTTACTACAGAAAACCATTTCCTGCTTGCAACAACTCCACAAATTATTTATCTTGTGTACCTTAACGGTTAAGCTTTGAAAATATCTTCCCTGATAGCAACATTCTTGTATCAACACAAGACCTTACACCTGCAAGGTATCGGCAGTTTTATGTTAGATAATTCTATCTATATTGAGGAAGATGAACACAAACAAAATCCCGATGAAATAGCAGCAGGCATTCAATTTGAGAGTAATCCTTCAACGAAAGAAGACCCGGCTTTAATTGATTATATAGCGACAGCCACCGGCAAAATGAAAGCCCTGGCATCGGCTGATTTAAACTCACACCTCGAACTGGCCCGGCAATTTATGAATATCGGCAAACCGTTTCACTTCGAAGGGATAGGCAATCTTATAAAAACAGCTCCGGGAAAATTTGCACTGCTTAAAAAGGATATTACAGATAGCGATGCAAATACTTTATCTGCTGCTACAAAAATTTCGACAATAAGTAAAGAAGAACCTGTTGGCGGATATAAAAGCATTTTATACCGTGATCCTAAGAAAATGAATCTCAAAAAACCGATTTTATTTTTATTCGCCGTTGCAGGAATTGGACTGGCAATTTGGGGCGGTTATGCCATTTATTCAAAAAATAAAAATAAGGAACCTGAAAATGTAAAAGCACATGAGAAATCAAAAACTAAACAAAGAACCACTCCCATAAAAAAACAAACTGAAACGATTATTGCATCAACCGATTCAGTAGCCACAAAATTTATTCTGGAAGTTACGCATAAACAAAGAGCCTTTCAAAGATTCGAGCAATTGAAAACATACAACTGGAACTTGAAAATGGAGACAAAAGATTCTACGCTGTTTACGCTTTATTTGCTGTTGCCGGTAAAAGCTGCCGATACTACGCAAGTTTTGGATTCATTGAGTATTTTATATGGTAAGCAAGTTACCATAGCCCATTGAGTCAGTTTATCTATTTGAAACAACTTAAGAAACATTCCCAAATATTTTTTATACATTTAGTGTATTGTTATGCAACGCTACATCTCGTTTTATCGTAAATAAAAAAAATCATGCAATGAAAAGATTTGCTTCCACTTTCCGCCTTCTCCTTCTTGTATTCTTTAGTATTTCTTTTTTGAATGTACAAGCTCAACAACAACGGTATATTCAACAACTCGGCCCTAATTATTATGTAGCCGGCCCGCCGTCCAATGAAATTAATTTTATAGCCGCCAAACAAAGATGCCCGAACTGGTGTTGGGCAGCCTGTGCACAAATGGTATTAAATTATCATGGCTTGTATGTTACGCAGGAACAGATTGTTCAAAAAATTTATGGAGGCCTTCCCTGCAAACCCGGCAATGCACAGCAAATAATGGCAGCCCTTTCCGGTTGGGCGCCTGATACCCGTGGCCGTTATTCGCAGATATATTCGCAGTATGGTGTTTATAGTGGCGCCGATATAGTTGACAAACTTTCCCGCAAATGGCCCATCATCGTAGGGTTGCAAAATCCAAATGGTGGCGGACATGCGTATGTATTAACAGCCATTTACTATTCGGTAGATCAAATGAATAATCCCATCATTGATCAAGTTGTATTGCGAAATCCCTGGCCTACGAGCCCCAGTAAAGAGTTTATGAAATGGAATGTTTTTTTATCGAGAAAGCCCCAATTTTTTAAAGTTTGGGTCAATAGATTATAAAAAAAACAGGAAGAAATGCGTCAAAAAAAATAGTCTCACCATTGGCGAGACTATTTTTTGTTGGATAAAACCTTGAGGTTCCGAGCGGATTCGAACCGCTGTACGAGCTTTTGCAGAGCTCTGCCTAGCCACTCGGCCACGGAACCGTTTTGAATCGCAGCGAAAATAGGATATTTTTGATAATTCATATTCTTCATCTCTTTAATTTTAACTATGAATCGTATTGCAGAATCCGAATTAATCATTAACGACCGCGGCGCCATTTACCACCTTAATTTACGCCCCGAAGAAATTGCCGATACCGTCATTACCGTTGGCGACCCGGGCCGTGTTCATGAAATCAGTAAGTATTTTGATGAAATAGAAATTCAACAAAAACACCGCGAATTTGTTTCGCATACCGGGCGTATCGGCCAAAAAAGACTGACCGTTCTGTCTTCCGGTATTGGCCCTGATAATATTGATATTGTCATCAACGAATTGGACGCTTTGGTAAATATTGATTTTGAAACCAGGGAAATTAAGAAAAACCTGAAATCCATCAATATCATTCGGGTAGGTACTTCGGGTGCATTGCAAGGCGATATTCCTGTCGATCATTTTGTGGCTTCCACGCATGGTTTAGGTGTCGATAATTTACTCAATTTTTATCGCTTGGAACAAAATGAAGAAGACAAAGAATTGATTCAATCTTTTATTACACATACACAAATTCATAACCAAATAGGCCAGCCATATATCAACCGCGGTTCTACTTCTCTTATCAAACATTTTGTCAAAGATTTTCACCAGGGCATCACTGTTACCTGCCCCGGATTTTATGGGCCACAAGGCCGGGTGCTGCGTCTCGGTATCAGCAACCCGAACTTTGTCAACAGCCTGACGGATTTTCGTTTCGGTAGTCATCGCATTACCAATTTTGAAATGGAAACTTCGGCCATTTATGGTTTGGGAAAATTATTGGGACATCAATGCCTGGCTGTCAATGCTATCATTGCCAACCGGGTTTCCAAAACTTTTTCGAAAGATGCCAAAGCAACTGTTGAAAAACTGATTCAAACATTTCTTCAAATATTTTCAGATCATATCTAATGGACATTCAATTTGCAAAATACCAAGGTACGGGCAATGATTTTGTCCTGGCCGACAACCGGCAAGGCCAGTATGATGGATTGACAACGGAACAAATCAAAAAAATCTGCGATCGGAGATTTGGCATTGGTGCCGATGGAATGATTCTGCTTAATAACCGAGAAGGTTATGACTTCGAACAAAAATATTTTAATGCCAATGGCAAAATCGGGAGTATGTGTGGAAATGGTGGCCGTTGCCTTATAAAATTTGCTTATGATTGCGGTATTCACGCCAGTCAGTATCATTTCCTGGCCTATGATGGTGTGCATGAAGGTATCATTACACCCGAAGGCATTATTAAATTAAAAATGCAGGACGTCAATAAAATTACGAACTACCACAACGATTATATTTTAGATACCGGTTCGCCACATTATATCAAATTGGTGTCCAATGTAATGGACATCGATGTTGTCAAAAGAGGAAAAGAAATCCGGCACTTGGAAGAATTTGATGAAGAAGGCATCAATGTCAATTTTGTAGAGCAATTAGAAGATGATGAAAAAATAATTGTCCGCACATTTGAAAGAGGCGTAGAAGGGGAAACTTTTTCTTGCGGCACCGGCGTTACGGCTTCTGCATTAATTTGCTTTCATAACGACAATGGATTTAATGAAGTAAATGTAAAAACTTTGGGCGGCTATCTTTTTGTAGAATTTGACCGTATTGCCGATGAAAGATTTGAAAACATCTGGCTTTGCGGCCCGGCAGAAAAAGTATTTGAAGGCACCATTTCGATAGCATAAATACACAGACGATCTCAACCAATTGTATGATTCAATATTTTAAAAACATTAGCCAACAAATTGTAGAAGTAGAAAAACCCGAAAATGATATTTGGGTCAATATTTTACCACCACTCAAACAAGAAGAATTTGCTGAACTTTCCAACAACCTTGAAATTCCACTTGACTTTTTAACCGACTCCTTAGACATTGACGAAAGAAGCCGTTTTGATGAAGACGATAATGTCAAGCTGATTGTCATTAAAACACCCACTGAAAATAATTCATTCAACGATAGCGATGCTTATTATATCACCATTCCGATTTGTATCATTTTAACCCATAATCAAATCGTAACGGTAAATTCATTTGAAAACTCTGCCATCAAAAAATTTCTGAATACATTTCAAAATCGCCATCCGGACAAAAGAAATATGATGGTATTGAAAATTTTTGAAAAAGTAGTGCAGAATTTTATGGAACACCTGAAAGAAATAAACTTACGCAGGAATACCTTTGAACAAAAATTATACGATTCCAGTAAGAATGAACATTTGCTCGAATTGATGCGGATTCAGAAAAGTCTGGTTTATTTTGTAACAGCACTTCGTTCTAATGAATTATTGATGATGAAATTAGAAAGAACGCCTTTTTTAAATTTGAATGAAGAGGAAAAAGAATTATTGAATGATTTAATCGTTGACAACTCACAGGCTCTTGAAATGGCCAATATCTATACGAATATTTTAAGTAGCACACTCGATGCTTTTGCCAGCATCATTGCCAACAATCAAAACCTGGTTTTAAAAAGATTAGCCGTCATTACCATTGTATTAACCTTTCCTGTCCTGATTGCCAGTTTATTTGGTATGAATGTGCCAAGTGGTTTTGAAAATTCAAGATATGCTTTTTATATCGTTTCCCTCTTATCATTAGGCATTGCTTTGGTTATCGGTTGGTATTTTTTCCGCAAAAAAATATTATAACTTCCATGTTCAATCTGCGTGTATATGGCGTTTTAATCAACGAAAAAAAAGAAGTTTTAGTCAGCGATGAATTGATTCGGGGGCAGTACATTACCAAGTTTCCCGGAGGTGGTTTGGAATATGGCGAAGGCACCAAAGATTGCCTGCGCAGAGAGTGGATGGAGGAATTGCAATTACAAATTGAAGTCGGTGAACATATTTACACGACAGATTATTTCCAGGAATCGGCTTTTCGTGCCGGCGACCAAATCATTTCTATTTATTATAAAGTAAATGCATTGGAACCCATCAAAGTGCCCATACGAATGCAACCATTCGACTTCGATGATTCACAAATGAAAACCTACGAATCGACGCAGGAAATAGAATCTTTTCGATTTATTGACAGCACCGTGTTTTCTGAAAAAGAATTGACTTTGCCCATAGACAAAATTGTAGCCAAAATTATCCTGAAAAAATATTAAGTGTTGGTCATTGCGGCTTCTCGCATAGCTGTAGCCTGTTCTTCGCCAAGGTATCTTTCTATAATATGATGGATGAGATAAATAACCGGCGTCATAATAATGGCAATAATAAATTTATAAATATAGTTGACAATCCCTACGGCAATAAATAATTTGAAAGGCCAAACAAAATCATTTCCAGAAGCATTGACTCTTGTGCCAATATAAAAAGCAATAAACAACACAACAAAACTGTCGATGAATTGTGAAATTAAGGTAGAACCTGTAGCCCTTAACCAAATTTTCTTTTCGCCGGTAACTTTTTTTATTCTGTGAAAAATAAAAACATCAATCAATTGGCCTAAAATAAATGCAGTCACCGAGCCAATGATGATAAAACCTCCTTGTCCCAACACACTATTATAAGCTTTGGACATATCGGGTACACCACTCCCCTGTTTGCTGGTAATAAAAAAATCTGCAGGAACCAATTGAATAGCTCCCATAAAAACGATAAAAGCAAACGCAATTAATCCGGCAGTTAACCAGGAAAGAAAACGAACACCTCGCATGCCATAATATTCATTGATGATATCGGTCATGACGAATACGATGGGCCAAATCAAAACACCCGCCGTCAGGTTAAAAGATAAATCATTGCCCAACAAATGCATATTCAATGGCAGTAAACCAAAAGTTTTTTCCAAAGAGAAAATCTTGACACCAATAATTTCGGCAACAATAGCATTGGCAATAAAAAAACCGCCCAAGATGAGAAAAAGCCGGGTAGGTTTATTTTTGATAATTGCTTTAATCATGATAAAGTTTGTACATGAACCGAGTTAATATAAAAAATATAGAATAGCAAAATACATAAAACAATCACATTTGCGATCATCAACCATACAGGCACAAAACGATTAGGTTTTTTACCCATCATCCATAAAAAAAGATAACAAAGTAGCGTCAGCGGAACAATAATCAATCCAATAAAAAAACCAATTGTAATAATGGTCGATTCAAGATTGCCGTCTTTTATCCATCCGGTGAATAACTGCAAAAGGGTAAGCAGAAAAAATAAGCCGCAAATAAAAGCTAATCTTGATAAAAATAATAGCCAGCGCATCGGGATTTTAGTCTAAAATAGCATTATTTTGTCAACCTAATAAAGTCAGACATGAACAATCCGCTCATCAAAAAGATTATACCGCATTTTCTTGCCATTTGTGTTTTCTTAATTGTATCCATTTTATTTTGTAAACCCGTTTTGGAAGGCAATGTTTTGAACCAACATGATAACATCGGTTGGAAAGGAATGGCGCAAAATGCCTTTGAATATAAAGATGCACATGGTCATTTCCCATTGTGGAACCCTAATCTTTTTAGCGGTATGCCCAATTACCAGGTAGCGATGGAGGGAAAATCTGTGATGCCAAACCTGACGAAAATATTTTCGCTGGGTATGCCCAAACCGATAAACTATTTTTTCCTAGCTTGTATTTGCTTTTATATTCTTTGTCTCACTTTACGCATCCGTCCTATTATTGGCATGTTGTCGGGATTGGCATACGCCTTTGCCACCTACAATGCCGTAATCATAGCAGCGGGACACGACACCCAAATGCTGGCCACGGCTTTTTTACCATTATTGATTGCGGGTTTAATTTCCATTTATGAAAAAAAATACTGGCTTGGGCTGGCACTCACTACTTATGCAGCTTATCAACAAATAGCCGCCAACCACTTACAGGTAACTTATTATACACTCATCATCGCAATAGCCATAACTATCGGTTATGCCTATACGTGGATTAAAAATAAAGACTGGCAACATTTCGGCAAAGCAACCGGGTTGGCTTTAATAGCCGCAATCATTGGCATTGCAGGTAATGCATTAATCCTGAAAACAACTTCTGAATACGCAAAATATACGATGCGTGGCGGTAAGGATATCAATATTCAGGGCGATTCCGTAACGGCGGCCAAAACTTCCGGGCTCGATACTTCATATGCTTTTGAATATAGCCTTGGTAAAGCCGAAACTGTAACGCTCCTGATGCCGGAAGCATTTGGAGGAAGTAGTGCAAAACCGACCGGTGAAAATTCAAAAGTCGTGAGTAAACTCGTTGGCCAGGGCGTAAGTGAAGGCAATGCAATACAATTTGCTTCCGGGCTGCCTGCTTATTGGGGAAAGCTCTATACATCGGGACCGGCTTATTTAGGTGTGTTCATTTGCCTGTTAGCCGTTATGGGTTTTGTCATCATTCGCAAACCGATAAAATGGGCCTTGTTGGCTTTAACGGTATTCGGCATTTTTATGGCCTGGGGAAAATATTTTCCGGGCTTCAATCTCTTCCTCTTTGAGCACATGCCTTTTTATAATAAATTCAGGGCACCGTCTTATGCACAGCTCATTCCGGAAGTTGCTTTGGGTATGATGGCTGCTTTGACTTTGCACCAACTGTTGTTCAAAGAAAACAGTAAAGAAATTGTAGCACAAAATTTCAAAAAAATATTATATGCAGTTGGTGGCTTATTTGCTTTGCTTACACTGATGTACTTTTCGATGAGCTATTCATCGCCCAATGATGATGCCATCATGTCGAACCTTATATCGCAAACCCAAAACCAGGATATTGCCAATGCCGTTTTATCCGGATTAAAATCGGATCGTAGCCATCTTTTTGGCGGACAATTATTAAGAGCGTTTGGTTTTGGTTTATTGCTGGCTGCTGTATTATTTGCATTTTATAAAAACTGGTTGAAGCCGCTTACCGCTGCCATCATTTTATTGCTATGCAGTTCACTGGAACTTATCATGACCAGCCATCGGTATTTAAATGAAGACAATTTTGTTTCGGCAGATGAATACCAAGCCACAAACTTTGCACCAACGGTTGCAGACCAACAGATTCTACAAGACAAGGATCCCGATTTCAGGGTGTTCAATATGTCAGGCGACCGGTACAGTGAATCCCGCACTTCGTATTACCATAAATCCATTGGTGGTTACCATCCGGCCAAATTGCGCATATACCAGGACGTGATTGAAAGATATTTATACAATAATCCCAACCCGGAAGTTTTGAATATGTTGAATGCCAAATATATTTTGATTCCATCGCAACAAAACGGCCAATTGCAAGTGATGCCCAATCCCGATGCGTATGGGCCTTGCTGGCTGGTAAAAAATATCAAATTTGTCAAAGACAGGGTCGAGGCTATTCAATCCATTGGCAAAGTGAACTTGAAAGATACGGCCATCCTCGTTTCTACAGGCGCCAATAATCCGGCACAGCCGCAATGGGATTCTACCGCCAGTATTCGACTGACGCATTTTGATAATGATACGCTTTTCTATGAAGTCAATGCTAAAAGTCCACAGTATGCTGTCTTCAGTGAAATTTATTATCCCGCCGGATGGAATGCTTATCTCGACAATCAGAAAACCAATTATTTTAACACCGATTATATTCTCAGAGGCATGTCGGTACCGGCCGGCAAACACACCATCAAATTTGTATTTGAACCGGCTTCTTATAAATCAGGAACAAGGATTATGTTCATCTCATCTATTCTCATATTGATTGTATTTGCAGGTGGATTATTTATGGCCTGGCGGCAATACGCTAAAGAACAAACCTAAAGATTGATACAAGCCAATTATGAAGAAAGTGCTGGCCATAGCTCCTTATTCTTTTCTGCCTTATACTTCCGGCGGGCAAAAATTCATTGCCAAATTTTTCGAATATTTAAGCAAGGAAACAGAACTTTCAGTGGTTTCAGGAAAGGAGAATGATATACAACTGGCAAAGGGTTATACAATTTATCCTCTATTGAAAAAATCCTTTCGTCGTTATTTTGACAGAAGCCTGGTAAAAAAAATAACATCCCTCATTGAAAACAATCATTTTGATACTTGCATTATTGAACACCCTTATTTTGCATGGCTTGCAATTGCACTACGCAAAAAAACCGGTATCAAAATTATCATACATACTCACAATATAGAATACCAGCGATTTCGCTCCTTGAAAAAATGGTGGTGGCCGATTTTAAAAAAATATGAGAGAAATAGTTTCCGAAAAGCTGATGCCATTTTATTTATTACAACGGAAGACAAAAATTTCGCTATAAAAAAATGGAAAATTGCCGCTGAAAAATGCTATGACCTACCTTTTGGTGTAGAGATAAAATCCCATCCAAGAGATAAAGAAAAATGCAGGCAAATGATTGGTGAAAAACACGTCATTTCGCCTGAAGAAAAAATATTACTATTTGCTGGTGCCTTGGCTTACAAACCTAATATTGATGCTTTACATTTAATAATTGAAAAAATCAATCCTCTTTTACTCGTAAAAAATAATTTCCGGTATAAGATTATCGTATGTGGCAAAGGATTGCCGGCAGCGTTGAACGAAGTAAAAAACGAGCGGAGTCAACCTATAATTTATGCCGGTTTTGTGGATGATATTTCCATCTATTATAAAGCCGCCGATATTTTTTTGAATCCCGTATTAAGTGGTGGCGGCGTTAAAACAAAAATCATTGAAGCCATTGCCAATGGCACAACGGTTATCTCAACAAAAACCGGCGCCATCGGCATTGAAAAGGCTGTTTGCGGTGAAAAGCTGATTGAAGTAGAAGACCATCAGTGGGATGTCTTTGTTGACAAAATCATAGCGGCTGAGAACAGTAATTTACCAACGCCGGAAGCTTTTTACCAGCGTTATTTTTGGGGGAATATTATTGCGCATATAAAACATCAATTAACGAATTAATTTACCAGTCATTTTAAAATAGATTCGTTTCATAAAATTTCGAAAAGATTCCTTTGTTACAAATATTATTTTAAAAAAAAAGTAATAAAGTCCTTTCCCTTTCCTTTCGGCCATAATTACTAATTCATGTTTCATCATAATTTGGCGAAGTTTTATTTGCTTCTTATAGTCGGTGCTTCCGCTATTGATATGAATAATAGACGTACCGGCAAAAAAATGATTCCGGTAATCCAGTTTTTTAAGTTGTTCGCACCAAAGTTGGTCTTCTCCATACATAAAAAATCGATCATCTAATTTTTTCTGTGGAAAATTTTCCAACAGTTTTTTATCAAATAGCAGGAAAGCACCATTCAGCCAGTCAGCTTCCAAGCTTTCATCATGACGAAAATATTTTCCCAACATAAGTCTCGACCGCTTTTTATAAGTCAGACAAAAAGGTATGAAGCGAAACAAATCCAATAATTCCCATTTGATACTCCTGAATTTTCTGGCTGTATATTGAATTTTTCCGTCAGGGAAAACCATTTTACAACCTACCATTCCAACATTTCTCTGTGTTTGTAAATAAGTTAATGTCTTACTTATTGCATCTTCTTCCAAAATTGTATCACTATTAAGCAAAAGAATATATTCTCCACTTGCTTGTTCTATGCCCAAGTTATTCCCTGCTGCAAAACCTCCATTTTTAGTAGATTGGATTAATTTGATAGTAGGAAACTCAATGAGAAATTCTTTTGGATCCCGTTCTGTTGATGCATTATCGACAACAATAATTTCATAATCTGGCAATTGAGTATGTTTAATGACAGATCGAATGCAATTGCTGGTGAGAATGAAAGTATTATAGTTAATAATCAGAACTGAAACTTTACCCATTTATATTTGAATATTTCACTCAAATATAAATGAATAACTCCTGATTAAAACAAACTCAATATTACTGATAAACCACCACAAGTTTGGGTCGTTTAGTGATTTCTGAATGATTACTCGAATAAAATTGCCTTATATTATAAGCTACTTCATTTTGCAGCGAGATCATAAAACCATAATTATTTGTCGAATGCATTGTAGCCACCATGCCAGTGACATCAACATCTACTAAATCAAGAACTGACAAATTTGTGTGAGCGATTGAAATCCTATCTGTTGACGATAGAGTTGGTTGAGTTTGCCAAGAGGAAGTCAGTCCATTCCAATCGCTTGTAATTCGGCTAATATACATTGCGTTATTTGAGCCTGAGTTTGCATTCGTTAAATCGCCATTAATAGGTGTAGGATTTGAATACAAACTCAATTTGGCAGAAATAATAGTAGCGCCAGCGGGAATCGCTGATAAATCAAATTTAAATGCACCACGTATATTGAAAGTCAATCCGCTGCTTGTCCAAGCGCCTGCATCAAGGTCAATATCATGAGCTGAAACATCGTTTGGTCCGGTTACAGCAAAGTTTAATTCATTTTCAGTACTATTACCGGGCTGTAAAGTTAAAGTTTGTATCAGTGATGGAATTACTGTAACAGTATCTTTATCAACACCTGTTAATCCTATTTCATCTATTACCATTAACTGAAAAACATACGCACCTTCAATTAAATTAGATATTTGAGTTGTTGGTGACCCCGGACTTTCAATAGCTGGAATATTTGGCCCGGAAACCAAACTCCATAAATAAGCTACAATAGCTCCATTTTGAGAAGTCCCAGAGCCTGTTAAAGTAGCAAAGTTATTTGGTAATTGCACATTTTGAGACTGGCCAGCATCAGCTATCGGCGGATTATAAGTGAAATTATCCACTTCCTTTTGGCAAATAGAAAATGGAACAAAGAAAAAGAGTAATAAAATATTTATTTTTAACATATTTAAAACATTCAAGGAAATTAATATACATTTTTCATAAGTATATCTATTATTTAATTTTCTTTTTCACTTTTAAAAAAGACAAACTCATTAAAAATTTAGAAAAAACTCCAATTCTCAATAACCACTGAGGCCAGCACCGTAAGTGTTTCATTATCTGATTGATTATTGGCGGCCAATCCCCATCAGTGTATTTCTCTAAATCTTTCGGTTGTCGAATGTTGAAATTCCTAAATAATCGCCACCAGGCATCATACACCCAAATATTTTTTAAACTTATTACGCCATTTTTTTTCAAAAAATATTGGTGTTCAGGAATTTCTACTGAAGGATTTGTATGGCAAAATGAAGTGACCTGTTCTTTACTCATACCTACATTAATCAAAGGTTTATTATTAAACGCAAATTCTTTGTTTTTCAGTTTTCGAATATAAAATTCAATATCTACCAGCCACTTTAGGTTTTTATCAAAGATTTCATTTTCGCCAGCTTTGTATAGAACTACACTTGGTGGCCCGATACAATTTTTGGCAAGCAAAGTATCTGGATTTTTCCTCAACAATCGTAAACGGAATCCGGAAGGTTTTACAGATTCAGTCTCTTGTTTGTCCAAAAAATTATTTATATAAGCCGAAAAAATAAATTTATCTTGATTTTGTTTTGCCAATTGTGCAAATTCACCTAACGACTCTTCATCACAAAACCAATCATCATCGTGCATGATTTTGATCCATTGGCCGTTGGCCCGGCGGATGGCTTCGTTCCAGTTTTCCGGGGTGCCCAAGACTTTCTCATTTTTATAATAATGTACAGTAAATGTTGACTGATATTTTATGGCTAATTCTTCCACTTCATGGGTCGGGCTATCATCGGTAATGATGACTTCAAAATCCCGAAACGTTTGTATGGCAATCGACTCTAATAAACGTTGCAAAAATTCAATACGCTTATAAGCCGGAATACAAATGGAGATGAGTGGTGTCATACTTGAACAGCGATTTACAATTTTTCACAAACAATTAAATTATTCATGTACAAAGCTTGTTTTCGTGAAAATAATTTTGCAAAAATTAGGGCCGCTAAATTATAAATTGGATAAACCAAAAAGCGAAAAATTGGTCTGAAAATAATCAATTTGTTCAATTTGGGTAATATGACTAATTCAATAAAACTAATTCTAAGATGAACTAAGGTGTCAAAATAATTACCAATTTTTTCATAAGTAACTACTTTAAAATTATTCTTCTCAAATAAATGTTTTATACCAAATGAACTATATCGAGCAAAGTCATTGGGTTGTTCATGCTCTGCAATAGCAAATGGACAAGTGACCAAAATCTTTGCTCCGGGCTTCATCACTCTTTTGATTTCAGGAATCATATCTTCCAAATTAAAAACATGTTCAAACACTTCCGAGCTGAATACAGCATCAAAATGATTATCAGGAAATGGTAATTGAACCCCGTCATAAAAAACATCAATATTTTCATTTTCATGAGAATGCCCTTCACCATGAAAATCAACTCCCACATATTCTTCTACATT
>JAGQWM010000030.1 GCA_020437365.1 Chitinophagaceae bacterium | reverse complement strand
GAGAAAGGAAAGTTTTTAAGAGATAGTATCATAACTGGGAACTATAGTGGATTTTTAAATAAATATGATACACGCCTTTATATTTATGATTCTACCGGAAAGGGATTGGGTAACCAAGACCCTACCACTTTTGAATCATTGAATGTAATATTTACCGTGCAAGCCAAGCCAACAGCCACACCCGGTTTGTATTATTATGAAACAGCTTATGATCGTTTCAATTATATTATAAAAAGAGAATTGACGAACGACCAGAAAAAAAAAATAGGAACATTTTTTATTGTTTCCAATCTAAAAAACTTCAGTCGTGATGCTTTATTCCCTGAATTATTCCGGCAAAGTAAAGGTGTTGATCCGG
Organism: Chitinophagaceae bacterium; assembly: GCA_020437365.1. Taxonomy (GTDB): domain Bacteria; phylum Bacteroidota; class Bacteroidia; order Chitinophagales; family Chitinophagaceae; genus JJ008. The sequence goes on along the minus strand of JAGQWM010000030.1, from coordinate 31,337 downwards.
AGAATTCACCGATATATGATAATGCGGTTTATATCAACCAACGGCTTATTTCCCCGTTGGGGAATTATCCTTTTGCCACTTGGATAAGTCAAAAGCAAATTCCGAAAGATGAATTTGTATTGAGAACCAATGGCGATTTTGACGAACTCTGGTATCATGCCAGTAAAGATAAAGTGGTGGTGATTGCTCGAAAAAGAGAAACCGGCATTGAAGCCATTACGCTGTTTTCTTATATATTTTGTACGTTTTTATTTTTGGTAGCCCTGATTCAGGTTATCAATTTTGTGGTTAAAACAAATTTCCGTTGGAGTGGATTTAAAAAACTTTGGGACATGAATATTCGTTCTCAAATTCACTCGACTATCATTTTCATCAGCATTTTTTCTTTCCTCGTAATTGGTATTGCCACTATTTCATTTTTCATCAGCAGGAATAAACAAAGCAACAGCGAAAAGCTGAGCCGGACAATGAAAATTATGGTGAATGAAATGGAAAAGAAGATGTCGGACTTAAACACTTTTGACGACGTTATTAAAATATATGATTCTGTAACCAATAATAATTTACAAAAATTGGTTAACGATGTTTCAGATATTCATGGTGTTGATGTCAATGTATATGACTTGAATGGCGACTTGAAAGTATCTTCTGAAGCCAATGTCTATACCAAAGGTGTATTGAGTAAAAAAATTGAACCCAGGGCTTATTATCACCTCGACCGGTTACGGCAAGTGCAATTAGTACAGGAAGAACAGGTTGGGAATTTTTCTTATCTCAGTATTTATGCACCGGTGCGAAATCAGCAAGGCTTGGTAGAAGCCTATGTAAACATACCTTATTTTACATCTAAGCCGGAACTGCGTCAGGAAATTTCGAATTTCCTCGTGACAATAATTAACCTGAATGCATTTATATTTTTAATAGCCGGTTTAATTGCTTTGTTCATTACGAACAGAATTACCCGTTCCTTTTCGATTATCAGTAGCAAAATGAAAGAAGTCAATCTTGGCAAACTCAATGAAGAAATAGAATGGAACCACAAGGATGAAATTGGCGAATTGGTAAATGAGTACAATAAAATGGTAAACAAATTGGGCGAAAGTGCCAATGCGTTGGCCAAGAGTGAACGAGAAGGTGCCTGGCGGGAAATGGCCAGACAAGTGGCACATGAAATTAAAAATCCATTGACACCGATGAAACTCAGTTTGCAATATTTGCAAAATGCTATTGAAAAAGATCAGACCAATGTAAAAGAATTATCGGGCAGGGTAGCGAGTACCTTAGTTGAGCAAATCGATCATTTATCAAAAATAGCAGCTGACTTTTCGCAATTCGCCAATATTGGCAATACAAATATTGAATTGTTTGATTTGCATGAAGTCATTCATTCGCTTACAGAATTGTACGAACCCAATAAGGACGTAGCTATTCAATGGGAACCCATCGAAGGTACAGCCATGATACATGCCGATAAAACACAGATGAATCGGTTGTTTACCAATTTATTTACGAATGCCATTCAATCATGTCCGGCCGATACCATTTGCAAAATTAACTTCAAGGAAATAGCCAGAAAGAAAACATTGTTGATTAAAATTCAGGATAACGGTTTAGGCATACCCGAAGAAATACAAGCCAGGATTTTTATTCCGAATTTCACTACTAAATCCTCCGGTACAGGCCTCGGCCTTGCCATGTGTAAAGGAATTGTAGAGCAAGCCAAAGGCGAAATCTGGTTCGAAACCCGGCAGAACGAAGGCACATGTTTCTATGTGGAATTACCGGTGGCAAATGTATAACTCCGCCGAACCATTTCAGAAGGGAAGTTTTTATTTTTACAGTAACTTACCGTCTTAATTAAAATGCATGCGTCAATTATTGCCCTTTTTTATTTTTTTAATAACACCTGTTTTACTTTTTGGTCAACATTTTGGCGGCAATGCACCTTCGGTGAAATGGAAACAAGTGAATACTGATACGGTACGAGTTGTTTTTCCTGTGGGTCTCGATAGCCAGGCGCAACGGATTGCTACAATCGTTCAGCGTATGGCGGCAGAAAGACCTTATTCCTTAGGTAAGAAAATAAAAAAAGTAAATATCCTTTTGCAAAATCAAACAACAATCGCTAATGGATATGCGCAGTTAGGACCTTTTCATGTTGTGTTTTATATGACACCTTCGCCGAATAATTTTGACCAAGGAAGTATTGGCTGGGCAGATCAACTGGCACTGCACGAATACAGGCATGTACAACAATACAATAATTTTAATAATGGCATCAGTAAAGTTTTAAAACTGTTGGCCGGTGAAGATGGTTATTCCCTGGCCATCAATGCGGCAATTCCGGATTGGTTTTTTGAAGGCGATGCAGTGTATGCTGAAACAAAACTGACAGAACAGGGTAGAGGAAGGTTACCTTCATTTTTAAATGCATTTCCAGCATTGTGGCAATCGAATAAAAAATATAGTTGGATGAAACTTCGCAATGGGTCATTCAAAGATTATGTGCCTAATCATTATGAATTGGGTTATTTATTGGTCAATTATGGCAGAGAAAAATATGGCAACGATTTTTGGGAGAAAGTAACAAAAGATGCCAGTGCATATAAAGGGTTGTTGTATCCATTTCAGAAAGCTATTAAAAAATACAGTGGCATTGCATACCGGAATTTTCGAACTGAAGCATTGGAATTTTATAAAAAAAATATAGAAAGAGTTGCTGTAAAACGAGATGAATACCTGTTGCCGGTACAAGAACATTTTGTAACGAATTATTATTTCCCTTATGTCATTGGAGAAGATTCTGTTTTGTATTTGAAATCGAGTTACAGAAAATTACCGGCTTTTTATGTAAAAGATGCCAAAGGCGAACATAAAATTAAAACCAAAGATATTGCTACCAATAATCAGTTTAGCTACCGAAATGGTAAAATTGTATATGCAGCTTACGCATCAAATCCCCGCTGGGGTTGGAAAGATTACCAAATAATAAAATTGATTGACCTCCGTTCGAAAACTGAAAAAACGATTACGCATCATTCCAAATATTTTTCACCGGATATTTCTTCTGACGGAAAAAGAATCGTGGCGGTGTCAGTAAATGAACGGGACGAATCAACATTACATCTGTTAAATGCAGATAACGGGCAAATAATTGATAGCATGAGTTTCCCTTCTGTAAATGTATTTACCGACCCGAAGTTTATGGATGCATCAACTGTAATTTGTGCCATCAGGAATGATAAGGGAGAGATGTACCTGGCAAAAATTTCTTTTACCAATCACACTATTGAGCAACTAACGCCGGCGTCTTTTCGGGTATTGGGAAATCCTTGTATCGCCGATGGGCGAATTTACTTTACGGCCAATGACGGCCAAAAAGATGATATATTTTTCCTGTCAGTAAATAGTCAAAAAATTTACAAAGTTACTGATGGGCCTTTGGGTAATTACCAGGTAAATGTGGCCAATGGGAAAATAATCTGGTCCACTTTCACGGCCGATGGTATGCAATTAAAGGAAAGGCTTTTAAAAGATGTACAACCTGTTGTAGTCAGTTGGAGCAATGAAAATAAACCAACCAAAAAATCATTTCTTCAATCAGTCGATGCCAAAAGAAATTTTGAAATATCAGATTATAAAAAGACAACCGGGTTGATAAATCTGCATAGTTGGCGGCCCAATTATGATGACCCTGTTTTCAGTTATTCTATTTATGGACAAAATATTTTAAACACTTTTCAGACGGAATTATTTTATCAATACAACAGGTCAGAAAAAACTCATGCCACAGGTATGAACGTTGTGTATGGTGCTTTGTTCCCGAATATTATTTTGGGCACTACTTATACTTTCGACAGAACCTCATCTTTTGGAAGTAGAACTCGTCATTGGAATCAATTGGATACAAAAATCGGCTTGTCTATTCCACTGAATTATGCAAAAGGAAAAAGTTATAAGCATTTTAATGTATCGAGTTTTTATGTGTTAAGAAATAATTTTAATAAAGGCTTTTATAAAGATTCCCTGGGTAATACTTCTTTTAGTTATTTATCGCATGGCATTTCATGGTCATCCTATGCACAGCAGGCCGTTCAACATATTTTTCCCAGAATGGGCATAGCCGTTTCAGCTGCTTACAGGCATACCATTACGGCTTATACAGGCCATCAATTCGTAGCGAATACCACTTTGTATTTACCCGGCTTTTTCAATACACATAATCTTATTTTGGATGGATCGTTTCAGCAAAGAGATACTTTGCAACAATTAATTTTCGCCAACCATTTTGCGTATGCAAGAGGCTATGAAGGAAGGTATTTTTCGAGAATGTGGCGATTGTCGGCCAATTACCAATTGCCGGTTTTGTATCCTGATTGGGGATTTGCCAATATTTTATACCTGCAAAGAGTAAGAGCCAATTTGTTTTATGACTTTACCAGGGTGTATTCAAATGATAAATCTGAGTTTCGTAATCAACGAAGTTTTGGCGGAGAATTATTTATAGATACGAAATGGTGGAATCAATATCCGTTAACTTTCGGTTTCAGAATAAGCCGTTTATTAGACTTTGATCAGTTTGACGGATTCAAAGGCACTCGTTTTGAGTTTGTACTGCCAGTCAATATTATTCCGCGGTAAAAAAAATCATAAAGTAGAAAGACTTTCTTCTATAAGTTTTATTTTTTCTTCCGCATCGGCTTTTTTCTTTTTTTCAATGGCAATGACTTCAGGTTTCGCATTTTGCACGAATTTTTCATTGCTCAGTTTTTTATTGACTGATTGTAAAAATCCTTTCAGGTGGTCAAGGTCTTTTTGTAATTTTTGTTTTTGTGCTGTAGTGTCAATGTCAGCCGTGGATTCAATATAGATTTTATCTTTTTGCACGACAACGGTTATTGTATTGGCTACTTGTGCAGTAGTATATTGAATCGATTCGGCATTGACCTGGTTGGCCAAAATATTTTCAATTGATTGATACAAATCTTTGTTGCCAGTTTCGATATGCAATTTGATGGCATCTTTTTGTTTCAATTGGTTTTTATTCCTTGCATCCCGAATGGCGGTAATGATTTCTTTCAGAAAACTTCCCTCTGAAAGTAGGGTACGATTCAAATTTGTAGCTTCAGCATATTGACTCACCATCAAGTCTGTTTTTCTTTCTTTTAACTGATGATAAATTTCTTCGGTAACAAAAGGCATAAAAGGATGTAGCAGTTGCAATAAATTATCAAAATACGCTACTGTTTTTTCATACACTTCCGGTAAAATGGATTCCTCAAATCCGGGTTTTACCCATTCAAGATACCAACTGCAAAAGTCATCCCAGATTAATGAATAAATAGTTTTTAATGCTGTACTTAAATTGAAATCTTTAAATAAAAGATTCACTTCTTCGGAGGCTTCTTTCAAACGATGCTCAAACCACTGAACGGCAAAATTGTTTTTGTGTTGCGTTGATGAAATGACACTACCGGTTTTATTCTCCCACATTTTTATCAATCGCAAGGCATTCCACATTTTATTGATAAAGAACCGGCCTTGTTCATTGCCAGCCTGGTCCCACATTAAATCATTGCCTGCCGGCGAAGAAATCATGATGCCGAAACGAACTGCATCAGCGCCATCTTTTTCAATCATCTCAATCAAGTCGGGTGAATTGCCCAGGCTTTTACTCATTTTCCGGCCTTGCTTATCACGAACGATACCGGTAAAATAAACTTCACTAAATGGTTTTTCTTTTTTGTATTCAAATCCCGCCATGATCATTCTGGCTACCCAAAAGAAAATAATTTCCGGTGCCGTTACCAATGTGTTGGTTGGATAATAATATTTAAATTCTTTATTATCCGGCTCGCTGAATCCTTTAAAAACTTCAATAGGCCATATCCAACTCGAAAACCAAGTATCGAGACAGTCTTCATCTTGTTGTAATACAACATCCGACAGGTTATATTGCGCAGCAAATTTTTCTTTTGCATCATGTTCATTGGCGGCTACTACAAATCTGCCTTCTGCATCATACCAAGCGGGAATTTGATGTCCCCACCAAAGTTGCCGGCTGATACACCAATCTTTAATATTGGCCATCCAATGGCGATACAGGTTTTTAAATTTGGCAGGAAAAAACTGTATCTCATCATCCATCACTGCTTGCAATGCCGGGCCAGCTATTTTTTTCATATCGACCCACCATTGTAAAGACAACCTGGGTTCCACCACTTCATTCGTTCTTTCAGAATAGCCAACTTCGCTGGTATAATCTTCCGTTTTTACCAAAAACCCTTTTTCGTTCAGTTCATTTTCAATTTTTTTACGGGCTACAAAACGGTCTTCGCCAATATAAATTTGGGCTGCTTCATTTAATTTACCTTCCTCATCAAAAATATCGACTACGTCGAGGTTGTGTTTTTCTCCCAATTGGTAATCGTTGCTATCATGTGCCGGCGTTACTTTCAATGCACCGGTACCAAAATCCATTGTTACATATTCATCCTGAATAATGGGAACCCTTCGGTTGATTAATGGCACAAATGCAAATTTTCCGTGCAGGTGTTTATACCTTTCGTCGTCGGGGTGTACACATATGGCAGTATCGCCCATAATGGTTTCGGGCCTTACGGTAGCGATGATGATGAATTCTTCTTTGTCAGTATCAATTTTATATTGCAGGTGATACAATTTTTGTTGCGTTTCCTTTCGGATAACTTCTTCATCGCTCAGGGCTGTTTTGGCTTTCACATCCCAGTTTATCATTCTTTTGCCTCGATAAATAAAACCTTTTTCATAGAGGTCAATAAAAATGTTGATGACAGATTGGTAATAAGCGGGGTCCATGGTGAAGCTGGTACGGTCCCAATCAAGGCTACAACCCATCAGTTTGAGTTGCTGTAAAATAATGCCACCGTATTCCTCTTTCCACTGCCAGGCATATTGTAAGAACTCCTCTCTGCTGAGGGAAGATTTAGTGATACTTTTTTCGCGGAGCATTTGTACAACTTTGGCTTCTGTAGCAATCGAAGCATGGTCGGTACCGGGAACCCAACAGGCATTTTTGCCCTGCATCCTGGCACGGCGAATCAGAATATCCTGAATGGTATTATTGAGACAATGGCCCATGTGCAACACACCGGTTACATTGGGTGGCGGAATAACAATTGTATATGGCTCACGGTCATCCGGTTCGCTATGAAAATATTTTTTGTCGAGCCAGTGTTGGTACCATTTTTTTTCAGCCGACTGATGGTCAAAATTTTTATTCAAATCCATTGTATTGCACTTCCTTTGAAGATAATAATTGTTGGGTTAAATGAAGGTGCAAAAGTACCTGCTTTTCTGTAGATGGCGAAACCTACTTGTGGCATTCTTGTCAAAGCCATAGCTGACGGGCAAAAGTCATGGCCTTTCCCAACAATAGGAATTTTACAACTATATTCGCAGCTATAAAGACAATCTAAATTTTTTGTTTATGAAAAGAGAATTAGCTTCCTGGTTCAGTCCTTCACTCAATAAAGAAATGCCGATAGCGGCTTACGGCGATTTCGGATTTGCACTTTTGTTAGTACCTACTGCCGCTGCCGATTATTTGGAATATGAGCGGTTCCAATTGATGGATCATTTGAAACCACATATTGAAAGCGGGAAGGTGAAAGTGTTTTCAATCGACAGCATCAATAATGAAAGCTGGCTCAATGATGAAATGGACCCAAAGCAAAAAGCCATGCGCCACCAGGCATGGAATCAATATGTTTTTGAAGAAGTAGTGCCGTTTATCAAAACGAATACCAGTCCCGAAACACCCATCATTACCTGTGGTGCATCTTTTGGTGCTTTGCATAGTATGAATTTATTCCTGAAAAGGCCCGATATCATCAATGGCGTTATTGCCATGAGCGGTGTGTATGATTTATCTTCTTATACAAAAGGTTATTTTGACGACGATGTTTATTTCAATAGTCCCTGGCATTATATGCATAACCTGACCGATGAAAATATTCTATCGGAAATTCGAAAAAGCAAGCACATTCATATTTTATCGGGAAGTGGTTCTTATGAAGATCCGGCTGCCAGTGGCAAATTTGCCAAAGTTTTATACGATAAAGGAATTTGGTATGAACTGGATATCTGGAGTAAGGACTGGCCGCACGACTGGAATACCTGGCGGGAAATGCTGCCGAAATATCTCGAAACAAGATTCTGATTTTTGGGGAGATGCAAACTGTTTCAATCCGGAATCAGTTCTGTTAATCGTTGAATAAAATCATGCCTGTCGATCATACGGGCACCCATACTTTCGAGGTAAGGCGTATAAACCTGGCAATCAATTAAAGCTACATTTTCTCTTTGTAAAACTTTTACATAACGACAAAAAGCCAACCGGGATGCATGGCTGATTTTGCTGAACATACTTTCGCCAAAGAAAACATTGCCCAACCGGATGCCATATAAACCGCCAACTAATGCCTGGCCTTGCCAGATTTCTGCACTATGTGCAATTTTCATTTCATGCAGTTGGCAATAAGCTTTTTCTACTTCATCTGTAATCCAGGTGCCTGTTTGTCCCGGCCGTTTGATGTCTTTACAATTATGAATGACTTGAGCAAAAGCCGTATTGATGGTAAAATGAAGTGCATCATTCTCACCATCATTTGATTTCTTCATCAATTGTTTGGTGGCTTTATTAATTTTTAATTCATCGGGGAATAGTACAAATCGTGGATGAGGGCTCCACCATAAAATATCATCGCCTTCGTACCAGGGGAAAATGCCTTTTTTATAAGCCAGGATTAATCTTTCGGGAGAAAGGTCGCCACCGAAGGCCAGTAAGCCATCCGGTTCTGCAAGATGTACCGGCGGAAAACTTAAATCTGCATCAAGCGCAAATAATGGCATTGTACAAATCTATTAATTGGCCAGCATTTCTATAGTGGCATTGATGCCTCTTTCTGTAATGGCTTCGCAAAGGGGTTTTAAATCCTCATAATGTCCATTCTTGACGGCATATTTCCCATTGTTGTGAATAATGTAAGCACATTGTTCTGCCTGCTCATAAGAATGGCCACAAATATCAACGAGGGTTTCAATGACCCATTCGAAGGTGTTTACCTCATCATTCCAAACAATTAAATGACAAGGCTCTTCAGTTTGGGTGAGGATATCCACTTCTTCTTTTCCTTGCGTATTTTCCTGCGAATCTGCTTTCATAGTTACCAAAGTTAAAAAATAATATGTGATAAACAAACAGATTCGCCAGTTGGTTGGGGCATAATTGCATACAGAGGTTTATATTTGCGCCTTTCAATTCTTTACAACAAATTATGGCATTATTAGAAGAAAGCGTAGAAGTAAAACATTCGCAGATTCCGAAATCGGGCAAAGGATTATTTGCCAAAAAATTTATTCCCAAGGGGGCAGTGATTGTAGAATACAAAGGGAAAATTACGACATGGAAAAAAGTGGATTTTGATGAAGGACGCAACGGGTACATTTATTATGTTAAGAAAAAGCATGTAATTGATGCGAGCAAAAACACCGAATACCTGGCTCGGTATGCCAACGATGCCAAAGGATTGAAACGAAAAAAAGGTTTGAAAAATAACGCAGCGTATATTGAAAAAGGAAAGAAAGTTTTCATCCAAGCGAAAAAAGATATAGAACCCGGCGAAGAAATATTAGTGGGATATGGCAAAGAATATTGGGATACCATCAAGCACAATTTGAAAATAGATAAAAAAGAAAAGCGAAAGAAAAAGAAGGAGAAGAAGAAGTAGGTTGAGGTTGAGGTTGAGGAGTTTTATGGTTGATTGTTGAAGTATGGATTTTCTAAAAAACTTTCTTAGCGTTCCTTAGCGACTTAGCGTCTTTGCGGTTTAGCATTCACGGTTGGTTAAAACAATCCTTAATCACTTATTTTTTTCATTAAGCAATCTTTTCCATTAATTGTTGCTGTTGTAAAACCCATTTTAATTAAAAATTTCCTATGCTGTTTATTAGCGACCGTTTTATAATATATGGTTTCCACACCTTTTGAAATCAGCAATTGTTTTTCTTTTTTAAAAAGATATAATCCTACTTTATAATCACGGAATTTTTTGACTGTATAATTAATGTACACTTCGGCAACACCGTTTTCTTCGGGTTTAATACTGAATATATTGGCAATGACAAGATTGCGTAAGACAACAAAATTAATATTGCCTGCTAATTTTTCTTTTGAGAATTCAGGGAAATAACTGGCAATATCGTCTTTATAAAAAGCCAGAAATTTTTCAATCATTAAACCGCCTGTGTCGAACGAAATGGTTTCGAACAGTTCTGCTTTATTATACAACCTGTAAAGAAAAAAAACATTAATCATTAACAGGATAAAATTTGTCAGCATCACCGGAGGTGCATGTAGTGCCCATCCATAAATGACAAAGGTGATATTGCCCGCCGCACTCAGCCAACGAAATTTTAAATCGCTGCCTACAATCAATGCTATCGCCAGCAATAAAGTGGCAAGATAACCAAACCAGGGCGTCAGCGTCTGTATCATTTTGCAATGTTACAAATAGAATTTAAAAGAAGATTTTTATGGGTGCTAAACATGTGAATCTGCATTTTATTATTCATCAACTTCCTTTATATTTGAATTCCAAACCACTGCTTATCCTCTCATTCATGAATATACTCTTGCAAAATTTTTTGGCCATTTTTGATGTGGAAGCTTTGATTCGTTACGGTGGGTTATTGCTGGTTGTTTTATTGGTGTATGGAACGACCGGTTTATTTTTTTGTTTCTTTATTCCTACGGGAGCATTTATTTTTACTGCCGGTATTTATTCCGCCACCGGCGATATTCCATACAATATTTATATCGTATCTGCTATTTTGATAGTGGCTTCAATGTTGGGCAATTTAACCGGGTATTGGTTCGGATTGAAAACTGGCCCGTTATTGTATAACCGTAAAGATTCCTGGTTTTTCAAAAAACAACACCTCGCTACTGCCAAATCTTTTTATGAAAAATATGGCTGGCTGGCATTGACAATGGGTTTGTTTTTACCCATCATCCGGACATTTGCTCCAATTGTGGCCGGTATTGTAAAATTAGAACGGAAGCGGTTTTTTCTGCTGACTTTCCTGGGTTCGGTTTTGTGGATTTTGAGTTTTGCTATGGCAGGTTTTGCTATTGGCAAAATTCCTGCTTTAAAACCCTGGCTCAATTATTTTGTCATTGGCTTTCTCGTGGTTGTTACGATTCCTCTTATCATTTGGGTGCTTCGTGAATTGAAGCATTTAAAAGAAGAAGCTAAAAATAAAGTTTCCTGATGTTGAAAAATTAACAAAGGCTGAATATTCGCTGCAATCACCTTTCTTTAGGCTGTATTTTTTGCATTTTGCAAAGCAAATATTCCCTTTAAAATCAGCGAAATGACCTAACTTTGCCCACTTAAAAAAATCTACAAACCTACATTAGCTTTCGAAAAGCTGTATAACTTGGTGAGTGAATTTATTTGATAATTAGCTATGAAGCATATCCGAAATTTTTGTATTATCGCCCATATTGACCATGGTAAATCGACCTTGGCGGACAGACTGTTGCAAGCCACCAGTACGATCAGCGAAAGAGATATGCAAGACCAGGTGTTGGATGATATGGACCTGGAAAGAGAAAAAGGCATAACCATAAAAAGCCATGCCATTCAAATTGATTACAAGCATACCGACGGACAAGACTACGTACTGAATTTGATAGATACTCCCGGCCACGTAGATTTTAGTTATGAAGTCAGCCGGGCATTGGCAGCCTGCGAAGGTGCTTTGCTTCTGGTAGATGCAACGCAAGGAATCCAGGCTCAAACAATTAGTAATTTATATCTCGCCATTGAAAACGATTTGGAAATTATTCCCGTCATCAATAAGATAGATATGGACGGCGCCATGATTGAAGAAGTGGAAGACCAGATTATGGATTTAATCGGTTGCGAAAGAGAAGAAATATTACACGCCAGCGGCAAAACAGGAGTGGGCGTAGAAAAAATATTAGAGGCGATTGTTGCCAAAATTCCACCACCGACAGGTAAGCCCGATGAAGCATTGCAAGCATTGATTTTTGACAGTATGTTCAATTCGTTCCGCGGTATTATTGTGTATTTCCGGGTGAGGAATGGTTCCATCAAAAAAGGTGATAAAGTAAAATTTGTATCAACCGGAAAAGAATATGAAGCCGATGAAGTAGGTATTTTGAAAATGAAGATGATTGAAAAAAAGGAATTGAAATGTGGCGATGTGGGTTATTTAATTACGGGCATTAAAAATGCGAAAGAAGTAAAAGTAGGTGACACCATTACATTAGCTGATAACCCGACCAAAGAAATCATCAAAGGTTTCCAGGAAGTGAAACCGATGGTTTTTGCCGGTATTTTCCCTGTGAATACAGAAGATTTCGAGGAGCTGCGGGATTGTATGGATAAACTGCAATTAAACGATGCTTCATTAACCTATGAATTAGAAACGTCCAAAGCATTGGGTTTTGGTTTTCGGTGCGGATTTCTTGGATTGCTGCACATGGAAATTATACAAGAACGTTTGGAGAGAGAATTTGATCAAACGGTGATTACCACGGTTCCTAACGTGAGTTTTTTAGCATATTCCACCAAAGGTGAAAAAATAGTTGTCAACAACCCAACAGAATTTCCCGATCCGGTCAAGACGGATCATATAGACGAGCCATTCATTAAAGCACAGATAATTACCAAACCGGATTATATTGGAAATATCATGACGCTTTGTCTTGGGAAAAGAGGAATGTTAATGAATCAAAGTTATTTGACAACTTCAAGAGTGGAATTGATTTTTGAAATGCCATTGACAGAAATTGTATTTGATTTTTACGATAAATTAAAATCACAAACAAGAGGTTATGCTTCTTTCGATTACCATCCAATTGGCTTCCGCGAAGCAGATATTGTAAAAATGGATATTTTACTCAACGGCGATAAAGTGGATGCGTTGAGTGCTTTAATTCACAGAAGCAGGGGACAGGAATTTGGCCGAAAACTTTGTGAAAAATTGAAAGAGCTGGTACCGAGACAACAATTCCAGATAGCCATTCAAGCAGCTATTGGTGCCAAAATTCTCGCCAGGGAAAATATTTCTGCCATGCGCAAAGATGTTACCGCCAAGTGTTATGGTGGCGATATAAGCCGGAAACGCAAACTGTTAGAAAAACAAAAAGAAGGGAAAAAGCGGATGCGGCAAATCGGAAATGTAGAAATTCCACAAGAGGCTTTTTTAGCTGTCTTGAAATTGGATGATTAATTTTGGAACATCTTTTTGAATAAAATATTTTGAAGTTTTCAAACATCATTAATACGCCTTTGTCTTGGCTGGGTTTAAAATTGGCCCGCATTTCCAGTATTCGGAATTTAGAAAGCTTTACTCCAAAAAATATTGAAGATATAGAAGCAGACCTGTCTTTTATGAATATTTACCGACAGGCAGAGGCATTTACAATGGTAGAAATAGAAAGATGTTATGCTTTGTATAAATCGGTGCAATATATTCTGCGGAAAAATATTCCCGGCGATTTTGTAGAATGTGGAGTCTGGCGTGGCGGCTCAGCTATGTTGATGGCATTGACTTTACTACAAGAAAAAACTACGGACCGTACTATTTATTTGTATGATACTTTTTCCGGAATGCCTCAACCTGAGAAAGAAGATGGACAAAAAGCACTGCAAATTTGGGATACAAGTGAAAAAAATGGAAATGGAAGCGATTGGTGTTTTGCTACTTACGATGATGTACATACGAATATGATGAGCACCGGTTATCCTGCTGAAAAAATGATTTTTGTAGAAGGCGATGTGGAAAAAACAATTCCTTCTAACTTGCCTGAAAAAATAGCATTACTTCGGTTAGATACTGATTGGTATGCATCCACAAAACATGAGTTGATTCATTTATATCCTTTATTGGAAAAATCGGGAATACTGATTGTTGATGATTATGGTGCTTGGGAAGGGGCTCGCAAAGCAGTAGATGAGTATTTTGAAAATGCACCGGTTTATCTACATCGTATTGATGAAACCGGTAGGTTATTGATGAAGTAAAATACTTTCTTCCCAAATTTTATACACTGCTTTGGCAGAAAATCTCTGAATATTTTTGGCTGCATTTTCTCCCATTCGTATTCGTTTGGCATCATTGTCTATTAATTGTTGAATGGCTTCCATTAGTTGATCTGTATTTTCTTTTTCCACTAACAAGCCATCCGTATTTTGCGTAATAATGTCAGAAGGGCCGCTGGGGCAATCAAAACTCACACAAGGTAAACCCGATTGCATTGCTTCGAGCAGCACCATAGGAAATGCTTCATAGCGGGAACTCAAAACAAAAATAGAAGCATTCGCATATTCATGGCTGATAGATTCATTTTCGGGGACTTGTAAAATGAATTGGCTTTCGAGATTTTCATTTGTAATGAAATTTTCAACGGTAGATTGCAGTTCACCACGGCCGATAAGTTTCCATTGCCAACCAGGATTTTTCTTTAAAATCTCTTTGGCCGTTTGCAGCATCAAATCAATGCCCTTGCGGGGAATGAGCCAGCCAACAGATAAAATGATTTTATTTTTACAACTTGCTACTACTTGATTTTCTGTCGATAGGAAATTGGGAATAATATATGTATTGGTAATTGATTTGTAATAATCGGCTTCTGCCCGGTTCAGGCAAATGATGCCATGTAATTTCGGATAAGCTTGTTGACAGAGGAATGTCCAGAATTTATTTTTTTGCAACCAGTTATGATGGTGGTGTTCCCAACTATAAACTTTTAATTTTTTATTGCTACGTGACAAAACGGCTGCTACACTAAAAGGATATTCGGAGCTTATGAGTATATCGGGCTTTATTTTTTTAATGATTTTTCTGAGTTGTAAAACATCACTCAGCAGTTTTATTTTCCTGGAAATGATATTACCTTCCGGCGTTATGCCGAAAGAAAGTTTTTGATGAATAATTTTTATGGAAGGATGAATTTTATAAAAACTGTTGGCCGTTTCATCTAAAATGATCAACGTGACGGAATTATTCTTTTTTGCAAAAAGATTGGCCGTATTGACAACGGCTCGTTCAATTCCTCCCGGCAAATCGAGGCGTGAACAAAGAATGGCAATATGAGGAACTACGTTGGGCAAGTTTATAATTTTTCTGCAAGGCGGTAAAAGAAACGTTTAATACGGGTTCTGATTAATGTTTTTTCTTTTACCCAAATAAATAAATTCTTCTTCGGCCTATTGATAAATGATGCAATGTCAATATTTTCTTTCTGAAGCTTGTTTTTATAGGTTACTAAAAATGGTTGTAATAATTTATCATGCCCTTTTTCAATGGATAAAATTGTTTCTTTTGTAAAATGAATAAAAATAATGGGGTATTGCCCATTGATTAATATTTCATTATTTACTTTCTCTCTTTTACATTCAATACTATTCCAATTGGCAATATTGCACCCTTTATGTTTCAATATTTTTACACCTGAAAAATAGAGTGGCATGCTATCTAAATATCTTTGATCGTCATAAATGCCTAAGGAAATTTGCCTGTCCATTTTGTAATGGCAAAGTCCGGCCCACCATTTCAATGCCGGTAATCCATTTTTTGTAGCTCCAATAAAACCTCCATTGTAAAGTCCGTCTTTATAATTTGCCAAAAAATTTTCTTCATTGGCAAAAGGATTTTTATCTCTCCAATGCGGAGATAATAAAACCGATGTCTGGTTTAATTCATCGAATAAAAATTGAAAATCATTGAAAAAAAATATATCCGGATCTACATAAATGACTTTGTCAAATTGATTGTCCAGTAAATAGCTGATAAAAACCGGTTTTAACGACCAACGAAATTTGTCGGTTTGTGTATGTGCATATTTTTTTTCGAGTTCATTATAAAGGGAATAATTGCGGAGCGAAGTAAGATTATATGTTTTAAAATATTCATTTTTTTCATGAATTTCATCACCTAAAACCAAAATATGCAATTGTACATTTGTATCTATCGCTTGTAAAGAACGATAAAGCGTTTTGGCTAAAGGCAAATAATCGGGTGTTACTATGGTGCAGAAAGTTTGCATTAATGTAAAATATTTTTAAAAGCTGAAACTATTTTAGGCTTAATCATTTCACAAGAATATTTATTTTTTATTACTTCGAGCCCAATTTTTCCCAATTGTTGACATTCGTTTTCATTATTGTACAATTGTGTTAATGCTTGAACCCACTCATCAGTAGTAGTAGCTGCATATCCGATATTCGCTTCTTTTAATATTTCATTATTTGTACCTACCGGAGAAACAATTACCGGTTTAGCGCAAGCCATATATTGCAACATTTTATAACTACATTTTCCTTGAGTCCATGTTGTATTATCTAGTGGCATTAGGCCAACAGAAAAGCTATTGATTAAATTGTTTTCTTCTTTTAATTCCCATTTTTTAAAGAGAATACGTCTATTAGCAAAATCGATTTTTGGCGGAGGGTAAGAAGATACAACCGTGAATGTGGTATCAGGATGTTGAGCTAGAAAAGAATTAATTGCTGGTTTTATTATTTCAAGATAGTTGAAATTACTCTCTGTTCCAATCCAACCAATATTAAAAACAGTGTTATCTGATTTTGTTGGATAAAGTGTTTTGGTGTCAACAGCTGAAGGAATCACAACTACATTTTTATTATAACTTTCGGCAAAATCGGCTAGAAAGGAATTGCCGGCAAATACGCAATTAGCTCTTTTGATAGCCGCTGTAACATGCTTTTCCCCTTCATTGAGCCATATTGCGTCGTCAAAATCGAATACTAAAGGTTTATTGAATTTATTTTCGAAAAAATAATGATAGGGTAAAACTAATCGGTTTTGCCAAATAATATCATATTTATATTGTTGTATTAATAGTGGGAGCCTGATAATGGACTTTAAAATATTTGTTGTTCGCCATTCATTTATTCTTGTTATATTTTTTAATCTGTATGTCCAGGGAGCCGGATTGGCATCCCGGTAAATGTTGAATGATTTTGTTTGCAAATAAATATTTTCGTCCGTTAAATATTTTTGATATTGTTGAATACGGATTCTGGATGCCGGATCAATAGGTGAGGTTATGAGGCCTAAGACTTTCATTTTTTAATTACAGATTTAAGCATTTTGAATGGCCATAAAATAAAGTTGCCGGTTTTATAAGTTTTCGTATTTTTTACGGCATTATTTTCATCTTGTAACAATTGATTTACTGTTTGTTTGTGTAAAAATATACTTCCATTTAACAGCGGTGGCTTTACATCAGAAGCAATTGCTATACAGTACATGGGCGAAATAGATTGTAATTCTTCTATTTCTTCATAATTGCCTTGAAAATATTGTGTAATGTTTTTTTCGGATTCGCTTTCGATAAATGAAGCGGCAAATGAATTTTGTTTGTAAAAATTGGCAAATTTAAAATTGTTGGCAATCAGTGTTTTAAATTCTTGATTACTTAATTCTTTTTTATGGAATGGATTTTTGTAATTAGTTTGTTGACTGTAATGTAATTTATCCGGTGTTGATATTATTAAAACACCTTCAGCAGTTAAAACTCTTTTACATTCCCGAATGGCTTGTTCATGTTGTTCTATATGCTCAATCGTTTCGAAACAAAGTATAATATCAAATTGAAGTTTATCTAAAGGAATTGATGTTATATCACCTGTTAGAAAATGTAGGTTTGGCTTTTTATATTTTTTATTGGCATTTTGAATTGTCGGTTCATGAATATCAATTCCCCACACTTGTGCAGCTTTTTCAGCAATTAAATGGCTGCCAAATCCTTCACCACAGGCTATATCGAGTATTCTTTTGCCTTTGCAAAATGCGGCCACCATGGCATACCTATGTAAATGTTCTAACATAGTGCCGTCAGTAATAAACGTTTCCAGTCGTTCGCCGGTCCATGTATATTTATCTGCCATTTTATAATTTTTTCAAATAGCCATTCGTGTTAAATGTAGCATTCATTCCAAAAAAATTACACCACTTTTTATCTACGATAAAATTATCATTTTGTTGTAAAAATTCTTTGATTGCCTTTTCTGGCCCACCATTATATTCTTTGGCTTTGCCTAAAGCACTTATAATGCCATCTTCTACAATATAATAAGAACCTTTACTGACAATTGGTGCAAATTTGTTTAAGGCATTTAATGAATCTTCATATTTATGCGAGCCATCTTCAATGATAAGAATATTTTTAAAACCTTTTACTTTGGTAATGTCATACTGTGCAAAACCTTCTTTAAATATTTTTATTTTCGGATGTCGAAGTAAACTGGGATCTTCTTTGTTTTCAGCTACGTCAATTGTGTGAATTTCTCCGGCATTGAATAACATTAATAAATCTGCAATGTATAAAGTTGTTCCACCTTTATTAGTGCCTATTTCTATCACTAAATCTGGTTTTACTTCCCACAAAATCATTTGGTAAAGTGTAAAATCAAATGGGCATTTAATGGCCGGTATACCTTTATAACTAACTGCGTGATGGCCGGCGTAAATACCGTCGAGATTATAATTGTATCTTTTTCTAAACAATGTAAATATATTTTATCCTAAACGGATGGTTTCCCAATCTAACAAAGGCCTGATGATGCCCGGAAAATCTTCTGCATACCGGCCCCTGGCATTGGATTTCGAAAAATCAGTAAATACTTCAAAGTTGACTACATTTTGTTCATGAATCATTACATCCACCGGGTTAGCAGAAAATAAAGCAATGCCGATTGTAAATATACCTTCGGGTAATAAATTTCCGGGTATCCATACTGTGGCTTTGTATTGGCCGGGTTCTTTTTGCAAATTTTCTTTGGCAGTAATAACATCATGCGAATTGAAAATATTTACCGCTTCCTGATTGTACAAATTGATGCCATGTGTAAAAGATGCTTGATGATGTAAAACCTCAAACTCAAAACTTAGTCCTATTCTTTCTGTGGTGTCAAAACGAGATGTAATTTTGTTTTCTTTTGTGTGTAAAAATGTTTTTCTAAGCTTAATGTTTTTATCATAAGAAAAAATTCCTTCGGGCCATTGTTTTTGTGCTTGCGTTTGTAAATGATTGGCAACGTAAGAATTGATTACTTCATTTGTATTGCCTTGATGAATGATTTTTCCAACATCGAGCAATAAACTTTTCGAACAAAAATTTCTGATACTATCCATATTATGACTCACAAATAAGATTGTCCGTCCTTCCTGTTGGCTGACTTCTTCCATTTTGCCGAGGCATTTTTTTTGAAATTCAATATCGCCGACTGCCAACACTTCATCGATCAATAATATTTCTGCATTCAAATGGGCAGCCACTGAAAAAGCTAATCGCATTTTCATGCCGCTGCTATAATGTTTAATTGGTGTATCAATAAATTTTTCTACACCACTGAATACAATGATTTCATCTAAGTTTTGCTTGATTTCTTTTCTTTTCAAACCGAGGATAGAACCATTCAAATAAATATTTTCCCTTCCGGTTAGCTCATTGTGAAAACCGGTACCTACTTCCAATAAACTACTGACTCTCCCTCTAAGAAATGCTTCTCCTTTGGTGGGTGGTGTTATGCGACTAATTATTTTTAATAAGGTTGATTTCCCGGCACCATTCCTGCCAATAATGCCAATTCTTTCACCGGGCATTATATCTGCATTGATATCTTCCAATGCCCAGAATTTATTTTTCCTTTTCTTTTTTCCTCGCAATATATTTTTGGCTGTATTCGATAAAACATCCCTTAGCGAAAGATAAGGTTCCGCTTCCATCAGCTTATATTCTTTGCCCAGGTTTCGTATTTCTATTGCGGGTTTCATTAGGAGATGTCGGCAAAATAAGCTTCAGTTTTGCGGAAATAAATTAATCCTGTTATAAATAATAATAATGCACTAGCCAGTCCAATGCCGACTACCTGCATGTCAGGCGAAGTATGATACAATGGTGATCTGAAAAGTTCTATTCCGGCGTTCATGGGATTTACTGCCAATAAATAATGTAGCCAACTTTGCTTGACAGCAGTTAATGGATATATTATTTGCGAAGCGAAAAAAAGTAATTGCATTAAAAAAGGAAGTGTATAACGAAAATCCCGAAACTTGACATTCAAAGCCGCCAAAAAAGTTCCTAAGCCGAAGGCTGAAAAAACGACAACAAATATACCAGCCGGAAAATAAAAAATGGCCGTCCATTCGATAGCTTGATGATAATATAAACATAGTACAAAGAATATGACAAGGCCAATCAGGAAATCGAAAAACGCCACCAGTAAAGTGGAGCCCGGAATAATTAATCGGGGAAAGTATATTTTTTTTATGATAGGTGCATGCAAAATCATACTTTCTGCGGCATTGGAAACTGCGGCATTAAAAAAGTTCCAGAGTACAAGTGCCGCTAATACAAAAACGGGATAAACAATATTGCCCGAATCGATTTGTAAAGTTTTGGAAAAAATAAATGTAAATATCAGCATCATACCCAGTGGCTGTATGAGTGCCCAAAGTATGCCGAGGTAGGTTTGTTTGTACTTTACTTTTATATCACGCCAAGTGAAAAAATAGAATAATTCACGGTATTGCCACAACTCTTTTACAGCCAATGAAAAGCCGGAAGGCGGTTGAATGTGATGCGTGAATTTGGACATGCCATAAAGATAACTATTGCCCTTTGAAAGTGGAAATGGCTATATGGCTTTTGAGCGTTTTAATTGTCCGGTTTTTCTTTTTGTTTGTTTTCTTTACTTTTCTCTTCTAATTTTTTTTCATCTACGTTTCCATCCTTGTCAAGAATGGGTACATCGTTTGGCGCTTCGCCGTCTTTCAATTTAAATGTAAAAACTTTGTCAATATGTACCCATTTCCCATTAATCCATTTGTATCCTTCCTGGTCGCCATCGGGAATAAAAGTCCAGGGAAGGTCGGGCTGGTTGGTTTCAGATATTAAATGGTCAACGAAAATCATCCCTTCATCGGGAATATAATTTACCAGGATGCGAGCCCCTTTTTTAAATTCAACACCAATTCTGTATTTGGGAGGCTTGGGCAAGCTATCTCTTTGAAAAGTAAAAAACGGGCCGCCGAAAATAGGTTTACCCTGTTTATTGAAACTCAACACTTCAATCCATTTCATACTGCTTTGTACACCTTTCGGATCGAACCCAAAAAGTGTATAATAATTTTTGCCGTTGTATTCCGTTTTAATCATATTGTAATAAACAGCACCAATCCATTGCCCGGGCCCTCGGGCCGAATCCAACGGATTTTCTGTGAATTCGGAAACATCCCGCAGGGGAAATAATTGTAAAGAACCGTCATCAGTTCTCATTTGTATAGCACCTTTTTGCCGCGGATAGTAAATGGTAAATGATAAATTCCAGGTAATGATGCGGAAAGATTTATCCGGCGCATATAAAAACCGGACACCTTTGACTGAATCGAAAGGATAGTAAAATGAATTTTTTATCTGTAAAGCCCTGACCAAAACCTTGGTGAAAATACTATCAGAAATCATTCGGTCTTCCTGTAAACTATCGGTATAAAGGTATTCGGCATATTCCTTCAATGTGTCTTCTTTGGCATGCAATGCTTTTAAATCGGCAGGAGTAATTTTTTGGGCTTGACCGTTTTTTATGGCACTTGTACAAAAAACAAAAAGTAAGAGAAAGTAGGAAAATGTTTTTTTCACCGATTGAATTTTTGAGATAAAGCGAAGTTACAACATCCATTGGATGTAAAATATTGTATGGCGGTTGCACTTCAGTATTTACATCGCAAGGAACGTCAAAGAGCTGAAAAAATTTTGTTCGAAACTATAAAGCTTTGACAAAATCGGGTAATGACGCATAGCGAAAGTCAATGGCCGGATGAGGCGTTGGCGTTTCAGGGTGTGTGGTTGCCACAAAAACGGTGAACATGCCTGCATTTCTGCCGAAATCCATATCGCTGAGTTTATTGCCCACCATTATGGACTTATCAAATTTTATGGCCGGAAAATCTTTGGCGGCTTGCAGGGCCATGCCCGGATTGGGTTTGCGGTTGGGATGTGTCCCATCAGTGGCGGTACAAAAATATATGGCATCAATATGTCCGCCGGCTTCTTCAATTTCATGAAGCATAAAACTATGGATTGACTGCAAGTCTTTCTCTGTCATCAAACCACGGCCAACGCCCCGCTGATTGGTGACGACAATAACTCTTCCGAAAATATTTTTTAGTTTTTGAAATGAATTTTTGACATCCGGATAAAATAAAAATTCACTTTTATTTTCAATATAACCGCCTTGTTTTTCATGATTGATAACGCCATCTCTATCTATAAAAAGCGTCCAATTTTTATTTATGTTTTTTAAATCAAACATATTAAACTGACGTGAAAAGTTTTTCTTCAACCAATTGACAAATAATATGCCCGATTAAAATATGTGCTTCCTGAATGCGAGGTGTATCCTTCGAAGGAATCGATAAACAGGTATCGCTAAGCGTTTTTAATACACCTCCGGTTGCTCCCGTTAATGCAATGGTGAATATTTTTTTTGCTTTTGCAATTTCAAATGCTTTTACAATATTGGGTGAATTGCCGGACGTGGAAATGCCAACGAGTACATCGCCTTCTTCGCCAATACCTTCTACCAGGCGGGCAAAAACTTCATCATAACCAAAATCGTTGGCAACAGCTGTCAGGTAAGATGTGTTGCAATGCAAAGCCTCTGCCGGTAAGGCTTTCCTGTTTTTATAAAAGCGGCCGGAGAATTCCGCTGCTAAATGTTGTGCATCCGCAGCACTTCCTCCATTCCCACAAAAATAAAGACGGTGTTTTTTTTCAAATGCAGAGGAAATGGTTTCAACAACAGCCTGAATTTGTTCGAGCAACAATGGGTCTTGCAAAATTGCATTTTTCGTATCAATTGATGCTTGTATAATATTTTTAATCTTTTCCATACGCTGGATATTTTAAAGTTAAAAACTTAATCACCCGTAGCCGCCAATTGGTGAATGGCTTTAACAAGTGTTTCCCAACTATATTTTTGTTTTTCTACACGAAGATGCGGAATAAAAAAGGCTTCGCCTAATTCGTAAAAATGAAGAATGCCATCAGCAATACTTTTTGCATTTGGCTCCACCACCAATCCAGATTTTTCATGTGGTACCATATCGGGCAAACCTCCGACGTTAGTAACAATCATGGGTTTTTCGAAATGATAAGCCAGCGGAGTTACGCCACTTTGCGTAGCATTTTTATAAGGCTGTACCACCACATCGGCAGCACATACATAATATTTAATGGCATCATCTTTTATAAAATCAGCTTTCAAAATTATTTGATCGGATAACTGATGTTGGGTAATAAATTCCTGGTATAAATTTTTATTATCATAAAATTCGCCGGCAATTAAAAGTTTGATGCCCATATTTTTGATACGTTCATCAGTCATTGCCTGTAGCAATAAATCCAACCCTTTGTATTTGCGAATAAAGCCGAAAAAAAGTATAAGCTTTTGGTTCGCTTCAATATTCAATTTTTTACGGGCATTGGCGGTAGCAATTTTTTTGCCAAAATGATCATAGAGAGGATGTGGAACAATGAGTGCAGGTTTGTTTTTCTCGAAATGCCGTAAATCATCTAAGACTTTTTGACTCATTGTAATAAAAGCATCGCAAGGTTTGAGGAAATATTTTGTAAAACTACGGTCGCCAATTCGTTTTTCATGTGGGATAATATTATCGGCAATACATATAATTTTCGTGTGCTTGTTCTTTTTTACTTTTCTCAAAATAGTACCTAATGCTGGACCCAAGAATGGTAACCAATACCGGACAATGACGATATCGGGTTTTTGTTTTTTTAATTGACGGCCCACTTTTATCCAGTTGAATGGATTAATGGAATTAATTTTTCTGTGTATAATAATATTTTCTGGAGGCGTTTTGTCTTCGGCAAATTGTGTTTTTCCGGGGAATAAAAAAGAAGGGTAGAGGTAAGTAAAATTGACTATCTCAGGTGTATCGCCGGATTGAGAAAATGCAGCTGCCAGTCTTTCATTAAAAGAGGTAATGCCGCCGCCTCTGTATGGAAACGCAGGTCCGAGGATGACGATTCGAGACATTATAAGCCTGTTTTCTTTTCTATTAAATAGACATTTCGATTTGGCGAATTGCGGGAAATGAGTTCACCGATAAATCCGGCCAGGAATAATTGCATACCAATAATTAATGAAGTAAGTGCCAGGAAAAATCCGGGACGATTGGTCAAAGCAAAATGACTGTCGATTATTTTTGAAATTACGAGATATAAAGAAATGCCAAGGCCTGCCAGGAAAAATAAAGTACCCCACAATCCGAAAAAATGCATCGGCCTTTTTGAAAACTTGCCCACAAAACTAATGGACAGCAGGTCTAAAAATCCATTGACAAATCTACGCCAGCCGAATTTGGAAACGCCATATTTCCGTGGGCGGTGTTCCACTACTTTTTCACCAATTTTTTTGAAACCGGCCCATTTGGCCAACACCGGAATGTAGCGATGCATTTCACCATAAACTTCAACACCCTTGGCAGTTCGATTGCTATAGGCTTTCAATCCGCAATTAAAATCATGCAATTTAATTCCGGAAACGGCTCTCGTTACCGCATTGAAAAACTTTGATGGAATATTTTTGGTAAATGTATTATCATACCTTTTCTTTTTCCAACCGCTGACTATATCGTACCCTTCTTGCATTACCATTTGGTACAAAGCCGGTATTTCATCGGGACTATCTTGCAAGTCGGCGTCCATTGTGATGATAACATTGCCCGATGCGGCAGAAAATGCTACATTGATGCCTGCAGATTTCCCATAATTACGTTGAAATTTTATGCCTTTTATATTTTCATTTTTGGCACAAAAAGCTTCAATGATTTGCCAGGAATTATCGGTACTACCATCATCAACATAAATTATTTCATAACTGAATTGATTTTCGTCCATCACTTTTTCAATCCAACTATTTAATTCCGGTAGTGATTCCGCTTCATTTATCAGAGGTATGACGACTGAAACATCCATTTATTTTTTACGCTTAATTAAAAATACAGAAATGAAAGCCGTTACGGCTACTCCCATTATCAAATATCCGAAAATTGCGCCTGAAACTAACCTTAATGTATATTGTTTTTTATAGGCAGCAACTGCATCATCCACTTCGGTAGGGAGCATTTCATTGTTTACTACTTTTTTATCCAATTGTTCTTTATAGGCTGTGGCCATTGTTTCTTTGAATTCAGGATGGGCGTTATTGAAAATCCAGTAAAAAATCGTCATGAATAATGTGACAATAATAAAAAATTTAAACCCATGTGAAAAAAGATTGCCATATCTCCCCGTGCATGCTGCTGTTTTTCTGAATGATACCAAGGCCCAAACGATACCGATTGCATAAGTAATATAAACAAAGTATTGTAGGTTAGGGTTGGCATTCTTACCAAAACTATAAATGTATAGGATTAAACCAATCATTAATACACTTATAATAATACCTTTTAGGGCTGGAGAAATTTGCATTCGATTTATTTTTTTAAGATAATATATTTAGTGAATCGCCATAGAGAGTGCCCAATGCTTTTCCGGTTAATTCACGGCCAAGGAAAGGCGAATTTTTAGATTTTGAAAAAATATTTTTTTCTGTAACGGTCCATTTTACATCAGGATTGAATAATGTGATGGTCGCATTATTGCCTTCAACGATTTGTGCAGATGGTAACTGAAATATTTTTCTGGTATTGACAGATAATAAATTCACCCAGGTTTCCTGCGTTATTTCAGGCATGGCGGTTCTGATAACTGCATAGGCGGTTTCAAGGCCAATCATTCCGTTACGGGCATTTTCAAATTCCAGTATTTTACAATCCTTTTCATGCGGAAGGTGATGTGTAGCAATACAATCAATACTTCCATCACTTATACCTTTGCGTATAGCGTCCCGGTCTGTTGTATTGCGAAGCGGTGGATTCACTTTCAAATTCGTGTCATACTGCACAAGTTCTTCATCGCAGAAAAAAAGATGATAAGGTGTAACCGAGCAACTTATTTGCCCATTATTTTCTTTTGCATTTTTAATTTGTTCCAATGAACAACCTGTGGAAATACCTGTAAAATGAATTTTTGAATCTGCATAGAGAGCAAGTTTAATATCTCTTTCTACAATTAATTCTTCGGCGATAGATGGTTTGCCGGGCATACCTAATTGTGTAGAAATGATACCTTCATTCATCAGGCCTTGGGGATTGATACTTTTATCGTCCGGCACCTGGATGATAATGCCATTGAATGCTTTTACATATTGAAGGGCTTTTAGAAAAATGCCGGCTGTTTGTACACTGTTTATACCATCGCTGAAAGCTTTGGCACCACTCATTTTCATGTCATACATTTCGGCAAGTTCCCGGCCATCGGTGTTTTTTGTGATAGCACCAATAGGAAAAATATTTAAAGATTGTGATTTTGCCTTTTGAACTATGTATTCAACCATAGATTTGTCATGTACGGCAGGGTTTGTATTAGGTATCAGAAAAACATCTGTAAACCCGCCGGCAATAGCAGCCTTGGCACCGGTTTCAATCGTTTCTTTATTCTCAAAACCGGGGTCGGCAAAATGGGCAAATGGATCAACCCAACCCGGAGAAACATGTAAATTATCTTCTTTGATTACTTGGTCGGCTTTTTCGTTCAGGGAAGAATTGATTTTTTGAATAACGCCATTCTCGATAAAAATATCTGCTGTCCGGCCGTTGAAAGAGGAGGATGGATCGACAATTTTGGCTTGCTTAATGAGTATAGTCATTAAGGAGCGAAGTTAAGGTTGTTTTTGGTATTGGAAAACAGCAAAAAGCCTTAGTTTTGCGGCTCAGAAACTGAATGCGGGATGTAGCGCAGTCCGGTAGCGTATCCCGCAAGGGCGGGAGAGTCGCCAGTAACAGAAGTGTTGAATGAATTTATGAGTTCTTAAAATATTTTTTTCTATTCGGGATGTAGCGCAGTCCGGTAGCGTACTTCGTTCGGGACGAAGGGGTCGCTGGTTCGAATCCAGTCATCCCGACTAAATGGGTCGCCCCGATTGTATCGGGGTCATCCCGACTAAAAGGGTCGCAGCGACGATTGAAAAAATGAGTGAATTAGTTCTTTTAAAAAAGTTTAGAAAATTCGGGACGTAGCGCAGTCCGGTAGCGTACTTGCATGGGGTGCAAGTG
This sequence comes from Chitinophagaceae bacterium, assembly GCA_020437365.1. Classification (GTDB taxonomy): domain Bacteria; phylum Bacteroidota; class Bacteroidia; order Chitinophagales; family Chitinophagaceae; genus JJ008. The sequence goes on along the minus strand of JAGQWM010000030.1, from coordinate 4,055 downwards.
GTCGCTGGTTCGAATCCAGTCGTCCCGACAAAAGGCTCTTGAAAACCCAAGAGCCTTTCTAATTTTATTTTTCGGTTTTCCGGTAGTATTTCTCACTTAGGTAAGAGGGTTTCTGAATTTAATTTCCAAAATAATTAATGATCATTCAGCGGTAAGCCTCTTTTTTGCCATTCAATCCAATTGACATATTCCGGTGCTACCCGGTGTTCTTCCATAGTGATGCATTGGTCAACAGGACAAACCAATTGACAAAGATTACATCCTACACATGCTGAATCAATGATAGTATAGGTATTATAAGGATTTCCTTTTTCTATACGAATGGATTGGTGTGAAGTGTCTTCGCAAGCAATATAACATAGGCCACAATGAATACATTTATCCTGATTGATTTTGGCAATATGATGATAGTTAATATCAAGGTCTTCCCAATGTGTAATTTTATCGACCGATTTCCCAATAAAGTCGTCTAATGTAAAGAAGCCTTTTTCATCCATCCAGTTATTTAATCCTTCACACATGTCTTCAACAATCCTGAATCCATATTTCATGGCAGCAGTACATACTTGTACATTTGATGCTCCCAACAACATAAATTCTACAGCATCTTTCCAGTTACTTACACCACCAATTCCAGAAACGGGAACTTTTTTCGTCATTTCATCCTGGGCAATCGTTGTTAAAAATTTTAATGCAATAGGTTTGACAGCCGGCCCACAATAACCTCCAAAAACCGATTTGCCAGCTACATAAGGATTTGGAACCAACGTATCCAAATCTACTCCTGTTACTGATTGAATTGTATTGATCAACGACAAAGCATTTGTACCGGCTTTAACAACTGAACGGCCGGTAGGTACCACAGAATGTACATTGGGCGTTAGTTTTGTGATGACAGGAATTGTAGCTGCTTCCATAACCCATTCTACGACCATGCAGGCAATTTCCGGGTCCTGGCCAACTGCGGCTCCCATGCCTCGTTCCGTCATGCCATGAGGGCAACCGAAGTTTAATTCAAGTCCATGTGCGCCGGTATCTTCCACTTTTTTGATGAGTTCATGCCAGCTTTCCCTGTTATTGTCAGCCATCAGGGACACAACCATTGCCCTGTCGGGAAATAATTTGATGCATTCTTTTATTTCTTTCAAATTGATATCGAGTGGCCTGTCAGAAATTAATTCGATATTGTTGAATCCCATGACTCTTCCGCCATGATAGTCAACTGCCGAATATCTTGAAGACACATTTTTTACCTGCGAGCCAAGTGTTTTCCATACAACGCCGCCCCAACCGGCTTCAAATGCACGGAGCACATTATATTTTTTATCTGTAGGAGGAGCACTGGCCAACCAAAAAGGATTGGGGGATTTTATGCCAAGAAAATTTGAAGATATGTCTGCCATGTTTTTTTTATTTAACCGCTATGTCGCAAGGACGCAAAGCAACGCAAAGAGAAATTAGGAAATTGTTGATTGTCGTAATTGCTAAAGATTTATTTTAAAAGTTTGTATTCAATAGTTTTATGTCGTTTATTTAACCACTATGTCGCAACAATGATTCTTTGCGGTTAAGCTATTTTTAAAAATTTCAATATTGCTTTCGCTCCATCTTTTCCGGCTTGTACAGCATCTACAACTTCTTTACCGCCATTGACTGCATCGCCACCGGCAAATACTCCTTTTATATTAGTTGCACATTGTTCATTGATTGTAATTTTTCCGTATTTATTATCCAATTTATATTTTGTAACTATTTTTTCATAAGGCACTTGCCCTGCTGCTTTGATAATCATATCAACATCGAGTGTAAATGTTTCTCCTGTATCAATCGGACTTCTCCTGCCACTGGTATCTGGTTCGCCCAATTTCATTTTACTACAAACCAATTGTTTTACTTTTCCTTTTGATCCTTTTACTCTTTGTGGTGAAGCCAGCCAGATGATTTCGCAGCCGTCTAATTTAGCTATGTCAAGTTCCACTTGTGTACAAGGCATTTCTTCCTGTGTTCTTCTGTACAACATGGTTACTTTTTTGGCGCCTAATCTTTTGGCTTGTGTGGCTGCATCAATGGCTGTCATACCCATGCCGATAACGGCGACATGATCACCGACTGGAATGGAAGGAAATCCCTTGTCCCGCAAATCATAAATAAAACGAATGGCATCTACCACACCTTCCAGTTTTTCGCCCGGAATATTTAATTGCCTGGCAACACCAACACCCATTCCCAAGTAAACAGCATCATAATTTTTTTTCAAATAGGCGAGTGTAAAATCTTTGCCTAATTCCTGTTCATATTTAATTTCAATTCCGCCGATGGCTAAAATATAATTGACTTCATCTTCACAAAATTCCGGTGTGACTTTATAAGCAGCAATGCCATAAGTCATCAATCCACCGCCTTTTTTTTCTTTTTCAAAAATTGTAACGTCCACACCTTCCCTGGAGAGAACATGAGCACAGCTTAAACCGGCAGGCCCTGCACCTACGATAGCTACTTTTTTGCCTGCGGCTGCCTTTCTGCTAAAAAACTGCCATTGATTTGTCATGGCTTTTTCAGTGGCATAACGCTGAAGTTTGGCAATGGGAATCGGTTTTTCTTCCAGTAAATTATACACACAAGCTCCTTCACATAATTTTTCTACAGGACAAACTTTGCTACAACCGGCGCCCATAATGTTGGATTTGAAAATTGTATGAGCGGAGCCTTTAATATCGTCATTGGCAATTTGTTTGATAAATTTTGGTATGTCGATACTGGTTGGGCATCCTTTTGTACAAGGTGCATCAAAACAAAACAAGCAACGATTGGCATCGACTTGTGCCGCAGTTTTATTTTCAAACGGCGGATGAATGTCGGAAAAGTTATCCTTGTATTGCTTTTCTGTAAGTCTGTTACTCTCTATCATATTGTTTAATTTAGAATTATAAATTCTGAATTATGAATGTCCGGATATCACGCCACATTCATAACGCATCATTCTAAAATTTATAATTCGATCAGTTTTCCATAGGTTTCCGGTCTTCTGTCTCTGAAAAATTGCCAGGTAGATCTAACTTCTTCTATCATATCCAAATCAAAATCAGCTACCAGTAATTCATCATTATCTTCACTGGCTTCAGCAAAAATTTGTCCACGGGGATCAACGAAATAACTACTGCCGTAAAATTTACCAAGGTCCCAGGGTTTTTCTGTCCCCACCCGATTGATACATCCCATAAAATAACCATTGGCAGCAGCATGCGCCGGTTGTTCTAATTTCCATAAATACTGTGATAAACCGGCTACGGTAGCTGAGGGATTGTAAACGATTTCAGCGCCATTCAAACCTAAACACCTGGCACCATCCGGAAAATGCCGATCATAACAGATATACACACCCACTTTTGCATATTTCGTCTGGAAAACAGGGTAACCGAGGTTGCCGGGTTTGAAGAAAAACTTTTCCCAAAATCCGGAAGTATGTGGAATATGATTTTTGCGATACTTACCCAAGTACGTTCCGTCTGCATCAATGACGGCAGCTGTATTGTATAACACACCGGCTTGTTCTTTTTCGTACATCGGCACAATGAGCACCATACTGTATTTTTTGGCATACTCCTGCATTCGTTCCACCGTTGGGCCGGGAATGGTTTCCGCACTTTCGTACCATGCTTTATCCTGGCCGGGACAGAAATAAGGCGTATTAAAAATTTCCTGGAGGCATAAAATCTGTACACCTTTTTTGCCGGCTTCTTCGATCAAAGGAATGTGTTTTTGTACCATCGCTTCTTTGATTTCTTCAATGGTTCCTTCGCCTTCTGTTTTAGGCAATGACATTTGGATAAGTCCTGATTTGATTATTCTTGGCATTTTAAAATTATGATTTTAGGGTTATGAATATTTTTTGAAATACTTTTTTATTTTTTGATAAAATAATACTGTTTAACATTCGGATGATTTCATAACTATAATTTTTTATTTCGACCAATTCGTCCGTTATAAAAAATTTACTATTCGTTAATAGGTTTAACCAGTAAGGTGTTTCTCTTGTTTCTTTTTCAGATTTAGAA